>NZ_NHML01000054.1:0-30243 GCF_002165735.1 Rhodococcus sp. NCIMB 12038
GCCTTCGAGGGGATGCAGCCCACGTTCAGGCACACACCGCCCCAGTACTTCTGCTCGATGATGGCAGTGCTCAGTCCGAGTTGTGCCGCGCGGATAGCAGCGACGTACCCACCGGGACCGGCTCCGAGGACAACGACGTCATAGTGTGAGGTCACGGTTGTTCAGGGTAGTCCCGTCCCGATTCGCTGTCTCCACGCGGTCGCGTTACCCGCGGGTAGCCTCATGCGTCACACCTTTGCCGCCGCGACCAGGCACGACACCGCCTGCAAGAATGGCGCCATGACGGATCCCTTCCTCTGGCTCGAAGATGTCACCGCGGAACGGTCACTCGACTGGGTGCGGGAGCGCAACGCCCGCACGCTCGCCGAGTACACCGAGAACGCCGGGTTCTCCGCGCTGGAGAGCCGGATCCTGGACGTGCTCGACACGGACGACCGGATCCCCTACGCGGGCATGCGCGGCGAGTACCTGTACAACTTCTGGCGCGACGGCGAACACAAGCGCGGCATCTGGCGGCGCACCACCCTCGAGCAGTACCGCACCGACAACCCCGAGTGGGACGTCCTGCTCGACGTCGACGCACTCGCCGAACGGGAGGGCGAGAACTGGGTGTGGGCAGGCGCGAGCGTGCTGCGACCCGAGCAGTCACGTGCCCTGCTGTCGTTCTCGCGCGGCGGCGCCGACGCGTCCGTGGTGCGAGAATTCGACCTCGAGACGCGCGAATTCGTCGGCGGCGACCACGCGTTCGACGTCCCCGAGGCGAAGACCAGCATCAGCTGGATCGACAAGGATACCGTGTACGTCGGGACCGACTTCGGCGAGGGCTCGATGACCGACTCCGGCTACCCGCGAATCGCGAAGCGCTGGCATCGCGGCACACCGTTCACCGAGGCGGTCACCGTCTTCGAGGGCGAGACCACCGATGTGTCCGTCGGCGCGTCGTACGACGACACCCCCGGGTACGAGCGGCACTTCGTCGGCCGGTCGATGGACTTCTACAACTCCGAACGCTACGAACTGCTCCCCGACGGGTCGAAAGTCCGGATCGACACCCCCGACGACGCGGGCTCGTCCGTGTACCGCGAGTGGTTGACCATCCGTCCGCGCACCGACTGGGAGGTGGACGGCACCGTCTACCCGGCCGGGTCGCTGCTCGCCGCGAACTACGCCGACTTCCTCGCCGGGTCCCGTGAGCTGACGCCGCTGTTCACCCCGGACGAGCACACGTCCCTCGAACAGGGAACGTGGACCCGGAACCACCTCCTCCTCGTGCGGCTGTCGGACGTGCAGACCAAGCTGTCGGTGCTCACGCCCAACGACACCGGGTGGGAGGAGAAGCCGCTCGACGGTGTCCCGGAACTCACCGCGAGCGGGATCATCAGCACCGACCCGCGCACCAGCGACGACTTCTTCGTCAACTCCAGCGGATTCACCACACCGGCGACGCTGCTGTACGGCTCGGTCGGGGGCGCGCTCGAACCCGTCAAGCAGGCGCCCTCGTTCTTCGACGCGGACGGCATGTCGGTGTCGCAGCACTTCGCGGTGTCCGACGACGGAACCGAGATCCCCTACTTCGTCGTGCGCCGCGACGACGTGACCGGACCCTGCCCCACCATGCTGTACGGGTACGGCGGCTTCGAGAACTCGATGGTCCCCGGGTACAGCGGGTCGGTCGGGTTCGCGTGGCTCGAACGCGGCGGCGCGTACGTGGTCGCGAACATCCGCGGCGGCGGCGAGTACGGCCCCTCATGGCACACCCAGGCGGTGCGGGAGGGTCGGCACAAGGCGTTCGAGGACTTCGCCGCCGTCGCCCGCGACCTCGTGGCCCGGGGCATCACCACGTCGAAGCAACTCGGGATCCAGGGCGGCAGCAACGGCGGACTGCTCATGGGCGTCATGCTCACCCGCTACCCGGAACTGTTCGGCGCGATCGTGTGCCAGGTTCCGCTCCTCGACATGAAGCGGTATCACCTGCTGCTCGCCGGGGCGTCGTGGATGGCCGAGTACGGCGATCCGGACAACCCGGACGACTGGAAGTTCATCGGCGAGTACTCGCCGTATCAGAACGCCGATCCGGCGGCGGACTACCCGCCGATCCTCGTCACCACCTCCACCCGCGACGATCGCGTCCATCCCGGCCACGCCCGCAAGATGACGGCGCTGCTGGAAGAGCAGGGCCACGAGGTCTGGTACTACGAGAACATCGAAGGCGGGCACGGCGGGGCCGCCGACAACGCGCAGGCCGCATTCAAATCGGCGCTCACGTTCACGTTCCTGTGGGAGCAGCTCACCCGTTGACCCCACCTGTGAGTACTTCTTAACCGCCGGCGGTTAATAAGTACTCACAGGTCAGGTGTGGTCGTGGATCCAGTCGACGATCCGGTCGACGGTGCTCGCGGGCTCGCGGATCCACCCGTTGTGGCCGAGCGGTTGCGGCTGGTGCCACAGCGTGACGTCCGCGTTCGGGAGTTTCGCGAGGAGGTTCTTCGCCGCCGATTCCGGAGCCAGATCGTCCCCTTCGACGGTCACGGACAGCACCGGCAGTTTCAGCCGGCCGATGCGTTCCTCGTAGTCGATGTCGGCGCCGTCGGGTTCGATCCTGCCGGTGCGGGCGAATCGCGACCAGTCGGTGATCAGCACCTTCGACTGCCGTCCGAACCCGCCGATGTCCAGTTTGTCGCCGGGCCAGAACCCGGCCAGGTTGGCGGTCATCGACATCGCCGCGGCGCCGACGAGCATCCGCGGGGCGTGGATCCCTGGGAACCCGCGGTGATACGGCGACCCGGACGCGACGAGCACGATCCCGCCGAGCCTGCCCCGGATCCGTGCCCCGTACATCACGCCGAGCTGACCGCCCATGCTGTGCCCGAGCAGGAACGGCGTCGCGGCCGGAAAACGTTCCCGCACCACCTCGAAGATCGCGGGAAAGTCGAGGGCCACCAGTTCGTGGTAGCCGTACGTGCTGTCGCTGCTCGGGCGGGGGCGGCTGTCGCCCTGGCCGCGGAGTTCGCCGATCGCCGCGTTGAATCCCCGGGACACGAGTTCCTCGGCGAAGGGTTCGTAGTAGCCGGCGGGAATTCCCAGGCCGGGAAACACCACGACCACGGGGGCGTCGTCCGGGCCGGGAAACAGGCGAACCGGAGTGGTGGTTCCGTCGGGCATCTGGATCGGTACTGTCTCCACTTCGTCAGACTAGACGGCTCGACCCCCGCAGATCCGGGATCTGCGGGGGTCGATTCTGTTCCGAGACCGGACGCTACAGGCCGATCGACGCGGCGAGCATCGGCCACGACTTGTGCAGGTCTTCCTGCCAGTAGGTCCAGGAGTGGGTGCCGGTGGGCCGGAAGTCGAACGTCGCGGGAATCTGCAGTTCGTTCAGCCTGTCCGCCAGCGCGTGGGTGCACTGGTTCGTGGCGGCCTCGATGACGCCGCCGACGAGGATCTGGTTGGCGAGCGTTCCGACGTCGCCGTTGATTCCCGGTGCGTTCAGCTGATCGCCCGCCCCGGGCAGCCCGGATCCGTTGCTGACGTAGATGTCGAGTCCGCGCAGCTTCTCCGCGTTGATGTACGGGTCGTTGGCGGCCCAGCCGGGACCGTTTTCAGGACCCCACATGTTGGAGGTGTCACCGCCGCCACGACCCTCGACGACCATCTGTACGTACGCGCGGCCGGGGTCGGTGCTGGTCATCGCGCACCCGCTGTAGGCGCCGACGCTCTGGTACAGGTCTGGCGCCGACTGCGCCAGGCTCAGCACGGAGCTACCGGCCATCGAGATGCCGGCGATCGAGTTGACGCCGTTGGTGTCGAGCGCGGAGTCGACGATCGGCGGAAGTTCCTGCGTGAGGAACGTCGTCCACTTGTTGTTGCCCAGTTCGGGGTCGGTCTGCTCCCAGTCGGTGTAGTAACTGAATGCGCCCTCCATGGGCGTGACGACGTTGACGTTCTTGTCGGCGAAGAAGTCGACGACGTCGGTCCGGGCCTGCCACGTCGCGGAGTCCTCGCCGCCGCCCGCACCGTTGAGCAGGTACAGCGTCGGCCTCGGGGCGCTCGTGTCCGCGGGAGTGATCACCCGCAGCGGAATCTCCCGGTCCATGGAGGCCGAGTACACGTGAATGGTCGACTGCCGGTCGTCGATCGGGTCGGTGCTCACCAGGTGGGAGCCGCCGGCCGCGACAGTGGCGTCTTCGGCGGGATCGGCGGAAGCGGACGCCTGGACCCCGAGGCACGGAATGGCCGTCGTCAGAGCGACCGCGAGCGCCAAGCGCACCCCGTACTTACCCGCTGCAGTGCGGTTGACCATCGTTCTCCTTCGCTGCGACGTCGCCTGCCCGACTCCGTAGAGGCGAGAGCTGGAGCCCACATGATGTCATGTGAACTCCAGCTCTCGTTCAGAAGTGGGGTCGAAACGGGGTGTCCCTATCCCCCGACGGACCCGAGGAAGCCGATCAGTGTGGTGAGCGCTTCGAGCAGACCCAGAAGGCTGTCGGACATAGTATTACTCCTATTCGACGCAGTGGATTTTCGAACTCCCCCTGCGATCAGGGGCTCCGTCATTTGTACCCGAGATTTCGCTGCGAATAAGCACGAAGTGGTAAACATTTGCGATCGTTGACTTAACGAAGAACCGTTGTTTGGACACCGGCTAATCCTCAATTACCTTCGAAACACGCCGCGCGAACAGGGGATACGCCGAGACCTCGACCCCCGACTTCCCGTTCCCGTAATCGAAGAGCGACAGAACATACTTCGCTTCACCGTTTCCGGACCTTTTCTTGTCGTTGCCCTCGAATTTCCCGCCGAAGAAACGAAGAGTTGGCGAATTTCGCACATCTCTTCTTTGGCCGTGCTACACGAATCCCATTTGTCCAGAAATAGAAATAATGCAAACAAAAGTTTTCAGTGTTACACCAATTCGAACCGAAGTGTGGGATATCGAGTGCTTCGGCGCGTCGCCGCTGCTCAGGGTGAAAGACCAGGGTGGAGATCGGGGTACATCCCGATGTGCCGGCCGGTTTCGGCGAACAGGATGGAGGCATGACATTCGACAGCAACACTCCCCGCCAGTTCACCCGTTCCGACAGCCAGAAGATGCTCGCAGGCGTCTGCGGCGGCGTCGCCGAATACTTCTCGGTGGACGTCAACCTCGTCCGGTTGCTCACCGTGGTGGCCACCCTGGTCACCGGCGGCACCGCGGCCCTCGTCTACCTCGCCGCCTGGATGCTGATGCCTGCCGGACACTGAGACGACGAAAAGAGCCCGGGACACCAGTTGGTGTCCCGGGCTCTTTCGGAGCACTTCGTGCCCGTGAGTGGGAAACGAGTCCGGGGACTCCTCAGCCACGCACGGGAGGCGTAGCCGCCTTTAGAAGTCCATACCGCCCATGCCGCCGGTCGGGTCGCCCACGGGCGCTCCGGCCTTCTCCGGCTTGTCGGCGACGACGGCCTCGGTGGTCAGGAACAGAGCCGCGATGGACGCTGCGTTCTGCAGCGCGGAGCGGGTGACCTTGACCGGGTCGTTGATGCCGGCTTCGAGCAGGTCGCCGTACTCGTTGTTCGCGGCGTTGAGGCCGTGACCTGCGGGCAGGTTGCGAACCTTCTCGGCAACGACGCCGGGCTCGAGGCCCGCGTTGAAGGCGATCTGCTTCAGCGGTGCTTCGAGGGCGACGCGAACGATGTTCGCACCCGTGGCCTCGTCACCTTCGAGCTTCAGGTCGTCCAGTGCGGGAGCCGACTGCAGCAGAGCCACGCCACCACCGGCGACGATGCCCTCTTCGACGGCAGCCTTGGCGTTACGCACGGCATCTTCGATGCGGTGCTTGCGCTCCTTGAGCTCCACCTCGGTGGCAGCGCCGGCCTTGATGACTGCAACGCCACCGGCCAGCTTGGCCAGGCGCTCCTGCAGCTTCTCGCGGTCGTAGTCGGAGTCGCTGTTCTCGATCTCGGCGCGGATCTGGGACACGCGACCGGCGATGGCCTCGGGGTCTCCCGCGCCTTCGACGATGGTGGTCTCGTCCTTGGTGATGACGACCTTGCGTGCCTGGCCGAGCAGCTCGAGTCCGGCGGTCTCCAGGGAGAGGCCGACCTCTTCGCTGATGACCTCGCCACCGGTGAGGATGGCGATGTCGGCGAGCTGAGCCTTGCGACGGTCACCGAAGCCGGGAGCCTTGACGGCCACGGACTTGAAGGTGCCACGGATCTTGTTGACCACCAGGGTGGACAGGGCTTCGCCCTCGACGTCCTCGGCGATGATGACCAACGGCTTGCCGGACTGGATGACCTTCTCCAGCAGCGGCAGCAGGTCCTTGACCGTGGAGATCTTGGAGCTCACGAGCAGGATGTACGCGTCCTCGAGGACGGCTTCCTGACGCTCCGGGTCGGTGGCGAAGTACGCCGAGATGTAGCCCTTGTCGAAGCGCATGCCCTCGGTGAGCTCGAGCTGCAGGCCGAAGGTGTTGGACTCCTCGACCGTGATGACGCCTTCCTTGCCGACCTTGTCCATGGCCTCGGCGATGAGCTCGCCGATGGACGGGTCGCCTGCGGAGATACCAGCGGTAGCAGCGATCTGCTCCTTGGTGTCGATCTCCTTGGCGGTCTCGAGCAGACGCACGGTGACGGCCTCGACGGCCTTCTCGATGCCGCGCTTCAGACCCAGCGGGTTGGCGCCGGCAGCGACGTTGCGGAGGCCCTCACGGACGAGAGCCTGGGCGAGAACGGTAGCGGTGGTGGTTCCGTCGCCGGCGACGTCGTCAGTCTTCTTGGCGACCTCCTTGACCAGCTCGGCACCGATCTTCTCGTAGGGGTCCTCGAGCTCGATCTCCTTGGCGATGGACACGCCATCGTTGGTGATCGTGGGAGCGCCCCACTTCTTCTCGAGCACGACGTTGCGACCCTTGGGGCCCAACGTCACCTTGACTGCGTCGGCGAGGGCGTTGAGTCCCCGCTCGAGGCCGCGACGGGCCTCTTCGTCGAACGCGATGATCTTGGCCATTGCGAAGTGATCCTCCGGATTGGGGGTGACACACAAGGCGACCGCTAGTCGGGTCGCCTCATTTACGCCTTCGGCCGAGTTCGGTGCCCGCGACGGACGACCAGGGGTGTCTGTGGTTCCCGGTCTCACCGTCCCGACCTGGCACTCACCCGTGGCGAGTGCCAAGTGCATTTTTAGCACTCGAACAGGGTGAGTGCAAGGTCGGGACGGAAGCGCTGTGCGGGGCGATCAGCGCATCGCGCAGACCTGACCGGTGTTCAGGTTGAAGGCGAGGGACAGCGCGCCGACGCAGTCGACGCCGTTCGCGTCGGCCGTCGCACCCGAACCCCAGCCCGCGATCGCGACAGTGGTGGTGCCGTCGGCCGCGCCCGAACGGGCGATGCCGCCGCCGAGCGAGACGGCGTACGCCTGACCCGAGCCCGTCGACGCACCGAGCGACGTTCCGTATCCGTTGGCGTACGTGGTGGCGCCGCTGTGCCCGTTGGCGACACTCACCGCGGTGCCGCTGTCCGCGGCCATCGCGTGGGCGGTGCCGGCCTCGGTCGCCTTGGCGCCGCAGCTCGCGGTGTCCGACACCTGGACGTCGTTGGCCGACGGCGGGGAGACGCAGTTGACGGGGGCGGCACCGGCGACGCCTGCGCCGGCCACCGAGATTCCCGCCGCGACGCCCAGACCCACGGCCATCGCCGCTCCCACACGTGCCAGCCGTCGGCCGAACAGAGACGAGATACGAGTGCGCGATGCCGAGGCGGTCGAGGTGACGGGGGTGGAGACAGCGAGCATGGAAGCTCCTTCTGGGAACGTCGAATTGGAGGATTCGCCGCGAGAGTACCCGCTCCGGGCCGGTTAGTCCCGGACCCCGCTCAGGCGAGTTCGTCGAGGAGCTTGGGCAGCTGCGCGACCGAGTCGACGACGTGGTCCGGTCGCTGCGCGACGAGGTCCAGAATCGACTGGCGGAACTTGCCCGTCCGCACCAGTACACCGGTGAGTCCCACCCGCTGCGCGGCCAGAACGTCACCCGTCAGGTCGTCGCCGACCATCATCGTCACGTCCGGTCCCGTACCCATCAGATCGGTGGCGGTGAGGAACGCGGCGAGCGACGGCTTGCCGACCGACACGACGTTGGTTCCCGCGACCTCCTCCATCCCGGGGAGGTAGGTGCCCGTGTCGATGCGCAGCCCGTCGTGGGTGGCCCACGTGGTGCCCCGGTGCATCGCGACGACGGGGACGCCGTCGAGCATCAACTCGACCACGCGGCTGAGTGCGCCGTGGGTGAATTCGGGCCCGGCGCCGCCGAGGATCACCACCTCCGGGTTCTCGTCGTCCAGTTCGATCCCGGACAGATCGGCGGTGATGTCGCCGCTGTTGAGGACCCAGGCCCGCGACCCGGGATAGGTCGACCGGACGTACTCGGCGGTGAGCCGCGCCGCGGTGACGATCTCGTCGGAGTCGGCTTCGATGCCTGCCGACCGGAGGGCGTCGGCGATCTCGTCGCACGTCCTCGACGTCGTGTTGGTGAGGTACGCGCACGCGAGTCCGCGCTCGCGCACCTCCCGCACCGCGGCGGCGGCACCGTCGATCGGATGCCACGAAGTAACCAGCACACCGTCGATATCGAGCAGGACACCCTCGACCCCAGCCATGACAGGAGCCTATCCCGGCATCACTGCCGAGTCCGGCAGACGAGGACGGGGCAGGGAGCGTGATGCACGAGATTCTGGCTGACGGATCCGAGCAGGGCACCCATCACCTTGCCCCGGCCGTGGCTACCGACGACCAGCAGTTGCGCGGTCGCCGCATGCCGCAGTAGGACGTCGGCGGACGCCCCCTGCGTCGAAACCTCGGTCACCGGCACGTCGGGATACTCGTCGCGGGCGCCGGCGAGGCATTCGGACACGACGGCCTTCTCCCCTTCCTCGTAGGCGGCCCAGTCGACGTACTTCGACGCGTGCGCGAGCCCGTGCTGCTTCTCTCCGCTCCACGCGTGCACCGCGTCCAGACCGACCCCGAACGCGGACGCGAGCGCGAACGCCTCCTCGACGGCGTTCTCGCTGACCTGGCTGCCGTCGACGCCGACGACGATCGGGCGGGCGTCCGGTGAGGCCGGCGCAGGCGCTCCCCGGACCACCGCGACCGGGCTGTGCGCGTGGTTGACCGTCCGCAGGACCGTGGATCCGAGGAGGTAGTCGGTGACCGCACCCGCACCCTGCGCGCCGACCGCGACGATCCGCGCCGCCCGCGACAGCTCGATCAGGTGGGACGCCGCGGTCCCGGATCGGACGTCGCGCTCGACGGCGAGGCCGGGCTGATCCTGCAGGGCGGCGGCGGTGGCGGCGTCGAGCATCGTGTTGCCGTCCTCGCGCAGTTCCTGGATGAACTGGGCGTCGATCATCATCGCGGTGCCGTTGTAGAACGTGGCCTCGTCCGGGTACGTGTGGGCGAGCAGGAGCGGGGCGCCGAGCCGGGCCGCCGCGCCCGCGGCCCAGCGCGCCGCGTCGAGCGCGGCCCGGGAACCGTCGATACCGACGACGACGGGTGACCCTGCTTGTTCGCTCATATCTCTCTCCCTCTACGGCTCGAGAACTGCTGCACCGCTGAACTTTCCGACCGCCAGGTCCTTCAGGGCCCGGTCGGCGTGGTCGAGTGGGTACGGGTGGGTGTCGATGCTCAGCCGGTGTTCCGCTGCGATGCGCAGGAATTCGACGGAATCCGAACGGGTGTTGGCGGTGACGCTGCGGATCTGACGTTCCCGGAACAGGTGCCGCTGATACTCGAGCGCGGGGATGTCGGTGAGGTGGATTCCGGCGACGGCGAGGGTGCCGCCGTCGGCGAGCGCCTCCATCGCGACGGGCACCAGGTCGCCGACCGGGGCGAACAGGATCGCGGAGTCGAGGGGCTCCGGCGGTGTGTCGCGCACGCCCTGCACGGATGACGCCCCGAGTCGCTCCGCCAGCGCCCGGGCCTCCGCCCCTCGTGTCATGACGTGTACCCGGGCGCCGCGCGCCAGCGCGACCTGGGCGGTGAGGTGCGCACTGCCGCCGAACCCGTAGATGCCGAGCGCGCCGCCGACGGGGACCGCGGCACGTTCGAGTGCCCGGTAGCCGATGATCCCGGCGCACAGCAGCGGGGCGAGTTCGGTGTCCGTGTACCCCTCCGGCAGGTGCAGCGCGTAGCCGGCCGGGACCGTCGCGAACTCGGCGTACCCGCCGTCCGCGTCCCATCCCGTGTACTGCGACTGCCTGCACAGGTTCTCCGCGCCGCGCAGGCAGGCCGCGCACTGTCCGCACGTGTGCCGGAGCCACGCGATGCCCACCCGGTCCCCGACGGCGAAGGACCCGGCCACCGAATCACCCAGCGCGGCAACCTCTCCCACCACCTCGTGGCCGGGAATCACCCGGGGCCGGTGCACGGGGAGATCCCCCTCCGTCACGTGCAGGTCGGTGCGGCACACTCCGCACGCCAGGACCTTCACGAGAAGATCGCCCGGTCCCGGCTCGGGGATTCGCTCGCGGCCCCGTTCCAGCGGGTGGCCCGCCACGGGCCCCGGAGCGACCACGCGCCACGCGGTCATCGTTCCGGTTCCGCCCTGCGTCGCCGCCATACCCCCACAATGCCCGTGACGGGTGGCCACCGCCAGGACCGAAGAGGCCCGTGTCTCGAGGACACGGACCGCGGCGAAGACCCTGCCGGATCGCGTCCGGCAACTAGGCTCGCACCCATGGACCTGCGCGGTGAAGACCTGTTCACGGTGGCGGGGTCGCTGGCCGAGCTGATCGGGGCCCCGATCACGATCGAGGACGAGAACTCGACGGTCCTGGCCTATTCGAGCGGCGAGCAGGCCGTGGACCAAGCGCGCATCGAGACCATCCTGGGACGGCAGGTGCCCGGGAAGTACCGGCAACTCCTCGAGGACGCGGGCGTCTTCGAGCGTCTGCATCGGGACACCGACGTCTTCTACGTGGACATGCGACTGCCGAACATGACTCCCCGCGCGGTGATCGCGGTGCGGGACGCGGGACGGTCGGTCGGGTCGATCTGGGCGGCGATGACGTCGGCCCCCACCCCGGAACAGGAATCGATCCTGCGGTCCGCGGTCCCGGTCGTCGCCGAGCACATCGCGGCGGAGCGGGAACGGGTGGACGTGACGCGCCGGATGCAGGTCGACCGCGTTCGTGCGCTGATCAACGGCGGCGAGTCCGCTTTCCGTGCCGCCGACGACCTCCGGCTGGAGGGACGGCTGACGGTCGCGGCGGCCGCCCCCGTCGCGATCGGGCGCCCGCTGCCCTCCGGTTTACTCGCCTCCCTCGGCCTGTACCTCGACACGCTGGCGGTCGATTCGGTCGCCGCGCAACTCGACGACGTCATCTACGTGGTCATCGCCGCGTCGGAGAAGGACGTCCGGCGCCTCGCGGAGGACTTTCTCGGTCGCGCCCGCAGCGGGGCTACGTTCGTGGTCGCCGTCGGACGCGAGGTGAGCACGGCCAGCCAGGCGCACCTGTCGCGCGGGGACGCCGACCGGGTGCTCACCGTGCTGCAGCACGCCCGGTCCGGTGGTGTCGCCGGGACGATGCGGGACAGTCTCGCGTCCGTGCTGGCGTTGCGCGTCGCCGACATCTTCGACGGCCTGGGCGAGCTCACCCCGCTCGCCGCGCTCACCCGGCACGACGAGCAGCACGGCACCGATCTCGTCGCCACTGCCCGCGCCTTCCTGGCGCACGGCGGCGACGTCGCCGATGCCGCCGCCGCGCTGCACGTGCATCCCAACACGCTGAGGAATCGGCTGCGGCGCTGCGTCGGTTCGTGCGACGTGGACCTGGCCGACGCCGACACCCGGCTCATCCTGATGCTGCACCTGAAGCTGACGGGACTGCGGGATTTGTGACCCCTGGCCGATTGCACAGGGGGCGCTGTCCGGAATTGGCCGAACGGCTACTGCCCCGGCTCCGTCGCCCGCCGATCATGGAGTCATGAGCACAGTGCAGCGCCCTGACCATGTCGCGATCGTCGGAGCAGGCGTCGTCGGATTGTCCACGGCGTGGTTCCTCCAGGAGCGTGGCGTGCGCGTCACCGTCGTCGACCGTGCGGGTGTCGCGGCGGATGCGTCGTGGGGCAATGCGGGTTGGCTCGCACCGGCATTGACGCTGCCGCTGCCCGAGCCGGCCGTGCTGCGGTACGGCCTGCGCGCGATGCTGAATCCGTCCTCGCCGGTCTACGTTCCGTTCACGACGGATCTGCGGCTGGTGCGTTTCCTCGTCGGTTTCGCCCGGCACTGCACGCCTTCCCGGTGGGCGGACGCGATGAAGGTGTACGCCGACGTCAACCGGATCTCCCTGGGCGCCTACGACGAACTCGCGGACGGCGGCGTCCGGGAGCACACGCATCTCGCCGACCCGTTCCTCACCGCGTTCAAGTCGGACGAGGACCGCGAGGCGCTCGTCGACGAGTTCCGGCACGTCGAGGCCGCGGGCGGCGAGGTCGAATACGACCGCGTCGACCGGGACGAGATTCATTCTCTCGAGCCGAGTCTCGGCGACGGCGTGCACTCCGGGCTGCGGCTGCGCAACCAGCGCTTCATCGACCCACCGCGCTTCGTGCATTCGCTCGCCGACGCGGTCCGCGCCCGGGGCGGCGAGATCAGGTCCGGCTTCGACGTGGTGGCGGTGCAGGATCGGGGGCAGTCGGACGTCCGACTGGTCGCGGCTTCCGGCGACACGGTGACCGCCGATTCCGTCGTCCTCGCCGGCGGCGCACACCTCAATACTCTCGCCCGCCCGTTCGGTGTCCGCGCCCTGGTGCAGGCCGGCCGCGGGTACAGCTTCAGCGTCCAGCCCGAGCAGATGCCGAAGAACCCGATCTACTTCCCCACCCAGCGGGTGGCGTGCACCCCGCTGCACGACCGTTTCCGCGTCGCCGGAATGATGGAATTCCGCAGTCCCGACGCACCTCTCGATCCGCGCCGGGTACAGGCGATCATCGCGGCCGCGACGCCCATGTTCACCGGCATCGACTGGGAGTCGCGTCAGGAGGAGTGGGTCGGATCCCGGCCCTGCACCACCGACGGGCTTCCGCTCGTCGGCGCCACCCGCTCCCCCCGTGTGCACGTGGCGGGCGGCCACGGCATGTGGGGCATCGCCCTGGGGCCGCTCACCGGACGCATGATGGCCGACTCCATGACCGGCGGCGAGGTTCCCGCCGTCATGCGGCATTTCGACCCGCTGCGCTGAACCAGGCTGCTGAACCAGGCTCAGGACCGGGCCGCCCAGAATCTGCGCAGTTCGACGACCAGTTCGCGTGAACGCTCGTCGGGGAAGAACAACTTGCCACCCCGGATCTCCACGACTTCCCGGGCTCCCGGAATGAGATCGCGGAGCCGGTAGGCCCACGGGGTCCGGAAGAACAGGTCTCCGGTGCCCCACACGATGAGTGTGGGCACCTCGAGCGCCGCGAGGTCCGACTCGACCGCGAGCAGGTCGCGCGGATTCAGCGACGCGATCCAGCGCTGGAAGAGCAACGCGCGGTCGCGGGTGCCGAGCAGCGGCTCGACGTACGCCGCCACGACCTCTTCCGGTAGCGAACGCACGTTCTGATACCCGGTGCCGTACAACAGCTTACGAGCCCTCGTCACGTTCCTCGTCAACGGCGGCAGGATGCGGGCAAGCAGTCCGGCCCGGGCCAGCAACACGGTTGGCAGGAACGCCTTCGGCGGCACGTTGTCGTGGGTGTCACAGTTCGTCAGCGTCAGCGTCGACAACCGGTCGGGGTGCCGGGCGGCGTAGATCTGCGCGACAGCGCCGCCGGTGTCGTTGGCGACCACGTCGACCTTGTCCAGGCCCAGCGCGTCGCAGGTGGCCGCGACGACGTCGGCCAGGGCGCCCAGCGTGAAGTCCTGATCGGGTGCGGCGGGGGTGTGACCGTGCAGCGGGAGGTCCAGGGCGATGCAGCGTCGTTCGTCCTCGAGTTGACGGATCACGTTGCGCCAGAGGTAGCCGGACGTCCCGACGCCGTGAATGAAGAACGCCACCCGGCCGGCACCGGAATCGAGGTAGCTGACCGGTCCACGGTCGGTGTCGACGGTCTTCCGGCGTGTCTCGAACTCCGCGAGAGTCATGCGGACCATCTCCTGCAATCCACGGTACTCGAGACTTGACTTCCTCTCGGCCGTGAACGACCGAGATTCCCCTCGAGACTCACGTCCCGAGGTTCCTGTTTCACCGACAGTTGCCTCCCCACACCTTATGTGCGGGGTGGTCTCACACCGTCTCCGCAGGCTGCCACCGTCAGTCCGACGGCCAAAATGTTCCTCGCCGCATTCACATCCCGATCACGGACGACGCCGCACCGGCACGCCCACTCCCGCACCTCCAGCGGCATCGCCGAGACGACCTCCCCGCACACCGAGCAGGTCTTCGACGACGGACAGAACCGNTCGACCGCCACCACCCGCCGCCCGTACCAGNCGGCCTTGTACTCGAGCATCGACCGGAACTCCGACCACCCCGCATCCGAGATCGCCCGGGACAACGACCGATTCTTCACCATGTTCCGCACACTCAGATCCTCGATGGCGATCACTTGGTTTTCGCGCACCAGTCGAGTGGAGAGTTTGTGCAGATAATCGCGACGCCGATCGGCGATCCGGCCATGAATCTTCGCGACCTTCAGTCGGGCCTTGGCCCGGTTACGGGANCCCTTCTGCTTCTTGGCCAGTGCCCGTTGCGCCTTCGCCAGCCGCGCACGGTCCCTGCGCTCGTGGCGCGGGTTGGTGATCTTCTCCCCCGTCGAGAGCGTGTACAGGCTGGTGATCCCGGCGTCGAGCCCCACCACTTGATCGGTCGGTTCGAGTGCGGTGATGGTGTCCTCGACGAGGATCGAAACATGGTACTGACCGCGAGCATTGCGCGACACCGTCACCTGCGACGGCACGGCCCCCTCCGGCAGCGGCCTCGACCACCGAATNTCCAGNGGTTCGGACTGCTTGGCCAACCGGAGCTGCCCGCCCCGGTAGGTGAAGCAGTTCGAGNAGTAGGTCGCCGAATCCTTCGACCGGCCCTTCCTCTTGAACTGCGGGTAGCCGGATTGTTTGCGCCAGAACGTCTCGAACGCACCCTGCAACTGCCGCAGCGATTCCTGCAACGGCCCCTTCGACGGCTCCGCCAACCACGCGGTCTCGGGGTCCCGTTTCCATCCGGTGAGCATCGTCGAGGTGTCCGCGTAGGTGATCCGGCGTTGCTCCTGCGACCAGGCACGCGTCCGCTCGGCCAACGCCCGGTTGTAGACATATCGGGTGCTCCCGAACGTCCGAGCAAGCTGTTCCGCCTGCACCGCAGTCGGATAGAAACGGTACTTGAACGCCCGCTTCACCACCCTCCCCGCCATAACCCAGACACTAGCCACACGGTCCGACAAAACCGATCGGCTATCCCGGCCCTGAAGGACCGGGTATGTGCCGAAAGACTCACGGATCAATTGCTCCACAGCTTTATTCACACCATCTGGATAACTAGGACGATAATGACCGAATCCACCACTGCCCGCCCCCACGTCTGCGTCGACGACACCCGGCCGCACGCACGCGGTTTCGCCCGCGGCACCCAGCTGCGCACCGACCTCCCTGCATCCGTAGAACTCTATCTGCGCCTGTTCGATACGGTCGGGGTGAGCGAGAACCACACCCGCGACTGCGCGCACCGACTCGCGGATGTCCTGGGGGCGTGGGGCCCCCGGTACCTCGAGGAGATCGAGGGCATCGCTGCCGGCGCCGGGCTCGAACCCTGGCACGTGATGGCGCTGAACGGCCGCACGGAGATCCTGTCCCAGGCCACCGCGACCCGCCCCGGCGAGTGTTCCACCATCGTCTACGGACCCGCGGATCGCACGTCGGCGCCGTTCGGGATCCAAACCTGGGACTGGCATCAGGAACTCGACCCGTATTGGCACACCCATCAGGTGCGCGGAACCTCCCACGCCTACGTCGGGCTGACCGAGCACGGCCTTCTCGGCAAGATCGGGATGAACAGCGTCGGCCTCGGCGTGTTCTTCAACATCCTCGGCCACCGCGACGACGCACCGGCGGGGGTGCCCGTGCACATCCTGTCGGCGGCGGTCCTCGGTGAAGCCGGAACCGTCGGCGAGGCCCTCGATCTGCTGCGCTCGGCGCCGATCGCGACCTCGGGCGCGCTGACGCTGATCGACCCCGACACCGTCGCCTGCGCCGAGGTCAGCCCCGTCGGCGTCGCCGCCCTGCACCCGACCGACGGGTACCTGACGCACACCAACCATTTTCTCGACCCGGCCAACGCCGCCCGCGAGAAGTCCGGCCTGTACGAGCCCGACTCGCAGGACCGCTACGGGCTGATCGCCTCCCGGCAGCAGCGGTACGCGGCACCGGCCGTCGCCGATCACCTCGTCGAGTACCTGTACTCCGACCCCGGACAACCCCAGCTGTGCTGCGTCCCCGCGCCGGACGCGGTCTTCGGTCAGCGCTGGGCCACCCTGTCGACGGTGCTGCTCGAACCCGAACACCGGCGTGCCCGCATCCTCGCCGGCACGCCGATCGACGCCCGCCGACGGCCGTGGACGACCCTCGACGCCACCGCCACCGCCACCGGGCCCACGTGAGTGGCAAAGCGTGCCGGCGCACTCTTTGCCACTCACGTGAAGATTTTTTTCCAGGTGTGTCGATTCATGACGCTCCCCGTTCGACCTGAGGATGAGAAGGTCCAAGAGGGCCCCGACATCCAAGGAGACGAACCATGAAGTACATGCTGATCATGCGCGCCACGGACGAAACCTTCGCCGCGTTCCAGGACGCCGACTTCGGCGAGATCATGGACGCGATGGGCAAGTTCAACGACGAGATGATCCGGGCGGGCGTGCTGCTCGCGGCCGAGGGTCTGGACCCCGACCCCGAATCGGGTGTCGTGGTCGACTACTCCTCCGAGACGCCGGTGGTGACCGACGGCCCCTACGGTGAGACGAAGGAGTTGTTCGGCGGCTTCTGGATGCTCAACGTGGCGTCGAGGGAGGAGGCCGTGGAGTGGGCCAAGCGTGCCCCGATGGCCGGTCCCGGGGCGAAGGCGGAGATCCGCAGGGTCACCACGATCGACGAGTTTCCGCAGGACAACGAATGGATCCAGAAGGAGCGGGCGTGGCGCGAAGAGACCGGCCAGCTCTGAGTGGGTCGGCGGGCGGCGGCCACACCGGGCGTGAGGCCGTCGCCGCCGTCTGGCGGATCGAGTCGGCGCGGATCGTCGGCGCGCTCGCCCGGTACACCGGCGATTTCGCGCTGGCCGAGGATCTCGGTCAGGAGGCGCTGGCGGAGGCGCTCGTGAGCTGGCCACGCGACGGCATCCCCAACAACCCGGCGGGATGGTTGCTCACCGTCGGCCGCCGCCGCGCGATCGACGCGTTCCGCCGGCGCGCCGCCCTCGACGAGCGGTACGCCGTCCTCGCCCACGAACTGGGCGAGGGCGGCGCCGTCTCGGGTCCCGCGCCTGCCGATCCGGCCCGCGGCACCGGCGACGTGCTGTGGGATCCGGACCAGATCGACGACGACATCCTCGCGTTGATGTTCATCTCCTGCCACCCCGTGTTGTCGCGGGAGGCGAGGGTGGCGCTCACGCTGCGGGTGGTCGGCGGTCTGACGAGCGACGAGATCGCGAAGGTGTTCCTCGTCCCGACCGCGACCGTGCAGGCCCGGATCACCCGTGCGAAGAAGACGCTCGGCGCCGCCCGGGTGCCGTTCGAGGTGCCGCCCGCCGGGGAGCGGACCGAGCGGCTCGGCTCGGTACTCAGCGTCATCTACCTGATCTTCACGGAAGGGTCGTCGGCCAGCTCCGGCGACGACCTGATCCGCCTCGACCTGGCGAGCGAGGCGCAGCGCCTCGCCCGGGTGCTGACCCGGCTCGTACCCGACGAGCCCGAGGTCCACGGCCTGCTCGCGCTGCTCGAGCTGACCGCGGCGCGGTTCCCGGCCCGCACGGGGCCGGACGGCGAGCCGGTGCTGCTCGAACAACAGGACCGCCGCCGCTGGGACCGTTCCGCGATCCGGCGCGGACGCGCCGCCCTCGCCCGCGCCGGACAGGTCGGCCGGGGCCTGGGCGCCTACGGCCTGCAGGCGGCGATCGCCGAATGCCATGCCGTCGCACCGTCGGTCGACGCGACGAACTGGGAACGGATCGTCCTCGTCTACGAGGCACTCGGCAGGCTCGCGCCGTCACCGGTGGTCGACCTCAACCGGGCGGTGGCGGTGTCCATGGCCCAGGGACCGGCCGCGGCGCTGCCGATCGTGGACAAGCTGGTGGCCGCGCAGGCGCTGTCGAACTCGCACCTGCTGCCCGGCGTTCGCGGCGAACTGCTCACACGCCTGGGACGCACCGACGAGGCACGGACCGAACTCGAGGCCGCCCTGAAACTGTGCGGCAACGAGCGTGAGCGGACCGTGCTCGAACGGAAGCTATCCGACCTGGACGGGTGACGCGACCGGGGCGTGACGGTAGGCCGTGGTCTCGAAGTCCAGGTAGCCGCCGAACGAGACGGGGTCGGCGAACGGCAGGATCTGCGTGGCCCAGTACCCGGCAATTCCGGTGCGGCGATCGATCCAGTAGTACGAGTTGGCGAGCCCCGCCCACCCGAGCGACCCCTTGGGACGGCCGGTCGGTGCGTCCTCCTCGTTCACCATGAACGTGTACGCCCACGACTTACGCTGCCCGGGAAAGAATTCGGCGTCGTTCGTGAGAGCCGGAATCACGGCGGGCAGCATCCCGACCTCCTGGCCCTCCAGACCGTTGCACACGGCCGCCTGCACCGTGTCGGCCCGTAGCACTCGCCCGCCGGGCGCGTCGCCGTCGTTCAGCCACATCCGCAGGAACTTCAGGTAGTCGCCGACCGTCGAGTACAGGCCGTGCCCGCCCATGTGGATTTCCGGGTCCTGCGGGAGCACCAGATCCAGTGGGGTCAGCCGGCCGTCCTCCTCCCGTTGGTGAATCGTCGCGCGCCTCGCCGCCATCGACCCGGAGAGGGCGAACGACGTGTCGTGCATGCCGAGCGGCGCGAACACCCGCTCGGCCATCACCTCGCCGAGCCGCTTGCCGCGGATCGCCTCGACCACCTGACCGGCCCAGTCGATGTTCGTGCCGTACTGCCATTTCGTGCCCGGATCGAACAGCAACGGCGTCTTCAGCGACGCCCTGCTCGCCGTGATCACGCTGGGCTGGTCGTGTTCCACCCCCAGCCGGTTGTAGGTCTCGTCGAAGAACGCGTATCCGAACCCGGCGGTGTGCAGCAACAGCATCCGGGTGGTGATGTCGCGTTTCGGGGCCCGCAGCACCGGGTCGCCGTGATCGTCGAAACCCTCGATGACCTGGATGTCGCCGAGTTCCGGAACGTACTCGCGGGCCGGCGCATCGAGGTCGAGCAGACCCTCCTCGGCGCACTGCAGCACCGAGGTCCCGGTGATCGCCTTGGTGGTGGAGAAGATCGCGAACACGGTGTCGGTGGTCATCGGTTCGCCGTCGGCGACGGACCGCACGCCGGCCGCACCCTCGAACACCGTCCGGTCGCGGTCGGTCAGCATCGCCACCACTCCGGGCACCCGTGGCGCCCCGTCCGCGGTGACGTCGTCGAGAACCTTGCCGAGCGCGGCATCGAGATCGGACATTCCACTCTCCTGTCATGTCTGTGGTCACTGGCCGAAAGTGACGCTAGGACCGGCGGGAGGGTGGTGACGTCTCTGTTCGGCAGGGCACGTCTCGGTTCGGCACTATCCGGTGGCGGGCGTCACAGTCGCGGCGCGACCGGCACACGGAAAGGCCCCCGGCTGCCGTGGGCAACCGGGGGCCGACACCGTGGTGTCAGGAGCCGACGTACGCCGCGAGGTGCTCGCCGGTGAGGGTGGAGGCTGCGGCCACCAGATCCTCCGGCCTGCCCTCGAAGACGATCCGGCCGCCGTCGTGGCCGGCGCCCGGGCCGAGGTCGATGATCCAGTCGGCGTGCGCCATGACCGCCTGGTGATGCTCGATGACGATCACCGACTTGCCGGAATCGACGAGCCGGTCGAGCAGCCCGAGCAACTGTTCGACGTCGGCGAGGTGGAGGCCGGTGGTCGGCTCGTCGAGCACGTAGATCTCGCCCTTGTCGGCCATGGCAGTGGCCAGTTTGAGCCGCTGCCGTTCGCCGCCGGACAGCGTGGTGAGCGGCTGCCCGAGGCTGAGGTAGCCGAGTCCGACGTCGGCGAGCCGCTGCAGAATCTTGTGCGCCGCCGGGATCCGTGCCTCGCCGGCGCCGAAGAATTCCTCGGCCTCGGCCACCGGCATCGCGAGCACTTCGGCGATGTTCCGGCCGCCGAGCTTGTACTCCAGCACCTCGGCCTGGAACCGCTTGCCCTCGCATTCCTCGCACGGGGATTCGACGGTGGCCATCACGCCGAGGTCCGTGTAGATGACGCCGGCGCCGTTGCACGTGGGGCAGGCGCCCTCGGAGTTGGAGCTGAAGAGCGCCGGCTTCACACCGTTGGCCTTCGCGAACGCCTTACGGATCGGTTCGAGCAGTCCGGTGTAGGTGGCCGGGTTGCTGCGCCGGGACCCCTTGATCGCGCCCTGGTCGATCGCCACCACGCCGTCCCGGTCCGACACCGAACCGTGGATCAGCGAACTCTTGCCCGAGCCCGCCACCCCGGTCACGACCACCAGCATGCCGAGTGGGATGTCGACGTCGACGCCGCACAGGTTGTGGGTGTCCGCGCCGCGCACCTCCAGCGCCCCCGACGATTCGCGGACGGACGACTTCAGCGTCGCGCGGTCGTCCAGGTGCCGCCCGGTGATCGTGTCACTGGCCCGCAGACCCTCGACGGTGCCCTCGAACACCACCTCGCCGCCCTCGGTTCCTGCGCGCGGCCCGAGATCGACGACGTGGTCGGCGATCACGATCGCCTCCGGCTTGTGCTCGACGACGAGCACCGTGTTGCCCTTGTCGCGCAACTGCAACAGCAGACCGTTCATCCGCTGAATGTCGTGCGGATGCAGGCCGATGGTCGGCTCGTCGAAGACGTACGTGACATCGGTGAGCGAGGAGCCGAGATGACGGATCATCTTCGTGCGCTGCGCCTCTCCGCCGGACAGCGTGCCGGACGGCCGGTCGAGCGAGAGGTAGCCGAGACCGATTTCCGTGAACGAGTCGAGGAGGTGCTGCAGCCCGGTGAGCAGCGGCGCCACCGACGGTTCCTTCAGGCCGCGCACCCAGTCTGCGAGGTCGCTGATCTGCATCGAGCAGACGTCGGCGACGTTCTTCCCCTTGATCTTCGACGAGCGCGCACCCTCGCTGAGCCGGGTGCCGTCGCAGTCGGGGCAGGTGGCGAACGTGATCGCCCGCTCCACGAACGCGCGGATGTGCGGCTGCATCGCGTCGACGTCCTTGGCCAGGAACGACTTCTGGATCTTCGGGATCAGGCCCTCGAACGTGATGTTGACGCCCTCGACCTTGATCTTGGTCGGCTCCTTGTACAGCAGGTCCTGCAACTGTTTCTTGGTGAACTTCGCGATCGGCTTGTCCGGGTCGAAGAAGCCGCAGCCGCGGTAGATGCGGCCGTACCAGCCCTCCATGCTGTAGCCGGGAATCGTGAGCGCACCCTCGTTCAGCGACTTGCTGTCGTCGTACAGCGCCGTCAGGTCGAAATCGGTGACCGATCCCCGGCCCTCGCACCGCGGACACATGCCGCCGGTGATGCTGAAACTCCGCCGCTCCTTCGTCTGCTGGCCACCGCGTTCGATGGTGACCGCGCCCGCGCCGGAGATCGATGCGACGTTGAACGAGAACGCCTGGGGCGAACCGATGTGCGGCTTCCCGAGGCGGCTGAACAGGATCCGCAGCATCGCGTTGGCGTCGGTGGCGGTGCCGACGGTCGAGCGGGGGTTCGAGCCCATCCGCTCCTGGTCGACGATGATCGCCGTGGTCAGCCCGTCGAGCACGTCGACGTCGGGTCGGGCCAGCGTCGGCATGAACCCCTGCACGAACGCGCTGTACGTTTCGTTGATCATCCGCTGCGACTCCGCGGCGATCGTGGCGAACACCAGCGAACTCTTGCCCGAGCCGGACACTCCGGTGAACACCGTCAGCCGGCGCTTCGGCAATTCGACGCTGATGTCCTTGAGGTTGTTCTCGCGCGCACCGTGCACGCGGATCAGGTCGTGACTGTCGGCAAGATGCAGCTCAGGCGACTCCGCGGTTTCCCGTCCCCTCGCTCGCCCCGTCGTCTCCGTCTTCGTGGCCGGGCTCATCGTGTCTCCATCTGTTCGGGCGGAGCCGCGTTCACGGTCTCCGTCGGGTCGACTTGCTCGAACTCGGCGTTGCTCGCACTCAGCGCAACTCTTGGATGCGGACCATGTTGCCCGCGGGGTCGCGGAAGGCGCAGTCGCGGACCCCGTACGGCTGGTCGGTCGGCTCCTGGACCACTTCGACGTCGCCGGCCTGCAGTTTCTCGAAGGTGCTGTCGAGGTCCTTGGTCGCCAGGTTGATGGCGGCGTAGGTGCCCTTGGCCATCATCTCGACGATGGTCCGGCGCTCCTCGTCGGTGACGCCGGGGTCGGCGGCGGGCGGGTGCAGGACGATGGACGTGCCGGGCTGACCGACGGGGCCGACGGTGATCCACCGCAACCCGTTGTATCCGACGTCGTTGCGCACCTCGAAGCCGAGGATGTCGCGATAGAAGCCCAGCGCGGCGTCCGGATCGTCCTGCGGGAGGTAGGTCTGGTGAATGGTGATGTCCATGACCATCACGATAAGTGCGGCTCGGCGACCGGCGCTTCTCTATTCCTGATCGGTCTGGTGACTTGTTTCGCGACGCACGACGGGATGCCCGCCGTCGCCTGCTCGGCGTCGCGCTTGTAGGTGCTGGGCGGGACGCCGACCAACTCGGTGAAGCGCGTGCTGAAGGTGCCGAGCGATGCGCAGCCGACTTCGAAACAGACCTCGGTGACGCTGAGGTCGCCGCGACGCAGCAGCGCCATGGCACGCTCGATGCGTCGCGTCATCAGGTACGAGTACGGCGACTCACCGTAGGCGAGCCGGAACTGGCGGCTGAGGTGCCCGGACGACATGTTCACGCCGCGGGCCAGCGCCTCCACGTCCAGCGGCTGTGCGTATTCCCGGTCGATCCGGTCGCGGACGCGGCGCAGTCGCGCGAGGTCGCGCAGGTAGTGCGCCGGGGCAGGACTGCTGGACACGTACGAAATCGTGCCACGTCGAGCGACAGTTGCCTACCCTCGCGGATCGGCTCGACAGTGGTCGACGAGCGAGACGTGTTCGTGCGCCGCCGGGAGCCGGTCGCGTTCGGCGCCGCCGACGTGACGGGCTTCCGTCGAGCCGAGTTCCTCCCAGTAGCTTTCCGAACGCGCCTGCGGAGTTCGCCGAACGTTCATGCGCCGCCCTTTCGGGATTGCCGGGTCGGGTGGGTGGGGACCCGGGCCACAGCGACCGTTGCCGATCGCCGCGGACCGCCACCACCCCTCCGAATCGAGTCTTCCCCGCACCGTGCGGTCAAGACAGGGCCGTTCGGCCCTACCCACCACACGATCGGACGCGGACCGATCGACGGCTGCGGCCGAGGTCAGTAAGGTTGTATGTCTTCCGGCCGTCGCACGCGGCCACGCTTCCGGAGCACCTCGATCGCCGAGGAGGGGCGGATGACGGAGATCGACACCTCGTACGAGCAGCGCCTCGTCGACTCGTTGCGGGCGCGGGACGAGTCGGCTTTCGCCGAACTGGTCGACCGGCACACGCCGATGATGCTGCGGGTGGCGCGGGGTTATGTGGCCAGCGCCGAGGTCGCGGAGGACGTCGTCCAGGAAACCTGGATTGCCGTGCTGCAGGGCATCGACCGATTCGAGGGCCGCTCGACGCTCCGAACCTGGTTGTTCCGGATCCTCGTCAACATCGCCAAGAAGCGGGGTGTGCGGGACCGGCACGATTCCGACGCCGAACTGGCCGCCTTCACGGGCAGCCCCACCGTGGACCCGGCTCGGTTCCTGCCGAGGTCCGCCCCGGAGTATCCACACCATTGGGCGACGCCGCCGACCAGCTGGCCGGAGTCCCCCGAGGGTTCGGTCCTCGGTGCGGAGGTCCTCGACGTCGCGAGTCGCGAACTCGAGCAACTCCCCGACCGTCAGCGAATCGTGGTCGTCCTGCGCGACGTCCTCGGCTACGACGCCGCGGAAGTGTCCGCGATGTTGTCGATCACCGCGGCGAATCAGCGGGTGCTGCTGCACCGGGGTCGCGCACACGTGCGTCAGGCCCTCGAGGACTATCTCGGAACGGGAGCGTGAGACATGGACTGCCAGGACCTCGTCGAACTGGTCACGGCGTACCTCGAGGACGACATGGATCCCGACGCCCGGGCCCGATTCGAGACGCATCTCGGCGAATGCGCGGGTTGCGCCACGTATCTGGAGCAGATCGAGCAGACGGTGCACACCCTCGGCACGCTGCCCCCGGAGGAACTCGATCCGACGCTGCGCGACCGCCTGCTCGACGCGTTCCGGGAGTGGCGCTAGAGACGGCGGAATTCCCGCAAAAAATAATGTCCGACGGGGCGTAACGTTTCGCGCCCTCGCGGACACCGTTCGAGTAGCTGTGAACGCTGGGTTCGCGGCACTCGGACAGGAATTCAGACCATGAACGCACATTCGCACCAGGACGCACGACGCACCCACCGCGGCTCGCTGCGGAAGCGGATCGTCACCGTCGTGGTGGCCGCGGCCGCTCTCGGCGTCCTTCCCATCGGCGCCGCGGGTGCGGTTGCCCCGGTCGCCGACCACTCGGTAGTCGCAGTGGCCGCCCCCGACACCGGCCGCGACATCCCCGGCGGCAACGACGACCGGACCCGCGACCGCCAGCGCGACCAACGGCAGGAGCGCAGGGCCGAGGACATGCCCGCAATCGTCTGGACCATCCCGCTCACCTGACGCCCTGGTATTTGCATTACAGGTATTGACTGTAACCTAATGGTGGTCATAGTGTGCGGGTGGTCACAGAGCCGGCGCCCCTTCCCGAACGTAGGAGATGCACGACTCTGATTCGCACCAACCCACATAGGAGACAGCCGACACCATGCCCAAGACCTTCGTTCTCGTCCACGGCGCCTGCCACGCCGGGTGGACCTGGAGTCCAGTAGCCAAATATTTACGGGCACAGGGGCATCGAGTGTTCATGCCGACGCTGCCCGGCCTCGGTGCGGGGGACGACAAGGCCGAAGTCCGCCTTACCGACTCCGTCGACTACCTGGTCGACTACGTCCGGAAGCGGGATCTCACCGACATCGTCCTCGTCGGCCACAGCTGGGGCGGCTTTCCCGTCTCGGGCGCGTCCGTGCGACTCGCAACGCGAATCTCACGCCTGGTCTACTGGAGCGCGTTCGTGCCCCGCACCGGTGAATCATTGCTCGATCTGTGCCCACCCGCCTACGCCGACATGTTCCGGGCATTGGCGGACGCCTCGACGGACAACTCGGTGACTTTCCCATTCGAGGTGTTCAGCGCCACCTTCATGCAGGACGCAACACCCGAGACGCAGAGCCTCGTCCATCCCCTTCTCGAAAGTCAGCCGTTCTACACCATGAGCGAACCGCTGGATCTCGACGGGTGGGAACGACTGCAACTACCCTCCAGCTACGTGCTCTCCGAAGACGATCTCGCGTTGCCGCCCGGCGAATTCGGTTGGGCACCAAGATTCCCCGAACGCCTGCCCGGCGCTCCCGTGATCCACACCCCCGGAAGCCACGAATGCCAGTTCACCCAACCCGAGCCACTCGCCGCCGCCCTCGTCGAGGCCGCGGCCGGGTGACTTCCTAGACCGGGTCGTCGTGCAGTTTGGACAGCCCGGTGACGAATCCTCGGGCATCCAACAGGCGCCCCGAGTGCACTGCCGGCCGGATGACGACGGCGCGGTCGGCGATGCGGGCGCCGGCGAGGACCTTCTCGAGTAGTGCTTCGAATCGGTTGACGTCGGCCAGGTCTCGCACCCACAGGGTCATGACGAGGTTGTACCGGCTCGCAGTGGTCACCGCGAGCCGGACTTCCGCGAGCCGGGACAGCGTCGACCGAAGCCGGTCGATGGACGACGCAGGCACCTGCACGAAGTACCAGGCGTTGATCGGCCACCCGGTGTAGCTGCGCGCGACATCCGTCCGGATGACGAGGTCGCCCGAGTGGCGCATCGTGGCGATGGCGTCGGCAACTCGCTGCGTGCTGACGCCGGCCTTCGCGGCGATGTCGCCGGCCGGGGTCCGGCCGTCGCGGTACAACGCGCGGATGATGACTTCCTGAAGGTCGGCGGGAACCTGCCGGGCCGCACGCGGCCGCGGTGCTTTCGCCGCAGGGATCCGCCGGGCCTCGTCGTCGGAGAGTGCGTTCAACCTCCAGACACTGCCCTCCACGAGCATCTCGGTGACCAGGTGCGTACGGGCGTGGGTGATCAGACGCTGATCCCCCAGCCGGTCGATGACGAACGCCGACAGTGACTCCAGGTGCGGCGCCGCGACCACGGCGACGAGATCACGCCCACCGGACGTGTGATCGATGGTGCGCACGATTTCTTCGTCGGCGAGCAGAAATGCGGTCTCCGCAGCCTTTCCTTGCGCGCATTCGATCTCGACGACGGCCACGGCGGGAAAGTGACGCCGCTGCCCGCTGATCCACGCGAGCCCCTCTTCGGTGATCCTGGCCCAGCGCCGGGCGAGCGCAACCGGATCGGTCGAGAGAGCCCTACCCAGCTCGGTCCACGAGGCCCGCGGCTCCAGTTGCAGTGCGTGAATCAACCGTAGATCGGCGTCTCTGCGCAGAGAATCCTGATTCGGTGACGTCACTTTGCATCAATTCCTGACATTTTACCTATCGGATTTCAATCCAGCTGAGGATACGGCCACCACACGGTTTCTGCTGGAGGAACATATGAGCACTGCGCCACACACCGGCACGAGGCGGACCACCGGAACGTCCGCGGCCGTCGGTTTTCTGATCGTCATGGAGTTCGGCAGCGGTCTGCTGCAGGGGTGGTATCCCCCGCTCCTCACGAGCATCGGACAAGAACACGGGACCTCCGCGGCAGCGCTGAACTGGGTGAATGCGATCTTCCTGCTCGCATCGGTGGCCTGCGTCCCGATCATCGCCAAGCTCGGTGACATGTACGGCCACCGCAGGATGCTCGTGGCGTCCGCGGCGGCGGTGGCCGTGGGATCCTTCGTCGTCGCGTTCGCTCCGTCGTTCGCGGTGCTTCTCGTGGGCCGCGCCCTGCAGGCCCCGCTGATCGCCTTCCTACCCTTGGAATTCGCCATCGTCCGGCACCGCGCTCCCGACCGGGCGGGGCGCAACATCGGCCACCTGATCGGGGCACTCACCGGCGGTGTGATCGTCGGCGGTTTCGTCGCCGGCTGGTTCATGAGCCGAATCGACAACCTGACGGTGGTGCTGCTGGTTCCCGGAGTCATGCTGGCGCTGTGTGTTCCCGTCGCCCATTTCCTGGTGCGGGAGACGACCGTTCGCAGTGCGGGGCGAATCGACTGGGCCGGGGCGGCACTGCTGTCCGCCGGTCTGCTGATGGTCCTGGGAGGGGTGTCCAACGGCAACGCCATCGGGTGGGGAAGCCCACTGATCATCGTCCTCGTCGCCGGCGGTGCGGCCACCCTGGCCGCGTTCGCGGTGGTCGAGAATCGAACGGTCAATCCCCTCATCGACTTTCGCGTCCTGACCAAGGGGCGCCTGGTTCTCCCGATGCTCATCGCCGCACTGCTCGGAGCCCAGTCGTTCGGTTCCCAGGCACCCATCTCGCTGTTCTCGCGGGCCGACCCGAACGCGTACGGATACGGCCTGGGTGTGTCGGCCACGATCGCGGGCCTCCTGCTGTCGATCACCGCCACCGGCGCCTTCATCGCCTCGACGATCAGCGACCGGATCGCTCGCGCACTGACACCCCGTTACGCGGTCGCATTCGGCGCGCTCGTCAGCGCCGCCGCGTACACGGCGATGATCGTCTCCCACGACGGCGTGCTCGCCTTCTCGATCTGGTTGTTCCTGTTGGGCTTCGGCGTCGGAACGCTCACCGGCGTCGTACCTGCGATCATCGTCGGCCGCGCTCCCGAGGACTCGGTTGGAATCGCCTCCGGCATCTACAACAGCTCCCGAACGGGCGCGGGATCGATCGCAGGCGCGATGTTCACCCTGCTGATGTCGTCACTGGTCACGTCGGTGACCGTCGGTGAGAAGACGAGTTCGATCTCGTCGTTCACCTCGTACGCCACCGTCTGGGCGATCTGCGCCGCCCTCTGCATCGTCATCGCCGTCCTGTCCCCGTTCCTCGATTCGCGCCGCACGCGGACCGCGTCCGAGACCACCGCACTGCCTGCCGGCGAGAACGAGCCGGCCCCTGCCTGATCACGTCACGTCATCCGAACGAGAGGAAATACCCATGCCCGACCAGACCATCGCCGGACGCAACGTCGCCGAACTGAACGACGCCTTCGCCGCAGGATCGTTGACACCGCTCGACGCACTGGAGTCGACCATCGCGCGCATCGCCGCCAAGGACGACACGCACCGCGCGGTCTATGTGATCGACACCGACGAAGCCCGCGAGTCCGCCGAGCGCAGCGGTGAGCGGTGGCGCAGCGGCGCCGCACTGGGCCCGCTGGACGGAATCCCGGTGACCATCAAGGAGAACACCGCGAAAGCCGGTCTGCCGCAGTCGTACGGAACCGCAGCGCGGGAACCGGTGATCGCGACGGAGAACTCACCGGTCGTCGACCGCCTGCAGGAGGCGGGTGCGGTGGTCGTCGCCAGCACCAGCATGCCCGATTTCAGTGGGCTCGGCTCCGGGGTGTCGTCCCGGCACGGCATCGCCCGCAACGCCTGGAATCCTGCCTGGAACACGGGCGGCTCGTCCTCCGGTGCGGCCGTCGCCGCCGCGCTCGGCTACGCGCCGGTCAACATCGGAACCGACATCGGCGGGTCGATCCGCATCCCCGCGGCGATGAACGCCGCGTTCGGCTTCAAACCGTCCTACGGGCGCGTCCCGATCAACGACACCTACCTCGGTCGTTGCGCGGGCCCGATCACCCGCACCGTTCGCGACGCCGCCCACACGATGGCGCTCATCGCCCGCCCCGATTCCCGCGACCACAGCTCGCTCCCCGACGAATCGATCGACTGGACCGACCTGGACGTCGACATTCGTGGGCTGCGTCTCGGCGTCAATTTCGGCCCGGTGGAGGGCAAGACCGCCGACCCCGAGATCGTCGCCGCGATACGCCGGGCCGTCGCCGTGTTCGAGGCAGCGGGCGCGCAGGTGGAGGCCGTCGAGCCGTATCTGTCCCGGGACTACCTGAGCACCGGATTCATGCCGTTCTTCACCGCGCACCTGTGGGCGCAGATGAACGACAAGAACATCGTCGACGATCTCGGCCGGGCCGATCAGGAGATGGTCGCCGCGGTTTCGAGCATCGACTCGCTGTCCTCCCTCGAGCTCATCCAGGCGTACGACTCGATCGGGCCGTTCGTACAGGAGACCGTGAACATGCTCGGACGGTACGACGCCATCCTGTCCCCCACCGCCGGCATCCTCGCCGGACCGGCGGAGAGCCGGATGATGACCGAATTCGCAGGCCCGGCGAACTTCACGTCCGCGTTCAACGCCGCGGGCACCCCCGCCGCGTCGATCAACTGCGGCTTCTCGAAAGACGGAAGGCCGATCGGCCTGCAGATCGCCGCCGATCGCAGGCAGGACCTGACCGTTCTCCGGGTCGCCGCGTGGTACGAGGCACACCGCGGCCCCGAGGCGACACCGCAGTGGAATTCCCTCGACTGATCACGATCGGCGTTGGACCTCCTCACCGACGCTGCGGTAGGTGGCGAGACGGGCACTCGTCCGAGTGCCCGTCTCGGACCGATCAGGAATCGAGAAGCGCCGCTCCCCGGACCGCCCGTAGCGTCGTTGCCAGAACACGACGGCTGGACCGATGGGAGAGAGCGCATGACGACGAACAACCAAGCAGGCAAGCGCAAGCCGGGTACCCCGGGTGCGTTTTCACGGTGGATGCAGCGGAAGATGAACGCCCGCATGAACCGCAAGATCCGGCGCGGCCACGGCCAGTTCATGGGCATGGACGTGCTGATCCTCAACACCGTCGGCCGTCGGAGCGGTCAGCCGCGGCAGTCACCCCTGGCGTGGTTCGCCGACGGTGACGACGCCCGGCTGGTCGTCGCGTCGGGCGGGGGG
>NZ_NHML01000106.1:0-542 GCF_002165735.1 Rhodococcus sp. NCIMB 12038
CATCAATGGTCGGTCCGCGAGCATGGCGCGATAGACGACATCGGAAAGTCTGCGCTTGAGGACGCGCAGGGCTTCCATGCCACCGTCACCGTTGGCCTTACGCCGGGACAAGAGCGCTCGGGCATCGTCATGGCAATGAGCCTGGGTGAGTGCAATGATGTGGATAGCTGCATTGAGCCGCCGATTTCCCGTCCGCGAAAGACGATGTCGTGCGCGGTTCGACGACCACACCGGCAACGGTGCGGTTCCGTTGTGGCGGGCGAAGGCATCCTTGGAGCGGAAGCGATCAACGCCAGCCGTCTCACCGATCAGCTTGGCCGCCGTCAGCGGCGCACATCCGGGGATGGCCAGCAATGACGGTGCCAGCACCGTGATTCGGGTGGTGATCTCGGCGGCGAGGTCCTTGATCTCGACGGTGAGGCGCCGGAGATGGTCGACGAGGCGCGCCGCCAAGTCCGAGACGAGCCCCGACAACTCCGACAAGAAGGCCTCGGTCTTGTCGTAGGCGCTGGCCCGGTCCAATCTCTTCGGGGGTGTCCAGC
>NZ_NHML01000063.1:0-6780 GCF_002165735.1 Rhodococcus sp. NCIMB 12038
TCCGGGGNCCGTTCGCCTACGTCGACGCGACACTGCCGGACGGCACCGTCATACCGCTGATGCGGCTGCGTTACGGAGGATCGGCCCGCTCGTGGGGCTTCGCGATTCACCTCGCCAGCAGCGGCAAATACCAAGACTCGATCCTGCCTAACGGCGATTTCGCCGGCACCCCCGAGGACGCCCTCGACTGCGCCTGCGGGCTCTTCCTCGCCGACCCCACCGCCTGGCAGCAACCCCCGACGAATTAACGGATCAGACCACTAAGATCAGCGGGGCGGTCTAGCTACTTCAACCTGAAAAGTCGGGGTGTGGCGGTGAGTGATCAGCCTGCCGTGAACGGGCAGTTACATGCCGAAGGCTCGCTGATCGACTCCCATTAGAAGGGATCGAGGCCATCGTGTTCCGTACCGTAGGCGATCAACCGTCCTTGTTCGAGTCGGTGCTGCCGCAGGAGTTGCTGCGGCTTCCCGCGGAGCTCGAACGAGTGGATGCGCTGTTGGATGATCCGGCGTTCTTCGCACCGTTCGTGCCGTACTTCGACCCGCGGATCGGCCGTCCGTCGACGCCGATGGAGACCTACCTGCGGCTGATGTTCCTCAAGTTCCGCTACCGGCTCGGCTACGAGAGCCTGTGCCGCGAGGTGAGCGACTCGATCACCTGGCGGCGGTTCTGTCGGATTCCCTTGGACGGGTCGGTGCCGCACCCGACGACGTTGATGAAGCTGACCACCCGCTGTGGCCCGGCGGCGGTGGACGGGCTGAACGAGGCGCTGTTGGCCAAGGCGACCGAGGCCAAGGTGCTGCGCACCACCACGTTGCGGGCCGACACCACCGTGGTGCCCAGCAACGTGTCCTACCCCACCGACTCCGGTTTGCTGGCCAAGGCAATCCGACGGATCGCGGCCACCTGCAGTCGGATCCAGGCCGCCGGTGGAGCGACCCACACCACGGTCCGGGACCGGTCTCGTGCGGCGGGCAAGCGTGCGCATGCGATCGGTTTCAAGCTGCGGTCGCGCAGCGCCGCCGGACGCGACGAGGCCCTGGCGGCGGTCCGGCGCACAACCGGGGAGCTGGCCGACCTGGCCGAGACCGCCGCCACCGATGCCGAACGGCTGCTGACCAACGCGAAACACGCGCTGCGCCGGGCACGAGCCAAGGCCACAGCCCGGAAGGCGCAGGGCGAGCACGCCGGGGCCGCGGGCCGCCGGCGCGGACGCCTGGCCCGCGCCATCGAAGACCTCGAGGACCTGGTCACCGCCACCCGGCAGATCACCGCGCAGACCCGAGAGCGGCTCGCGGGGCAGACCCCTGATGGCTCCACACGGCGGGTCAGCCTGCACGACCCCGACGCCCGGCCCATCGCCAAGGGACGGCTCGGTAAGCCCGTCGAGTTCGGCCACAAGGCCCAGCTCGTCGAAGGCGACGACGGCGTGATCGTGGACCACAACGTCGAACGCGGCAACCCGGCCGACGCACCCCAACTGGCACCAGCTGTGGATCGGGTTCGCACACGCGCCGGGCGCCCACCACGTACGGTCACGGCCGACCGCGGCTACGGCGAGAAGGCCGTCGAGGACGACCTCCGCGACCTTGGCGTGCGCCACGTGGTGATTCCTCGCAAGGGCAAACCCTCAGCTGGTCGGCGAGCCGCGGAACACAAACCAGCGTTTCGACGAACAATCAAGTGGCGCACCGGAGTCGAAGGCAGAATCAGCGCCCCCAAACGTGGATACGGCTGGGACCGGACCCGTATCGACAGCACCGAAGGCGCCAAGATCTGGGTCGGCCACGGGGTCCTGGCGCACAACCTGATCAAGATCAGCACCCTGGCAGCGTGAAGGACGCGGATCGGGAGACTTGCGGCCAACCCAATCCCGACCGGCCGAGAACAGCCTAATCATGCTCACCGGGGCGCCTCGTTTTTCAGGTCGAAGTAGCTTGCCGAATCAGGCGTCGTACGTCGCGTCCAAGCACGGCGTCATCGGCCTGACCAAGGCCGCGGCCCTCGAGTACTCCGCCGCCGGTGTCCGCGTCAACGCGGTGTGCCCGGGCGTGGTCCGCACCGCGATGATCGAAGAGGTCGCCGCCACCGACGACACCTTCATGGACAAGATGCACGCCATGCACGCGATCGGACGGATCGCCGAAGTAGACGAGATCGCGGACGCCGTCCTGTGGCTGGCCTCCCCGGCGTCGTCGTTCGTCACCGGAACCGCCTTGAGCGTCGACGGCGCCTACACCGCCAGCTGACACTCCCATTCGACAGGACAAACTATGTACTCAGTGACTGTAAGGAATTAATGTGCCGATTCGGGTGTGTCGCCCTCTCGTGGTGGTATGGCGGCGAGGAGGGCGGCGGCGGTGCGGTAGCGGATGGTTGCCGGTGCCGGGGTGTAGCCGTCCTGTTCGAGCAGTGGCCGCACGTCGAGCAGGGCATTGCCGATGGTGCGAGGGCTGACCTGGAACAGTTCGGCCAGGACGGCGCGGTTGCAGAGCTGGCGCATATGCAGAACGGTGGCCAGGACGCGTTCGGCATCGGTGATCTTTTGGAGGAAGATTCCGCCGCGGCCCCCGGGCATGCGTTCGCCGCCGCGTTGGGCGTAGCGGCGTCGCTCGACCAGGGCGGCTTGCCGGACGGCGAGGCGTTCGACGAGGTCGCCCAGTTGCCGGCGACTCATGCCGGTCAGAGCCGGATGCGACAGTGCCTCGGGGAGCGGTCGATTCGGTGTCGGGTCGGGTGCCGTGCCGTCACGGAGAAATCCCGCGAGGTCTGCAGCGGTGCTGAAGCGCAGCCCGATGGTCGGGGTGACGTGATGGCCGTGTTCGTCGAGCAGCATCCGCGTTTCGGCGATGATTTCGCCGATGGAGTTCGGATTCACCCCGAGCAGATCCGACAGCACCCGCTGAGGGCAGACCTGCCGCAGATACACGACGGTGATCAGCAGGGCCGCGGCGTCCGACAGCAGCCGTCGCCCGCCGGCACCCGGGGCATTGCGGCGCCGGCCGCCGCGTTGGTGCCAGCGGCGTTGCTCGGCGCGCGCGGCCTGGGCAGGTGCCAGCCGTGCGGTGAGTTCGTCCAGCTCGTCGCCCGTCATGCCGGTCAGACGCGAGTCGGCGAGCATCGCGACAGCCGCGGCACGCTCGCGTTCCCGGTCCCGGCCGGGAACCGGAGCGGCGTCGGCGTGAGTGGGTTCGATGGTGTAGTTCCACGTTCCGCACTGGGCGTGCGGGCGGATGGGCAACGCGCGCAACTCGTCTCGACCAACCGAGATCCCGATCGGGTAGTCGCCGGTGTCCAGCTCGGCGTCCACGCGCAACCCGGTGCGGGTGCGGGTGGACGCGATGGTCTTGACCACGACCTCATGGCTGGTCAGCGGCCACCCCCGCCAGTTCATGGTGATCTGGGAGAACAACCGGTGCTCGATCTTGTTCCACTTCGAGGTGCCGGGCGGGAAATGGCAGACCGTGATCGCCAACCCGGTCTCGGTTGCCAGCGCAGCCAATTCGGCCTTCCACAACCGGTACCGGTAGCTGTTGGAGCCACCGGCGTCGGCGGTGATCAGCAGCCGGCGCGCGTGCGGGTAGTCGGCGGCGCCGCGGGCCTGCCACCAGCGGCGGATGGAGGCGACCGCGAACGCGGCGGTGTCGTGGTCGACGCCGACATTGACCCAACCGGCGTCGGTGGTCAAGTCGTAGACGCCGTACGGGATGGCCCGGTCCGCATTCGGTCCGGTGAAGAAACTGTGATCGACCACCCGCACCGGATCGCCCTGCGGGCGCCACTCGCGCCCCGGGGTGGGCAGCTGACCGAGTTGTTCCTTCTTCTTCGAATCGACGCTGATCACCGGCTCGCCCGCGTCCTGGTGCGCCTTGACCTGCTCGTTGATGTAGCGGAACTGCACGTCCCGGTCCGGGTGCTGCTCGCCCTCCAACGTCTTGGCGTTGGCCTGCAAACTGAATCCGTTGTCCCGCAACAACCGTCCCACCGTCGGCGCGGACACCGGATGGCCCTGCCGGGTCAGCTCCTCGGCCAGGTGTCGCAGCGACTTGGTCGTCCACCGCAACGGAGACTCCGGATCCCCACGCTCATCCGGCTCGACCAGCGCCAACAACGCAGGCACCAGCTGCGGATTCAGCGCGTCCGCACCCTTGCGGCCCCCACCCGGACGGCGGACCCGACCCGTCGGCGCCGGCTGCTCGCCGGCCTCCAACTCGAACACGCCCCTGCGAACCGTGGTCTCGCTGACACCGACCGCCCGGGCCACCGCCCGCACCCCGCCATGCCCCAGCGACCGGGCCTCCGCCGCCAACGCCAAACGCCGCTGCCGCTCGTTCAGATGCGGCAACAAGACCTCGAACCGCTCCCGCAGCCGCCCGTCAACCTCGCTCACAACCGCCCTACCGCACCGACCCGACTCAAACCGCAAAACACCATGTTATTATCTTACAGTCACTCACTCGACGGCAAGGTCGCCATGGTCACCGGAGCCGCCCGCGGAATCGGCGCGGCATCGGCACAGGCGTTGGCCGTGAACGGAGCGGCCGTGGTGATCTGCGATCTCCTCGACGACGCAGCCGAGGAAACAGTCGCCGCCATCACCGACAAGGGCGGACGCGCCTCCTACTTCCGCACGGACGTCTCCGATTCCGCATCAGTGCAGTCCGCGATCCGCCACGCCGAGGACACCTTCGGCCCACTCGACATCGCCCACAACAACGCCGGAACCTTCCACGCCGCGCCGTTGGCGGACCTCGCCGACGCCGACTGGGCCCGGGTCATCAACGTCAACCTGACCGGCGTCTTCCTCTGCATGAAGTACCAACTGAAATCGATGGTCCCCCGCAGAACCGGCGCGATCGTCAACACCGCCTCGGTGTGGTCGATGGCCGGCGCCCCCACCCAGGCCGCCTACGCGGCCAGCAAACACGGGGTCGTCGGCCTGACCAAGACCGCAGCCCTCGACTACGGCGCCGCCGGGGTCCGCATCAACGCCGTCGCCCCCGGCCCGATCGCCACCGCGATGACCGCCGCGGTCCCCACCGACGTCATGAACAGCATCGTCGGTCGCACCGCGGCCGGCCGGTACGGGCAACCCGACGAGGTCGGTCAGGCCGTCGCCTGGCTCTGCTCGGACCAGGCCTCATACGTCAACGGCGCCGTCCTGCCGGTCGACGGCGGATGGCTGGCCAGCTGACGCCACCCGCGGTTCGTCACTCCCACGGTCTGCGGTTCCCCGCGCCATGCCGCTCATGCAGCCGCGCCCAGCAACACAAGAACATCGAGCCCCCCAAAGAAGGCACGAAAACATGACTTCAACAACCTGGTCACTGGTCCAATACAGCACCGGTGGTGACGAGGTGCGCCTCGGCTTCAGCGCCGACGGACTGGTCCGCTCCGCCCCCGCCGACCTCGCCGGACTCGACACCATGGCGGTTCTCCGGGACTGGTCACGGTACAAGGTCCTGCTGACCGACCTCGACGTCGACGCACTTCCCGTCGTCGAAGACGCCACCCTCCTCGCCCCCCTGACCTACCCGAACACGGTGCTGTGCGCGGGCGTCAACTACTACGACCACGCCGAGGAGATGGGCACCGCCCGCCCGAACCCGGACGCCGAACCCTTCTTCTTCCTCAAGTCCCCCACCACCACGATCACCGGCCACGACACGAACATCGCCATCTACGAGGACGGCCGGTCCCGAGTCGACTGGGAAGCCGAACTCGGCGTCGTCATCGGCGAGGAATGCACCGGCGTCTCCCCCGACGAGGCNNCNGNCTTTATCGCCGGATACGTTGTGGCGAACGATATCTCCGACCGGGGAGTGTTCCACCGCGACAACGCCGTATTCCCCGCCTTCGAATGGAACTGGGTAGGTCACAAGAGCCAGAACGGTTTCTGCCCCATCGGCCCCGGGCTCGTCCCGTCCTGGCAGATCCCCGACCCTCACGCCTTGAAGATCCGGCTCGACGTCAACGGCACGATCAAACAGGATTCCGACACCTCACAAATGGTGACGAATGTGTACCGGTTGATCGCCGCGGCAAGCCGGATCATGACCCTCGCACCCGGCGACATCATTCTCACCGGAACACCCGCGGGTGTAGGCATGCCCCACAAGGATTTCCTGCGCGCCGGTGACGTCGTCACCGTGGAGATCGACGGTATCGGTCGACTCACCAACACAATTGTCGGCAAATGACCACCTTGAATCACATCCCGACCCGCAACCCGGCACGTGACCCCTCCCCTCCCCCCAATCCGGTCGAGGCGAACACAAGGCGGTGACATTTCGGAGTTCCGGAGGACCCGAATCGTGGCCAGGAAGCGTCCCGACCGGGGCGTGCATCGACACACGCATCTGAACTGAAGATTTCAGGCGAACGCTCGGCCGTCCATGCCGTGCCTTCATCCCATCCAGCGCCTGTACTGCGGCTGTTTGCGCCCGGGGGGTTCAGCGGGCATCAGACTGCACCGCTGCCGGATGCTCTATCTCCCTGCCGTTCACCGGCGCCGCAAGTCAACTTCGCGAACCGGCAAGCATATTCCGTTACAGCCGTTCCCCTTTCACGCAACATCGCGCTTCTCCAGGAGAACACAGTGACCACATCACCATCGCCCCACCAGACCGAGGTTACTGCGGTACCTCGCCACCGCGGGAGCGGCCCAATCATCCTTCTTTGCTTCCTGACCATCACCTTCGACGGCTACGATCTGGTCGTCTACGGGACGACAGTTCCCTCGATTCTCCGCTACCAAGCCTGGGACGTCAGTCCCGGCAT
>NZ_NHML01000076.1:0-2719 GCF_002165735.1 Rhodococcus sp. NCIMB 12038
CGTCTGAACGGTTCAAGCTGTTAGGTTTGGCCAACCGGCGATCAGGACTTCATCGACATTGCGCCGGACGCTTGCGCGAGTCGTCATCACTGCCCCGCGTCGATCGGGAGAGACCTACACGTGTGGTGGCGGGTTACATTGTTCTCAACGGACGCACGGTGCCGCCCGATCGAGGCCTTCCAAACCGTCTTCACCGGCGCCACCAGCTGCCTTGGCAGTCCGCACGGACCCGCGTCCTGGCGCCGCGCACCCTGAGATTCGACGCACCGTGGGCTTCGCCCCTTCCTCCCGGCTTTCAGGCGTCGTGCGCGCCCACGGAGTACGGAACAGGTCGCTCGTCCTCGTCCAGCGGCCCCCCATTTGAGGACATCGCTGTGCCGTTAACAATCGTTGTGATCGCAGGACGCGTTGATCGCAGCCGGCACCGGCCCCATCCCCATCGACTCCCATACGATCGGGGCCGAGACTGGAACGACACGACGAGCGGCAGACACCGGAGATCGCGGACCTCACCTCTCTCCAGCCCTGACGAACTGCTGATCCGCCGGCGAGCTGCGCAGAATGTCGTCTGAACGGATCAGATCTTGCAGCCGCCGACCATAGCCACCGCTTCGAGCACGGCGTGGTGTGTCGAGTGGGGCGACAGATCACGGAGGACTGTTGTCGCGGTGCGGGCGAGGTGGGCCGCCATCAGCGTTGCCGCACGTGCGGGATCATCGCCTTGGACGGCGGTCAGGATATCCATGTGCTGCTGATGTGCGTCGGAGAACGACTGGGGATGCCATACCTGGTACAGACGTAGGTATCGCTCGCTGCGTTCGGAGAACGAATTAACGGTACGCGCCAGCGGGTCGGCGATCCGGGCCATGCACAGTGCGTGGAACCGCCGGTGCACCTCACCCCACCTGACCATGTCGTTCTCCGACTGCAGCCGTTCCATGTCCACGAGCAGCTGCTTCGCCTCGGCGCTCTCGGCAGCCGTCAGCCGACCTGTTGTGACGCGAACTCCCAGAGCCTCCAGGGCGATCCGCGCGCCATACAACTGGTCGAGTTCGTCGGCGTCGAACTCACGCACGCGACCGGCCTGGTTGAGTTCGGCGTCGATCAATCCTTCCTCCTGAAGCATTCGGAATGCTTCCCGGACCGTGGCGCGGCTGATTCCGAAGACTCGGGCGAGTTCCGCCTGCTTGAGCGACGTTCCCGGCGGCAGCGTGCTGTCGAGGATCAGCGCACGCAGATGCTTGTGGATCTCGATGGTCGTCGTCCGCTGACCGGTGAATACCGGTCGCGGGATCCCGTCCATCGATACCGTCGCACCACCTACGCGCCTGCCCATCGCCCCTGCCCTTCGTCGGTGCCCTCAAACGACTATAGCTGGCAAATTGTGTCAGACACATCTTTCGATCGATGGATCAATTCCACGCCCGGTTGCCAGCGGATCTTCTTGTCTGCCCGACCCTTGTCGGGCCCTACCGCGAATGCTCTCGGAATTCCTATGACCTGCTTAGCAGCAGCACCCCAAAGTGATGCTTGACACAGGCCGAAGTGTCTAACACTATTGAGAAAGACGCCGATCAGGTGTCACACATCGGGACCCGAGCGCTCCGCGTCCTTGCAGGAGGCATGGCAGATGATCGAAGCGAGCAAAACGCTCGCGGTGAACGCCCCAGATGCCATCGAGTTGACTGTCGATGACCTGTGGGACGGGCTCGTGATGAAGGCGGAAAATCCGCTGCCGTTCGTCCGGTCCATCACCGAGTGCACCGTGGCCGAGCGCTTCGACGGAGGCCTCTTCCGAGACGTCGTCGAAGCAGGCAGTGACGCCGAGGCGGCGTTCGCCGAGCCCATGGAAGCCGATTATCTCGACGCCGCCGAAACCACCTTGCGGGCCGTTCGGGCCCGCGTCTCAGAACCCGCGTAGGAGGCCCACCATGACCACATCCACCCGTAACGCAGCAGAGGTCTTCGCAATCGTCGACTCGCTCGACGTGCCATCGTTCGCCCAGCTCTTCACCGAAACCGGCAAGCTAGTCTTCGCCAACTGCGAGCCGTTCATCGGGCGGGCGCAGATCGCCGAAGGAACCTCCGCGTTCTTCGCCACCATCGCTGGAATGCACCACACGATCGTCAACGAGTGGCAGGTCGAGGACACGACCATCATCGAATTGCAGGTCACCTACGACCGTCTCGACGGCAAGACCGCCGATATTCCGGTGGTGTCCATCTGGCACCGCACACCCGAAGGCCTCATCGACGACTACCGGGTCTATTTCGATCTGGCCCCCGTCTTTGCCTGACCTCCCCGGAAAGCCGCTCTGATCACCCGCGCCGGCACCGACATCGGCATCTCGGCCGAGCTGTCCCGACGCCTTCATCGACAGAATGCACGCCATGTCGGCGATCGGACTGATCGGCCGACATAGATGCAATCGGGGACACCGCCTCGAGCGAGCCTCCCCGCGTCGACATTCGTCACGAGAACCCACTTTGAGCGTCGATGGCGTCTACGCCGCCAGCTGACACTCCCATTCGACAGGACAAGTATGTATTCACTCGATGGCAAAGTCGCGATGGTCACCGGAGCCGCCCGCGGTATCGGCGCAGCGTCGGCACGAGCCTTCGCCGCGAATGGGGCGGCCGTGGTAATCTGCGACCTTCTCGACGACGACGCCGCGGACACCGTCGCCACCATCACCGACAAGGGCGGACGCGCCTCGTA
>NZ_NHML01000098.1:0-820 GCF_002165735.1 Rhodococcus sp. NCIMB 12038
CTCGTCTCAGGGCGGTAGCGCGCCGGTGGAGACGAGGACGCTGCGCAGATGCTCGAGCGGTTTGCCGTCGGGCAGTTTGTCGAGGATATCGTGGCTCAGTGGCCGCACGTCCGTCGCGAGCTGCGGCAGGGCGGTGGAGTCCTTGTTGTGTCCAGCCAGCAAGGCACGGTGGCGGGCGGTTCGTGTACGGCCAGAATGTCGTGGAACTGCTGCAGTTCGGGCGGACCTCTCCGATGTCGGAGACCAGCAGCAGTCGGCGTCGGAGAGCGCAGCGGTGGCAGGAGCGGCGAATCGGACTCGGTTCTGGTCGCCGCAGGGAAGAGGGCACTCCGGCCGTCCAGGACGCACTCGATGCCAGCGGGGGTCGGCGATGATGAACGCGCCTGCGTACATGATCGGGGGGTTCTGCCTGTGCACCGAGACCCGTACGCTCGAAGCGGTCGCGGGCATCGGTCGGGTGACATGCACGGCGCGCTGACCGCACCGTGACTGTCCGGCGATAGCCAGAACGAAACGGAGGGTGGACATGTCGACAACAGACTCTCGAGCCCGTTCCTTGCCAGTGCTTTTCGGTGCCAATGTCGACCCGACATGGGTGCCAGAAGGCGGTGACCCCGTCGCGCGCACACAACGCGCGGAATCGTTGGGCCTCGACCTGGTGACCATTCAAGATCACCCATATCAAGCGGCGTTCTATGACACCTGGACGTTGCTGACATATCTTGCGGCGAAGACCGAGCACATCACGATCGTTCCCACCGTGGCCACGTTGCCGCTGCGTCCGCCGGCTGTACTGGCGAAGGCGGCCGCAAGCCTGGAT
>NZ_NHML01000077.1:0-2771 GCF_002165735.1 Rhodococcus sp. NCIMB 12038
CGCAATGGTGGCCACCCCGGCAGCGAAGTCACGACCGGCGTCGATGACCCGCTTCTCGCGGGCGTTGCGCTCGTTCTCGGTAGGGTTCCGCCCATCGATGAGCTTCTCCTTCACCTCCGCAGGGGCGGTGGCGAACTGCGGTACTGGCGGATCGTGGGACAGCCCACCCGAACCGACGAACAACACCCGCTTGTCCAGCCTCGCCGCGGCCCGCCCCACGGCCTCACCGAGCAGCCGGACGCGGCTGACCGGGCCGAGCGGCTCGGCGACGGAATTGATGAAGATCGGCACGGTCGGGACCGCGGTGATCGAGCCGACCAGCAGCTGCAGGGCCTGGGCGAAGCCGTGGTCGACGTGCATGCGTTCGGAGAACGCGACGTCGACTCCGCTGGCGAGGACTTTCCGTGCGACGGCGTAGGCGGCGTCGCGGTCGACGTTCAGCGGTCCGGCTTCGGTGCCGTAGTCCCCGACCGACTGGGCCGCGGCACCGATGCAGAACGGGGGCATCAGATCGTAGTAGACCCCGTTGTAGTGATCCGGGGCGAAGATCACGATCAGGTCGGGGGCGAAGTCGGTGATGAACGTGCGCGCCTTCTCGAACGCGGCGTCGACGTCGTCGATCACGGTTTGGTCCGGGTCGTTTCGTCCCATGAGGGGGGAATGCGACATCGCGCACAGCGCTACGGGCATCGTTTGCTTCCTTCGTGTTCTCGCGCCACCCGGCTCGGTGGGGTGCGATGTGGTCGGGGTGGATGTCGGGGTATGCGCCGTCAGTCCGGTGCGCAGGCGGTCTGCTCGCCGATGGGCTTGGGGAGCGGCTCGACAAAATGGGAGTGGGTGCCGAAGATGCGCTCTGCGTACACCAGCGGGGGAAGGTCGGCCTTGTCGACCTTGGTGACGAGGCCGATCAGCAGCAGATGGTCACCGCCCTGAACGGTGTCGTACAACTCGCACTCGGCCCAGCCGGCAGCGCCGTTGATGCGAGGCAACCCGGTGTCGTGCTGCCAGGACGTTCCGGCGAACCGGTCCGCGCCGGCTCCGCGCGTGGCGAACAGCATCGCCAGGTCGTCCTGACGGTGGTGGAGCAGGTTGATTCCGAACCGGCCAGTGCTCTGGATTCTTTGCAACAGCGCCGAGCGGCGGTCGAACGCCACGGTGATCAGCGGAGGCTCCTGCGACAATGAGGTGAACGAGCTGGCGGTGGCCCCGTGTGGGCCGTCCGCGTCGGCGGTGGTCACGATGGTCACCGGTGCGCAGACTCGGGCCATCAGGTCGCGGAAGCGATTCGGGTCGACCCCTGCTTCGGTTGCCGTCGCGGGGGCGGGTGCGGTGGTCATGGTGTCGGGTGTGGTGGTCATGAGGTGGCTCCAGCTCTTTCCGTGGGTCTGTTTCAGTCGGAAGGGTTGTTCAGTGGGCTCCGTTCGGTACGGGCATCAGGTCCGGTAGTTCAGCTGTCAAAGGCCATGCGCGGGTCGTGAATTCGGCGAGTCGTCGGGTACTCCGGGTCCGTGCGTGTAGTCGGTCTCCCGCTCGGGTTCGGCGAAGTTATCGATCTGCATCTCGACGAAGGTGCCGTCAGCCCATCGAGCACTGCGCGAAACCAGTCCCGCATCAGCGTGAGCCTGGTCTGCACTAAGACGTGGGCGAACTTCGGCCTGGCAGACGTCTCTGACTCTCCTGGTACGGGTCTCGGCGTGCTCGGGAAAGCCGGGACCCGTTGTTCGGGTAATAATGTCGTTTGGTGGCGCACCGGAACGTGCGGATCGGAATCGCTCGTAACACTCGAGCTTCAAGTGTTGCTTGGATCACTTCTTGGCTACGACCCACGTTAGAGGCGGCCGGGTTTGAAGAACATACACTTTGCGAGACATGTCGTCCGGTTATCGAACTCGGGCAGACCTCTTCATGGGGAGCCGTTCACCCGCCCTACCGGCTCAGGCCTGTCTGCTCCCAGGCGTAGGTGGGCGCCTCCGGCCAAACTTCGCTCGTAGTACTACGGTCCGAGATGGTTCAAACCTCAGAGGAATTCGATGTCACCGACCGTGCTCGTAGAAGCGATCGCACGTCGAGAAGGAACTGTGGTCCTTCCGGAGAGGGTCCGAGCACGCCTCATCGCGACGGATAGAGTGCACGGAGTCCGACGGGCTCATGTCGAAATGCTTGGAACAGTTTCTGGAGCTGGCGCATCGACACGGCTCCGAGCAGAGGAAGGCCACGGCCGCGGCGAGCTGCCACCACGCGGCCCGACCGCAGGCAACGCCTCCCGATCATGCCCAGGGGCGTGGTCCTCCGACGTCGGGTTTGCGGATTGTGGATTGACGACCGCGACATGTGTATCGCTGCTCCCCGATGGCATCTGTAGCGTTCGAGATCAGGCGGTCGTGACCGGGAGCACACCCCGGGCTACACCGAGTTGTACGCCAGGGAAGTCCTCCCCGCCCCGCTGTCGGTGAACCCGCACGCGGTCGAAACGACACCAAGGCGCAGAACTCTCAGTTGGAAGGAATCACGCACGTGACCATCGCAGAACTCGGTAACGGGGTCCGGATCCGATACCGCGACCTCGGCAACGGCGGATCGCCGATCGTCTTCGTACCGGGCTTCACCTCGACCCTCGAGACGTGGGACTACCAGGTCCGCGACCTCGCCTCGCAGCACCGGTGCGTCTGCCTCGACCCGCGCGGCCACGGCGGCTCGGATGCTCCGCTGTCGGATTACAGCTTCGACGAGCTATGCGGTGACCTCGTCGACTTCATCGATCAGCTCGGACT
>NZ_NHML01000026.1:0-39320 GCF_002165735.1 Rhodococcus sp. NCIMB 12038
ACCAAGCGCTAGGAACAGCTGCCGCCTACGCCTGCATCGCCCAGGCAGGAACCGGTGACCTGCAGATCCCGGCGGTCCTCGTCAGCAAGACCATCCGTGAAACAACCGTCAACATCACCGGAAAGGCACCTTCCCTCGTCCCGGGTCTCGAATTCCCCATCGTCGTCAACCACACCAAACCGACTGAACGCGTCACCAACCCGGGAGGAATCGGATGAGACTCACCCGATGGATATCCCGCGCCCGCCGAGATGACCGGGGCGACGTCACGATCGAGCTGTGCCTCGCGGTCGTCATCCTGATTGTGCTCCTGGGCTGGATGTATGCGTACGGCGTCAACCGCCAGGCGCATCAGAAGGTCGAACACGCCGCCACCGAGGGTGCCCGTGCAGCCTCACTCGCCCGCACCATCGCCACAGCCACCCCTCTGGCGTACCAAGCAGCGGCCGACAGCATGAACGGACAAGGCCTCAAGTGCGCCACCATGAACGTCAACGCCGATACCAGCGGATTCCGCACCAGACCCGGTGTCCCCGCCACGGTCGAGGTCACCGTAACCTGCCAGGTCTCCTTCGACGCACTCGGATGGCCCGGAGTCAATGGTGCCCGCACCGTCACCGCTACCGCAATCTCGCCGATCGATACCTACCGGGAGCGCACCCGATGACCAACGCCCTGCGTAAGCGACTCACCTCCCACCTGCCGGAGGAGCACCGCGACAAGGGCGCCGTCACCCTGATGACGGTGCTCTTCGCCCCAGTCCTGATCTTTTTCGTCTGGGGACTGATCGTCGACGGCGGCGGCATGCTCACCACCGACCAGCGAGCCGACAACGTCGCCGAGGATGCCGCCCGAGCAGCCGGTCAGCAGATCATCGGATCGGTGAGCGCCCGCGGCATCGACACCGTCGTCGACCCAGTCCGCGCGACGGCAGCCGCCAAGAGATACCTGTTCGAGGCCGGCGTCGACGGCGACGTGATCCCCACCGGCCCACGCACCCTCCTGATCACGACCCGCATCGTCTACAACTCGAAACTTCTGCCATACCCCAGAACGAAACTGCTCGTCGGCACGGCCGCTGTCAATCTCAACCGCACCAACGCCGGGGAGGTGTACATACCGTGAGCGCAAACACCGCGCGGTCCCGCCTTGCCGGACTCGGCTACCTCCTGATCCTGGTGATGCTTGTCGCCGGGATCCCGGCCGCGCTCTGGGCGCTGCGCGGCAATCCGCTCGACATACCGTGGTCGGATTTCGCAGGTCTGCTCGCAAGTCCAGACGACGGCAGTCTTCTCATCGCCCTTCTTCCCCTTGTCGGCTGGGCGGCCTGGGCCACCTTCACCGTCCCGATTCTGCTCGAACTCGCGGCGACACTGCGCGGCGTCAAAACGCCGAAGCTGCGCCTTCTTCGCTCACAACAGCGGACGGCGACGTTCCTCGTCAGCGGCGCCCTCTTGCTCCTGACCGCCGGAACCGCCACCGCCGCACCCGACCTGACCCAGCCTGCGGACGTGGGAAGCACCTCTCCGTACGCACCGCACTCACAGCAGGAAGATCCGAGCGCCTCACCGCAGACGCAGGTGGATCCGCGGGCTACCCGGGTGGCGGTACAACCGGCGGGGCCGACAGTGACGACCCTGCGGGGAGACACCCTGTGGGGATTAGCCCAGCAGCATCTCGGAGAGGGCCGCCGCTACGCCGAGATCCTGGACCTCAACCGGACCGCTGTCCCCGAGCCAGGGTTTCTGCCCGAAGGGTTGACCCTGCAGCTGCCCGCATCCCAGCCCGAGGTGGTACGCGGCGCCTATACGGTCAAGCAGGGCGACACCCTGTGGGATATCGCCGAGCGAGAGCTCGGCGACCCTTTGCGTTTCAAGGAGATCACGACTCCCGACGGCACCCCGGCTGGCGAGCTGATCACGGTCGGCCAGCAATTGATCATGCCCACCGCCGCCTCCGCGGCGGCTGACGCTACGCCGGCGCCGGCCTTGGTGCCGCCGGCTGATGCTGTTCCGGCTCCGGCTCCGGCTCCCGCTCCGGCTCCCGCTCCCGCTCCGGAAGCTGTTCCGGCTCCCGCTCCGGCGCCCGCGCCTGTGGATGTCGCCCCCAACTGGCAACTCGACCCCGTCGAGCCTCAAATGCCTGCCGACCTCGTCACCAATGACGCGCCGGCAGAGACCGATACCGAGGACGGCTCATCCGACGTCGTGTTCATCGGTCTCGGAATCTCAGCGGTTGCTGCAGCTGGACTCACCGGGCACCTCGCTCTTCGTCGCCGCAAGCAACAACATCGCCGCCGCCGCGGCGAGCGCATCGCCCTTCCCGCCGAAACCGCGATCCAGGCGGAGCAAGCACTCACGGCCGCCGCTGATCCGCTCACCACCACCCATGTCGACATCGCATTGCGGCACCTCGCGCACCACTGCAGGTCCACGGGTATCGCTCTGCCGGGCCTGCTGGCGGTCTTCGTCGGTGACAACGACATCGAGCTCGGACTCGTCGAACAGGTCTCACTCCCCGCGCCTTGGACACAGATCGACGACACCACCTGGTCAGTAGATCCGAGAGCGTTTCCGCGCGGCGTTCCCGAGGCCGAGATCAGTCCGTACCCGGCGCTGACGGCAGTCGGAACCAGCGACGACGGTCGCGACCTCTTGCTCAACCTCGAACAGCTCGGCCACCTCGCCATCAGCGGCACCCCGACTGCAACAGCCGGGGTGCTGCGTGCGCTCGCCGTCGAGCTCGCAGTCTCGCCCATCGCCGACAGCCTCCACCTCAACCTCGTCGGATACTGCGCCGACCTGCCGGAGGCAATCGACAACGGCCGCATCACCCACTCCGAGGACGCCGACACGGTACTGACGACACTCGCCAATCACGTCGAACGCGACTCCGAAATCCTCGCGGACAACGACTTCGAGTCAATCGCGCAGGCACGCACGTCGTACACCACCAGCGAGCTGACCGCACCCGAGATCGTTCTGATCGCCGATCCGGTGACCGAGGCACAGGCCGGGCTTCTCGCTGGCATCGCACGGCACGCACCCCGAATCGCGTTCGCCGCAGTGACCACCGAGAGCGCACATACCAACGCCACATGGACCCTCGAGGTCGACGACAACGGCTCGGCCGTCCTTGCTCGTCCAGGAATCGCGTCGGCCGGCATCACAGTGACCACCCTCGATGAGGAGAGCTACGCGTCTGTCCTAGACCTACTGACCACCACCTCACGCGAACCTCGCGTTGCCCACACGGGCGATAACCTTGACATTCGATGGGAAGCAGCCCGTCTCGACAACGACATCTCGACCGACGAGTTCATCACCAGCTCCGATCCCGCCACCTTCAGCGTGGTCGGGAACGAGGACCTCGACCATGCCGTCGACCGACCAGAGCCGTCCGATTCGGATGAGGTCACCGCAGAAGGCGAGCTGCCGGAGGCGGATCACATCTGGATCAGGCTGCTCGGCGAACCCGCCGTCACACCCCCGTCACCAGGGCCGGCCGAAGGCCGAGAGAAGAGCCTGACCGAAATCGCCGCGCTTCTCATCACCACTGATGGCGGAGTTCTCGCCGCGGACATCGACAGCAAAATCTGGCCCCATGACGTCGAAGCCGCCAGAACCGGCACAGCCGAGCAGGAGAAAGAAGCGAAGGCCCGGCTCCGCCGGCGCCGCAACGAAGCGCTCTCTCGCCTGCGTAAGTGGCTCGGTGACACCGAGACCGGTGAACCCGCCCTCATCAAGTCCGGAGATCGAACCGGCCGGACCCCGCAACGGCTCCACGACGCCGTCACGACCGACTGGGACTACTGGCAGGAACTCGTCAATTCCCATCCCGCTGACGTCGACACCGCCCGACTATCCGCCGCACTAGCTCTGGTCACCGGTCAACCTTTCAGTAGCGATGACCCCACCGCCTACGGGTGGGCCGACCACACCAAGCAAGACATGATCTCCGCCGTTACCGACGTCGCCGAGGAGCTCGCCACCCGCTACATCCGCGGCCAACAAGTTCCCCAGGACCTCGCGGCTGCACACGCCGCCGCGGAGACGGGCCTCGAGGTCGACATCGTCCACGAAGGGTGCTGGCGTGCGGCGATCATCGCCACCCACTTCTCGGGTGACACCGAGACCACCCAAAGGTTGATCGATCGCATGATCACCGAGCTCGACGCCCTCGAAGAAGAGCCCGAACACGAAACCAAGATGCTCTTGAGTCAGCTCGACTCCACCTACGGGAGCCACTACCGGATCGGAGCAGCATCATGACGCGCCGCATCGCCGCACTGGCGACACTCACTGCCGCGATGTGCCTGAGCGCCAGTTGCAGCATCCTGACCCCAGAACCGGTCACCCTCGAAACCAACGCCGGACCCACGTTCACCGGGCCGCCCGGCTCCGGAAAGTCCCCCGAGCAACAGGCCGGTGAAGCCGCACTGGTGAAGGTCAACGAGTACTACACGGTGCTCGCGCGTCTGAGTGCCGATCCCGCCGCCAACCCCGCAGATCTCGACAATGTCGCGGCCGGCAACTTCCTTCAATCGACGAAGCGGGACATCACCGCGCATCGCATCGAGGCGGACGCAGGCGAGGTCAAGGTTCTCAAGAACACCATCACCCGCCACAACATCCCGATCGACGAAAACGGCATCCCTACGCCCGGCACCGCGACCATCGAGATGGACGTCTGCCTCGCCCGCGCTACCGACGTTCTCGAGCTCGGGAAGCCGATCCTGACGAACACCGCTTGGCCCGACCCAGCAGGATGGAGAGTCACAGCCGACTACACACTGCCCGGTACGCCCTGCAACGCCGGACTCTTCTAGGAGATACGACTATGGCACACACCACCATCCGCCGAACCGCCGTCGCCGGCCTGGCTGCGACGACCCTATTGGTCGGCGTGACCGCCTGCTCCGACAACGACGCTGCGGATCCGACGGTAGAGCTCACTGTCACCGGTGACCCGGCGTTCGAGGGTCCCGACGGGGCGGACACGTCGAACAAGACTCCTGACGAGTTGGCACGGGAACAGGCGCTTGCGAAGGTCAATGACTTTTACGCTGTCGTGGGCAAGCTTGATGGCGATCCCGCAGTGCCGATTGAGCAGCTCGACACCGTTGCCGGTGGTCCCGTGCTGGATAGCTGGCGGGGAGATATCACCCTGCGTCGATCGCAGAACGTGGTCGGAGCGGGCGACGTCAAGGTTGTCGATGCGAAGATCACCGACGCCGGCATACCTGTAGGCGACGACGGCAAGGCTATCTCCGGGCCCGCCTGGGTCCACGTGCGCGCCTGCACCGACATCTCCGGTATGACCTGGACGAAGTCAGACGGTAGTCCCGCCTACGACGTCAACCGGCCGCAGTTTGTGCTCGCCCAGTTGACCGTCCGGAATGCGGATTGGCCCGATGCAAACGGCTGGCGAGTCACCAGCGATGCAGCTGCCCGATACGCGCCGTGTGATGCACCATAACCAAGGAGAACACATGCCAAATCGTCGTCGTTTTCATGCGGCCGTGATCGGCGCGCTCGTTCTGGGGAGCCTGGTTGCGTCGCCACACTCAGCGCTTGGACAACCCGGCTTCGGTTCTGGAGGAATAGACGTCGCTCCCGGTTCCGGAAATCTGGGTGCGAACATTGTCGTTCAAGGCAGCTACATCCAGGTACCTTCGGCGTCGCCTGGCTCCGGCGGCTCCTCAGGGGCGAGTGCAGCGGGGACGGGCGGCGGTGGGTCTGGATACAGCGGTGGTGGTGACGTCGTGGCCGCTCCTACGGGACCTCCGGTTCGGGAGCAGTTGAAGGCGTGCGGCCGATTCACAGACTGCGTTCCGCTGAGTCCGGATGTGGGTATGCCGGCCACCCCGGTGAGCATGGCGCAGGTCATGAATGTGGTGGGAACAGCCGTGACCGGGATGCAGCTTGAGGAGCCGCCGATGTGCTGGACGCCGGAACCCGCCAACTTCCCGGGTGGCAGAACAGGCCTCGTCGGCCGAGAGGCCTGGGCGTGGTACTGCCCAGATCAGATCCGGGAGAGCACCGTCGGCCCCGTGACACGTGTCGTCCCCGGTCCGGGAGGCGTCGTGGTGACCGCCACAGCTGTCAACTCGAGTGTCACGATCAACTGGGGGGACGGGTCCCTCCCGACAATCTGCCCGGGAGCGCTTCTGCCGTTCACCCCGTACAACGACCTGATCGACGCCAGTCCGCTGACCCCACCGAGTGGATTGCCATCCCCGACATGCGGTCACCACATCGAGAAGACATCGATCATGCAGCCCGGCGGCGTGAACAACGTATCGGCGACGGCGGCCTGGATTGTGAACTGGACAGCAGTATGGCCAGGTGGCGGAGCAGGTGGAGTCGTGCCTGTTCCGTTGACCTCCAACTACCAACAGCGAATCGGTGAGCTACAGGTGCTGGTTACGCCCAATTGATTCGACGTGGACTCCGTTCGATGTTGGTGCGGCGTCGGTCCGGTCAGAAACTCAGTGGCGCTGGACGCGCAGGACTGAGTCCCCGGATCGATGCCCTCGCGTCGCTGCGGTGTCGACGTCGCGAGCTGTGCAATGAGCCGTGAAGTAGCTCTGATCAGGAAGTGGTGCTGCTGCTGGAGTTTGATTGCAAGATCGAGTGAGCGTGTGATGGAGAAGCCCACTGCTACGTTCTGGCTCGCTAATGAGGAGACGAGTTGTCGTCTCCTGCGGAAACCAACAGAACGGAGAACAGCATGACCGTAGAGCAGGCGGTTACGACCACTTCCGCAACCAAGCCGGTGAGCACCCTTGCGCAGAAGGTCGCGGCCGTCGCGGCCGTCGCGATCGCCTTGTTGATCGTGCTCGGCGGCTTTCTCATTGGGACAATGGTCTTCGCCGCGGCGGAGGGCGTTGATCGAACGATCTCGAACCTGGCAGATGTAGACGACCCACGAGTTGTACGACAGGCGATCTGCCTGCCGTACTCCGATTTCGTTCTTCGGCAACATCAGGCAGGCCTGTCTACATCGCAGATCCAAGGCGTGCTGGATTATGCCGGACACGACGGAGAGGGCAGCGCAGTCGACAACTCGGATGTCTGCGGCAGCCCGCAATCTATTCTCGACGCGGCGGGGATCAAGTAGGTAGTCAGACGGCAGGCTGCCCCACGGCACTTCCACAGGCGTTCAACTTGGGGAGTACGTAGCCACCCGCGCTGATGAGTATCGAAGACGCCCGCCACCAGTCTTTATGGTGGCGGGCATGCGTCGAGCGATTGACGAACCGCTAGAGTTACTGGTGTTCTGGTGATCATCCCCCCAATTTTGTTCCCAGAACCCCCCTCTGCCCCGGCGTCAACTTGGGTTCTATCGGTCGTCGCAACACCCGACATTTCAGGGTGGCGATGGAATTCGAAATACGGAAGCAACGAGGCCCCTTGCGTGGCGAGACCTTGCATCGGGAACGGCGCGCCTATTTTGATCTCGTGAACAAGGGCGTGAGTAGTCAAGAAGCCTGCCGAATCGTCGGGATCAACTACCGAACCGGTAAGCGCTGGCGCAACGGACACAAACCCACCGGCGGCCACCCGGGAGCTCCGCCGGTTGCGACATCCGCGCTGCACACGGAGTCGGGACGATACCTCGGCACCACCGAACGTATCCGTATCGCCGACCGGCTCCGGGAAGGGTGCTCGCTGCGACAGATCGCCGTCGAGTTGCATCGGAGCCCCTCGACGATCAGCCGGGAGATCCGCCGCAACAGTGATCCGTCCGATGGGCAGTACCGGCCGTATGCCGCCCAGCAACGTGCCGGCGCACGCCGCCCAAGACCCATGAGTGCAGCGTGGGGCGTGGATGAGCTGCCCAGCTCGACAGTTCTGCCCCGCAGCACATCCGGACAGCGGGGATCGTCTCGCTCAGAAATTCAGGTGGCGTGCGAGACGGCTGATCGGATGGGTTTCGACATTCGCGGGTCGACCGGGCCCGATGATGCGCACGCCACCGCTCACTCGGACGTGGGCCTCGCCGTCGATGCGGACCGTGGTGGTGTCGGTGGCGGCGATCAGAGTTTGACCGTTGGCGTGGACGTGGCAATGACTGTGCGCGAAGACGATGGCGCTGTCTTCTGCGCGGATCCTGGCGTTGTCGGTGCCGACGATATGGCTCTTACCGCGGGCATCGACGGTGCTGTCGTCGAACGCTTCGATGTGAGCATGTTCGTAGGCAGTGACCCTGGCGTGGTTGGACGCTTGGAGGAAGCACCGGCCGGCGGCTGCGATGGAGCCGCCGGCGATTCCCGCGCAGGTTTGTCCGATAATTTTGACCTCGACTTGGCTGGGGATGTGACCAAGGTCCAGCCAGTTCTCCGGGTCGGCGTCGATGACGACGGTTTTCGCCCCGGCGGCGAGGCGCTTGGTGTATTCCGCATAGCTGCGGACCGGCGATGCGGAGCGGTCACGATGCGGCCGGCGTGAGTTGCGCGTGGATTTCTTCACTGGTGCCCCCATGAGTCAATAGTGCCTTCGTCTGGTGTCGTTCGTGCGAGCGCTGATGCCGGCGCGTCGCGCGTGGGTTGCACGAGGTTCGGTGTGCCGCGGTGTTCTGTGTCAGTCGCCGATCTTGACGGCACTCCCGGTCGGGTCGACGCATTGCAGATAGGAGTCGGCGTGTGATCGGTCCGGAAGGTAGGGCCGGCTGCAGTTCCAAGCGTCGATGACAGCGAATCGCCCTTGTCCTTGTGCGGCGACCGTGCGGTCGTTGAGGTAGCGATCACTGGTGCTCAGTGCTGCTGGGCAGCTCGGAGTTCCGGCGATGATGATCACAGGTGCAGTCGCACCGTTCAGGTTGTTCGTGACGATTCCGCACTGAGCGCTCGTGGGCGGCAATGCGGTGGCCTGCGTAGTCGTCGCCGGCTGTGTCTCGGATGGCCGGGTCTGAGCGTCGGCCACGCCGGGCTGACCTTGATCAACGGTGGGGTTCGTCGACCACTCGACGCGTGTGGCAGCAGCAGCTGGTTCGGCTGACGGGGATACGGTCTCGGCTTCTGTGCTGCTGCACCCGGTGAGGATGGCGGCCGTGATGAGGGACAGTGCAGCAAATTCCGTGGTGGTTCGTCGATTCACGAGTACTCGCTTCTATTCCAGTCCGACAGGGAGGACGCAATGTCGAGCCCAGTGATGTGTGATGACCCGGACAAAACGACGCCCGGCGCGACCACCGCCGCACCAGCGGGTCAAGCTGCGGTTTCTCGAAGGGCCCTTCCAGTGGGCGGGCTCTCGCATGGGTTCGGTGGTGCTGAGACTGTCCACGTGGACGGCTAGTGTCGATCTATCCCTTATGTCTGTCGCACAGTTGCGGAGGAGTGCCCAAGATGACCGAACCGACGTCCGAGCTGGCGGGCAGTGGTCCCAGCGAGGAGCCACAATCGCCGGCCGTCGGTGCTGAAGATGCGGCAGGGCAACGCAGTGATCATCTGTCGGCGACCGTGTACGCGCCTGCTGGGATTGTCGTCGTCGCGAGTGTGGTGGTGTGGTTCGCGGTTCGGTGGCTTGATGCCGAATACGGCACAACAGGGCTGTGGTGGGCTGCAAGCGCCTGCGCTGCAATTGGTGCGGCGTTGAGTGCGGCAATAGCGCCGATGATGGCCCGGTTGTGTAAGGCGGTCGATATTCCCTCAGAGGCAACCGGCCGGCGGATCGTTCCTGCGGCTACGACCGCGGGAATGTGGTTTGGCGCCGTGCTGCTCGCCGGCGGCGACGCGATCTTGACGGCCTGGCTTGCACTGAGCCTGCTGGGCGTGTGGGCAGCGTGGATCGATCACTTCACGCTGCGGTTTCCGCTGACCTTGATCCGGTTGACCACCGCAGTGGGCCTGATGTTCGGGGCATTCGCCGTGGCGGTGGATCAAGATCCTGCGGCAGGTAGGCGCGCGCTTCTCGCCGGCATGCTGGTGTTCGCGTTCAACCTTGCCTTCGCGATCGTCACCCGCGGCTACCCCGGGCTCGCCGACGTGCGGCTGAGTTTCATTCTGGGTGCTGCCCTGGGATGGGTCGGATGGATGAATGTGCTCTCAGGGATGTTGCTACCGAACGTCCTCGCGCTCGTGGTGATGCTGTGGGTGAAACTTATCGGACGCCGGAAGGATTTGGGGGAGTTCGGTTTCGCCCCCTTCCTCATCGCCGGAACCGCGCTGGCGATCGCGGTCCCCCCGATGTGGTGGATCGTCTGGATCTAAACGCCGCAAGGAGTCCTAGGTTTCTCCTGGTGGTGGTGGCAAGTTCAACCGCGCCGAGGTGCGATGCGGATGAACGTCTAGGGGGACGGTCTGGGCGTTCCCGAACAACAGGGAAGGAAAGGGGAGGGGAGTGAGTGATATACGGGTAAGGCCGATTTTCTATCGTGACGAGGTTCTTCGTCTTGTTGCTGTGGGAAGTGTCTCGTTAGCGTGTGCTGTCGGTGTGGCGTTGTGGGCGCTCATGGTTGTCGACGTTCAGGGTGCGGCAACCGGGTGGTGGGTAGGGGTCGGTTGTTGGGTCGGCTATCTTGGGTTGACGCTCCCAATTTTCCTAGCTTATTCCCCGAATAACATCGACTGCATCAGGTTCCTCGTTGGGCATTACGCGATTGTCGTGAGCTTGGGCGTCATCGCGACTTTGCGTCTATCGCACGGGGAGTCGATCGCGCCCTCATCGACGGGGATGTGGGCGGCGGTTGCTGGAGTGACCGTCTTCATTTTTTCGGTCGCCTCTGTTTTAGCTGTGAGGGAGCTTGATGCGGCTCGGCGTCGTGGACATAGGGCGACGCGGTTGACCGATCCGACACTACCTGCGCAGCTGATCGGCATTCGCGAGTTGGTGCTCGAACTTGCTGCTGCTACCGAGGGTTCGGACTCACAACGAGGTTGCGGCGAGCGGCTGCGGGAGGCCGTCAAAGGGTTGCGTCTAGTTTTCGGGGATGTCTATCCGTTGACGATTAACTTGGTGGCGTGGTTCCTTCTGAGGGGAAAACCAGCCCCCGTTCCAGCGGAGGAGGTGGACGAGTTGCTTGCGACCATCGATCAGAGGTTGCTGATTCTCGCTTCGGTTCCGTACGAGGAGGGAACAAGTTTGGGCGCGTGGATGGATGAGTACGAAACGGCGGCGAGCAGGTTTCGGAAAGTGTATCGGCGACCACCGATCCGAAATTGAGTGTCTGAGCGGGGTGGTGATGCCGTGATCGGCGCGCGATCGAACGTGTTCTTCGGCTGAGGTGTCGAGGGCCGGGTGACGGGTTTCGAGATTGGGCGGTGTTTTCGGTATGGACGATGCGGACCGATCCGCCCCGATGCCGTCGATCGTTCAGACGGAACTGCCGTGTGAGTTCTGCGCGGAGCATCCTCAGTACTTCCCCGGTGACCCCGTCGGCTTCGTGCGTGCGGCCCGCTGGGCGGTGGTCGTCAAGGATTGCTGCCACTTCGACGCTCGCGTGGACTACCTCCTGTGTGACGAGCACTGGGCAATGATCCGACACCAACAGCTGCCCGGGCAGTGCCCTCGGTGCGGGGCGATCGCCTACTCAGTAACGGACATCGTGTGTACCGAGATCCCTCTGGGAAGGACGGTCGATGGGGCGTGGCCGGTGATCGGTCGATAGGCGCGGAGCCACCGTGTCGTTGACCGGCAGACTGGCCTTCAAATAGGACGGCCGCCGCCCCAACGGTGTTCCGGGCGCGGACATCATGCTGAGCGATGTCGGCCTGTGGATGGAGACCCATCGGTTCTGTCCAACGACATGTCACACAACCCCAGTTGTGGGGATCTTCCTCCAGATGATGGGGAGTGGTGGCACTTCCTACGACGGAGGTGCGTCTGTTGTGGCGGAGTTGCCGATCGCTCGCGGTCCAGGTGGGGCAGTCAAGGTCCGGACCTATGGTCCTCGCAATTGCTGTCGTGAGGACTAAGGAGTGGTACCGATGAATGTTGAGGTTCGCCGTATCCACCCGACGGATGCGAAGAAAATCCGCCGCCACCTTCATTCAGAGTCGCTCACCGGGCGTCACCGCGCGGACCAGTATGGATGCGGATGGTTGGCTCGAGGTCTGGATGGCCAGCGATGAGGGCCCCCGGGGATCGCACACGCCTCGTCCTCACCGCCGACGGCACCTCTCTTGCGGTGCGTGAGATCGGATCCCGGATGGCGCCGGTCACTGTGATTTTCGCGCACGGATTCTGTCTCCACATGGACGCCTGGGCACCGCAACGGGCCTACCTGGCCGAGGCCTGGCGGGGGCGTGCCCGGTTGGTCTTCTTCGATCACCGCGGCCATGGTGGATCCGGCGCGGCTGACACCGACAGTTACACGATCAGCCAGCTTGGACGGGACCTGGATGCGGTGATTCGCACGGTGGCGCCAAAGGGTCCGATTGTCCTCGTCGGGCACTCGATGGGCGGGATGGCCGTGATGTCCTACGTCGCCCAGCACCAGGAGGCCGCGGCCGCTCAGATCGTGGGAGTCGGGTTGATCTCGACCGCCGTCGACAATGTCGCCGGCGCCGGCATCGGGCGCGCTCTGAATACACCGGCGGTGACGTTGTTGCGGACGGCATCAGCTCACGCCCCAGGGCTCGTCGGGCGCAGCTGGAATCTCTCACGTCGCATCTTGTCGCCGGTGGTCGGCGCAACTTGCCCGCTTGCTCCGAGTGCACGTGTCCGTGCCACCGCCACGTCCTACGGGATGGTCCACGCGACGCCGATCGCCACCGTGGCCGCCTTCCTGCGTGACCTGCGGATCTACGACGCCTCCCCGGCGCTCGACGTGCTCGCGAAGGTGCCGGCGTCGATCATCTGTGGAACCCGGGACAGGGTGACCCCGATCGGGCACTCACAGCGACTCGCGGCGGCTCTTCCCCTCGCCGAACTGATCCCGGTGAGCGGAGCGCGGCACATGGTCGGACTCGAGCGCCCGGACGTGGTGAGCGAGAGTCTAGATCGACTGCTCGGCCGCGCGGTCGGGCGCCGCGAACAGGACACCACCCGCAGATCCAAATCCGACCTCGTCGGGGCGTGAGATCTGCGCGTGCCTGAGACCTGACGAGACAACCACTGATGGGAGAAGTGTTGAGTAGTCACCAGGACGTTGACCTGTCATCCGGCCAGGAGCACCACCTGGCGGACGAGCTCGTTCACCGCGGCGCGAGGTCGTCCACACGCCATGTTCTGAACCGGCTGGCAGGGTGTGGTGTGCAGGTCGAGGTGCGGAACCGGTGCATCGATCTGCATCACGAACCGAGGACCTACAACCCATGGCAAGATGCCACCTATTGCCGCTGCGGTCACATCCGATGGGCCGGCGAGCATGCGCAGTGCGACACCGCCGTCGCAACATTCGAGGTTTTCCCTCCTCACCCCTCGAGGAGGCCGGATCCACGGACCTATCCCGGAAAGAATGACACCGAATCGCGGCAGGTCAGCGAGCAGCGGTCCATCGGGCGAAGCGAGCTGCGCCGATGATCCCGGCAGAAGCGGGCGACCCCGCGGCCCGCGCTGTTCTGGACCTGATCGACCGCGTCGAGATCGACCCCGGGAGCGACCAGTTTCTCACGGCGCTCGACCGTATCCACTTACAACTCCTCTCGCCGAGGGTGGCCACGATCGTCACAAAGCGAGCGGAGCTGGGTTTTACCGCCCACGACGTGAATTCCTATCCCCGACGGAATATCTGGCGCACGCAGGTCCCGTTCGGGAGGACGAACGGCGGTGTCGTTGTCGAGATTCCCCTCGTCGTGATCGCACCCGTTCTGATCGGCATGATTCCTGTCCTACTCAACATGAATCCGCTGTTTCAGTCGCCGGTCACGGATCTGACGGTACTCATCTCCGCGGCTGCAGGTGTGGAGGTCCTCGCGATGTGGTGGTGGATCCGCCGCGATCCCCTCAGGCTGACCGCGGCGGACAAGCAGATGATCCGCGGCAGCATTGCCAGGCTCGGTGCCTACGTCTGGGCCGGCGGCGACTTCTTCGAACTTCGTCTGGCCATGACTGCGTCCGCGATCGTCGACGATATTCGTGAAGTGCCGGCATGGAGTCACGAGGACCTCGACATCCACCGCATCCGGCTCGATATCGAGGACCAACTCCGAGTGATTCTCTGCCACTGCGGTGAGCTGGCAACTTTCCGGGTCAGCGTCGGCGAACCCACGAGGGGAGTCAGTGCCGAGGCTGACGCGGCTCGGGCCGCCCACCACGAGCAGCGACGGTGGTTCGAACAGGTCAAAGAATCACTGATCGGGCGGGTCGCAGCGTTGTGGACGTATCACCAAGACCTACTGATGCTTCAGGACTCCGTCGGCGGTACTGCGGCTCTCGGTCGCATCGACGCTCACGCACCGGCGCTCGGGAAACTGCTGGTCAACTCGGCGAATGATGACCTCGCAGCGTCGGCAATCGGTGACCTGGCCACCGACCTGGCCGATCAACATCAGGCGCGGGAAAAGGCGCTGGCCCAGCTGCGCGGCGACGTCACCGGATTCGATCGGCGCAACTGATGGGCCGCAGCCATGATCGGATCAGCCCAGACCGCGGCGACGGTGTGTTCGATCCCGACCGGGGCGACAGCGACGTCGCCACCCGCAAGGAAGGCGCCCTGATCTCGCAGCACGCCTACGACACCCGCGCCGATCTCCGCAGCGGAGCACGAGAACTCGACACCGCCACCGAGAACCTGCCCGGATTGACCCGAGCGCAACGGGATCTCAACCGTGCCTATCCACGGCCCACGCCGGCGGCAATCGGAAACTCTCGGCTACGCCCCCAGCTGCCACCGGCGATCGAACTCCGTCGCACACTCTCGGCACGACAACGGAACACTCGATCCGCGACGAAGCGCCGCGTCCTCGACGCCATGCCGAAAGCCCAGTACACGGCGCTGGCGTCGTTGACGTCGGACCCGAAGACCTGGCGGGAGACGAACAACGCCCTCTCCTCGGTGGCCGGCGACGCTGTCGAGCTCGACGATGCTCGCCGCAAGCAGGTCCAACGAGTGGACAGGGCCATCCAACGATACGAACGCGAATCCGGACGAGGCCATCTCGTGTACACCTCGGTGAGCGTCCCCAACGCGGTCGTGAACCCGTCAGATCTGCCCTCGACGCTATCGCCGGGGACGGTCCTGTCCTTCGACCGGTTCACTGCGGCAACTCATTCGCTGCACGAGCTGGACTCGACCGCCCGGCCCACCGATGTCGTCTTCGAGATCCAGACCGACCGGGGCATGTACTACGGGCAATCTTCCCGCGTGGACAACTCGCACCACTTGCTGCCACGAGGAATGCAGCTACAGGTGGTGGGGGCTCATTTTGTGCCGTATGAGCGGCCCGGACAGCCACCGGGGGAGCGCCTGGTCGTCCAACTCGTCGATCACGAGACGCCATGACGAGTCGAGGCGGGCGTTCGAGACAGATTCAACCCACGGGAAGGAACACACAGTCATGACTGCGGATAAGCCGCGCCACCGGCGTCCCGACTTGACCTTTCATCCCGATATCTTCGCTGCGCCCGCGCAATTCAGAGTGGTGAAAGCCGCGGCACACGACGATGCGGACCAGGCCGCGGACACAACGCAAGGGAATCAAAGCTCCGGCGCCGACGCTCATACCGGACGACGAGATGGCAAGGGGCTGTGAGCAGAAAGAAAAGTCGGAGGCCACCAACACGATGGTGTGCCTCCGACTCACCCAGTGCATTCTCAGTACCCACACCCTATTTGATCTTCCGCATCCGGTCCAATTCTCTGCGCTCTATTGGCCGATGTGGATGCCCGACTGGGTTGCCCCGGTTGTGAGTTCGGTCGAGTTGTACAGGTCTCTCTCTACTGTCGGTGATCGCACGACACCCTCGCGGTCATCGAGACAGTACTTTCCGCCCTTGGCCGCCACACCCTCGGCTAGGAGACATCATGGATTTCGCATCGATCATCGTCGGCGTCGCAGTGGCCGGCGCATCAGCTGCCCAGGGCGGCGGAGTGGACCCGGCGATCACCGACAGCGTCACGGCGGTCGCACAGGAACTACCGCCAGCTCTCGCCCAGTATGTCCCGGACCCGGACCCGGAGCCCTATCTCGACGACGCGGCTCGGGCAGTGCAGCAGGCGCAGGAGCAGTTGCCCGCCGAGTGGCAAGCCGAGATCGAAAACGCCATTCCACCGGAAGTCCAGGATGCCGCTGCAGGCGCCAGGGAACAGCTCCCGCCCGAGGCCCAGGGTCTGATTCCCGAGGTGGTCCTGGCCGCCCCCAGTCCAGGACCCGGGCCCGCCGGCGGTGTCGCTGACCCGGCGGGACCCGCAGCTCAGGCACCGTCATCGACTTCGCAGCAGGAGACGAATCCGATATTCTTGCCTCCTGTCGTCAGCGAAGCACCCACCACTGCGGCAGGCATCCCCTTCCTGACAGGAATGCTCGCCCCGACCGCAGTCAGCGATCTGACCTTCGATCCCCGCTTTCCCCGCAACCTCGAGTTCGCGCGTGCGGTCATCGAAGCTGCGATGCGTGCGATCGGACTGCCCTACCAATGGGGCGGAGGCCTTCTCACCGGACCGTCGATGGGCGACGGCACCGGCGGAGCTACCGCCGGCTACGACTGCTCAGGGCTCACTCGCTTCGCCTACTACACTGGCACCGGAGGCACGAAGGTCTTGCCCCGCACCTCACAGGAACAGTTCCGCGCAGGCCAACAGATCAGCATGGACCAAGCCCAGCCCGGTGACCTGCTGTTCGGGAACTGGCAGGCAGACGGAGCCAACCACGTCGCGATCTACCTCGGCGGCGGAAAAATGCTCGAAGCACCGCAGATCGGCCAGCTCATCCAATCCAGCGCCGTCCGCCCGGACATGATCCCCGCACGCTTCCTGTGACCATCGGGGACAGTGCCCTGCGCTTGATCCCGAAGCGGAACAATACGATCGCCACTATAGACCCAGACCGGTCACAAGTCGTGTCGCGACGTGCGGCACGACCGCAGAGACGAAGGAGACAGTGACACATGACGATTACGCCAGCAGCCCACAAGAAGGCAATCGAGACCGCACGAAAGAATGCGGAAGCACTGGCGCAGAAGGCAATCGAAACACGAGTCGCACTTGTCGGAGCCATCGGGGAAGCAGTAGAAGAGCTTGCCGCACTCGATTCCGCACGCGAGGCAGCGCTAGATGCAATCAGGACAGCCCACGAGAACGCAATCGAAGGCGGATGGACGGCCAAAGAGCTCGCAGCCATGGGCTACACCGCCCCGAAGAAGCGGAAGAACGCCTCCAGTAAGGCCGCGCGTGGTGGCGCCAGCAAGGCCGCGACTGAGACAACCGACGTCGCAGATGCTGCTGCATCGCAAGGAGGAGATCAGCCGCCGAGCACCGACGGGCAGGTCTCCAGTGAGCGCGAACCTGAGCATTCCTACAGCTAGGAAGCAGTCCTGTGGTGTGGCCCCGGCCTCTCGAGCGTCGTCCTCCCGATCCTTGTCGGAAGACGGCGCCCGAGCGCTACCAGGAGCTTCTCCGGATCGGCATATGTGCCGGAGTCAGAACCGCATGTCAGAGGGTGCCGTCACGATGTTCACGAGAAGGAGGTGGCATGACCAGTACACAGACGTCTCCGCAGCAGTGGGCACGGGGCATGCTCGTCCCCGGCCGGGCAGCAGTGCTGGACGTTGAGTCGACCGACCTCGACGGTTCGATCATCGAGATCTGCGTTTTGGACGCCACCACCGGCAATCCACTGCTCGAAACCCTGGTTGATCCCGGCGAAGTTCCGATCCACCCGGACGCCTATGCCGTGCATGGAATTACCCCGGCCGATCTGATCGGCGCACCCGGCTGGTCTACGGTCCACCAGGCGCTCATTGCGGTCACTGCTGGCCGAGTGACCCTCTCCTACAACAGTCAGTTCGATCAGGTCCGCGTTCTCCATGATTGTGCTCGGCACAGTCTCGACCCCGCGCACCTCGCCGACCCAGAGATGTGGGGATGCATCATGCGAATGCGATCGCAGGCCGAGGGCACCGAGAAGAGCATTCGGCTCGATGGCGGACACCGAGCCCGCAGCGACGCCGCGGCCGCCCGCACCATCCTGCTTAGCATCGCCGAGGGCCCCTCCGTGCCGACAACCCCCACTTCCCACTCTCGGCTTTAGCCCACCAAAAGAGCCTCCTTGCCATTCAGCCAGAACACCACCCGCCGGACGAAAGTGCTATTCGCCTCCGCCGCTACCGCAGTTCTCACCGGCTGCGGCACCGTCTCCGCTATCGAGGCGCAGACCCGCCCAAGCACCCCACCAGTAGTCCCGACCGCCGACATGGTGGCCAGCCCAACTCCTGACGTCGCGCAGACCCTCGCCGCCCTGGAAACACTGCCGGTCAAAGGCCGCGCACCCAAAACCGGCTACACGCGAAACGAATTCGGCCAAGCATGGTCCGATGACGTCACCGTCGCAGGCGGACACAACGGGTGCGACACCCGCAACGACATCCTTGGCCGCGACCTCATCGACCGAACCTACAAGGACGGCACCAAGAACTGCGTGATCCTCACCGGCACCCTCAACGACCCATATACCGGCAAGACCATCGCGTTCACCCGCGGCAAGGACACCTCGAGCTCGGTGCAGATCGATCACGTCGTCGCGCTCTCCGACGCCTGGCAGAAAGGCGCCCAACAGCTCGACGACACCACCCGCCGCAACCTGGCCAACGATCCCCGGAATCTCCTCGCCGCGGACGGCCCGGCGAACCAGCAAAAAAGCGACGGCGACGCCGCGACCTGGCTGCCTGCCAACAAGAGCTTCCGGTGTGTTTACGTTGCAAAGCAGGTCGAGGTCAAGGCTGCATATCAACTCTGGGTCACCCAAGCCGAGAAGGACGCGATTGCTCGTGTCCTTTCTGCATGCGGCTAGGGGTGATCTCGCTACAGGGGTGCGGCCGTCAACGGTCGAGAAGATCGTGCGCGCCCACTCGGCGGGCTCCGCGGGGGCAGATAGCGTGGCGGGCCCGTCGCCGCGTCGAAGTGGTGCACGATGACCGTGACGGCGAATCCGGCTGCCGCGGGGAACCACTCCTCGGCTGCGACCTCGAACGGTGCGATGGAGGTGTGGATCCGCCGATCCCCTTGCGGTGTCTCATGAGGCCAGCTCCCGCTAACGACCATTTCTGGGGCACCTCACGATCCGAGCACCGGCTCTCCCTCTCGCTGCGACCGCGCGGATTAGAACGGGAAGATGGGATTCGAACGAGGCTGTAGCCCCGGCTCCCTCATCGTCACGCTCGCCGTCGCGGCGATCTGGTCGGTCTTCCAATGACGCGTGACGTCCTCGACGAGGGTTCGCGAACGCGAGCAGTTCGCCTGACTCCGCCCTACTAGGAGCTCTTGAAGAGAGAGTTCTTCGTCGAGGAAGCCGGCACGACCTCCAGCCGCTGTAGCTCAGCACCGGCACCGGTGACGTCACCGTCAGCTTGGTCGAGTATTTGCAGGCCTTTCTCGACTGCGCGCCAGTCCGCTGACAGATCGAAATATCCCAGGAGATCAACGACCTCGGCGACCCACCGTTTCGCGCCGCGTCTGTCACGTCGCAGCTGGGCGTAGTAGGTCATCATGGCGTCGCTCACCGACTTCTTGCGCTGCCCCCACTTCTCGCCCTTCCGGGCCGCCTCACTGGCCAGTTGCCACAGTTGTGCAACGTCGACGTGCCGATCCAGCACCGGTTCCCTCACACCTGGCACAGTAGCGATCCAACAGGACAGGTGATAGCGAACTGCTGTATGTAGCCGATCGGCTATCGCCCAGCGCTTGGCGCACCCCGATGCGGCAGTCGGAGCAAGATCGAATCCAACCCGGCACATATCGGCGGCTTGCACACCGAAACTCGCGGCTTGCACACCGAAACCGGACGGGTTAGTCATGTCTTATGACCGAGAATCCGGGAACCCGCGGGGGTCTGCAGGTGGGTGACCGTGTCAAGGTGCACGCCGAAGGCACATCGGTGTTCGTCATTGTGAGCGTCGAGGGTGAGGACGCGCTGATCGAGTCCGTCGACGAGACGGCGCCGGGCCGCTTCCCGTTCCACTGCAAACTGTCGCGGCTCGTGCCCGCTGAGTCGTAGCCGCGTTCTCTGCTCGCGGTCCTGGACGGCTCGGCGGCGGATCGTGCACGGTGGGGTTGGGGCAGCGCTGCGGATTTCGGGGGCCGGCCTGCTCTGTCCTCGATTCCGCGGCAGACAGAGGCTCGGCGGATTCCACTGATCGAAGCGAATCCTTTCCCGAGGAGGATTCGATGCCCAGATACGCGTGGAACAAGGCACCACAAAAGGACAAGCGCCGCTACTTCGAGCTGATCAGACAGGGCATCTCGGGAGCGAGGGCGGCAGCAATGGTCGGCGTGTCGCTGAGCTGCGGATCGTTGTGGTTCATCGACGCTGGCAGTGTGTCCTATGTCGAGAGTCCGATCAGTAGCCGCTACCTGAGCCAAGATGACCGTATCGAGATCGCCGACGGGCTGGCCCGCCAGGAGTCGGTCAAGACGATCGCGGAACGCATCGGCAAAAGCTTCCAGTCGGTGTACAAGGAGATCGCCCGCAACCGCAAGCCCGATGGTCGTTACCAGCCTTGGTTCGCCCACAACCAGGCGCACCAGCGTCGACGACGGCCGAAAGTACGCATACTCGCCGACGATGACAGGTTGCGTCAGCTCGTGGCCGACAAGCTCGGCAAGCGCTGGTCACCAGGGCAGATCAGCCGGTGGCTGCGGCGACGCTACCCACGCCGCACAGCGTGGCACGTGTGCGTGGAGACGATATACGAAGCGGTATACCGCGGACTGGTCCTGGCCGCGACTGGCGGGTCGTTGCGCACCGGCCGGACATATCGCCGACGCCGTGGCCGCGGACGGTCCCGGGACGGTTCGCTCAAGCAATCGACGAATCTGACGCCCATCGCACAACGGCCAGCCCACGTGCAATCACGACGCCAGGTCGGGCATATCGAGGGCGACCTCATCATCGGTGCCGGCCAGAAATCCGCAATCGCGACGCTCGTCGAGCGTAAGACACGATTGACCATCCTAGTCGCCATCCGCGGTGGCCACTCCGCTCAAGTCGTCGGGGATGCTCTCATCGAGCGCTTCACGCAGATGCCCGTCTCGCTGCGTCGGTCGCTTACCTGGGACCAGGGCAACGAGATGTTTCACCACGAGCGTATCGTGGCCGCCACCGGCCTGAAAATCTACTTCGCCGATCCTCACTCTCCATGGCAGCGAGGCTCGAATGAGAACACGAACGGGCTTCTGCGGCAGTACTTCCCGAAGGGCACCGATTTGAGCTGCTGGACCCAAGACCAGCTCGACGAAGTTGCCACCGAACTCAACGACCGCCCTAGGCTATGCCTGAATGACCTCACTCCGAACCAGGCTGTGCGACGATGGTGGCCCCTGCACGACTACCCGATGATTCGCCACGACTAGTGGAATCCGCCCTCTCTACCGTCCCTCGGCCGGCCCCCGGCACTGCGATCCGATGTCATCACCCGTGGTGAAAACCGCACTCCGTAGCGGTCAGAGAGGCGGCCAGGAACGGGCGCACCTCGAGCCACTCGTGGATCGGCTTGCCACCCGCACCCGGGGCTGCGGACAGCTCGCCGGCCAGTTCGAGTGCCCGCTCGTGGGTTTCGACGTCGATCACCATCCAGCCGGCGATCAGGTCCTTGGTCTCGGCGAACGGGCCATCGGTGACTGGTGGTTGCCCCTCGCCGTCGTAGCGGACGAACGTGCCCTCCGCGGAGAGTGCCTGACTGTCGACGAACTCGCCGGTGCCCTCCAGCCGAGCGGCGAAGTCGTTCATGTACTGCACGTGAGCGGAGATCTCCTCCGGCGTCCACTGGTCCATCGGCACGTCGTTGACCGATGCCGGCGCACCACGGTAATGCTTGAGCAACAGGTACTTGGCCATCATGTTCTCCCTTGGTGCGGTACGGCCCATTGTGGCCGTTTCACTCCGGGGACGAAGCCGCGCGCGGGTTCTCGACATCCCACAGCGACATTTCCTGGCCATCTTCTCTGTCGGATCTTGTCTCGATGCTTCCCGTCCGGTCGCTGCTGCAGCGAAGTCTCACCGCATGTAAAGCGGAGGGGTCAGACGAACTCGCGGATCCGGGGGAGGACGTGGGCGAGTTCTTCGAAGAGTTCCGGCCATCCGCGGCGTAGCCGGGTGATGCGACCGTGGTCGAGGAAGGCGCCGTCGATCATGTGGGAGACCCGTAGGTGTTGTTCGGGGGTGCCGAGTTGGCGAAGTTTGTCGTAGACGGGGTTCACCGGTAGCTGGTGGTGGGCGATGTATGCCCAGATCTCATCGACGCTCCAGTCCCAGATGGGCCCGAAGACATGTGTTCCGTCGGCTCGGTCGATGAGGCCGCCGTGGTGTCGGCGTTGCTCGGTGGTGTTGGTGCAGCAGCCGTCGCACGTGCGTGTGACGTGGCTGCTGAGTGCGTTGTAGTACAGCGACCAGCGTCCGGTCCCTTTCGGGGATTCGTCGGCGCGTACGCCCCAGATTTCTCCTGGCCCGTGGGCTGCGTGCGCCGCGAGGGAGGGTGCACCGATGAGGATGTCGCGCAGCTTCTGGCTCGTGGCCCGGGTGGGCTGTTGGTGGTCCCACTCGCCGGATTGTGCGAGGACGGTCAGCAGTGGTGGGTCGGCTCGGTGGGGTTCGAGGTTGAGGTTCCAGGTGTCGGCGAGTGCGGTGATATAGGTGTAGGTCTCGGGGTACTCGAGGCCGGAGTCGAAGAACACGACGGGGATGTTCGGTTCGACCTGCAGGGTGAGGTGGAGTGCGACGAGTGAGTCCTTGCCGCCGGAGAAGGCGAGGTATCCGTCGTGGTCGTCGAGATGCCCGGCGATGCGGCCGGTGAGGACCCCGAGGTCGCGGTGGGGCCGGCGCAGTGCCCGGAGAGTGTTCAGGTCCAGGCCGTCGGGTTCGGGCTTGCCCGCCACACGTCCTCCTCGCGGTGTCCGGTTGGTCTCGAGATCTCGCAGTTTCTGTCACACAGTGTCCGCCCGGCGGATCTTCCTCCAGTCGTAGGGGCGTGAAGTCGCCTGGGCATGTGAGGAGTGTGGTGTGGGGAAACTGTGCGAGGTGGCCGGCCGGCAGGACGTCGTCGCGGCGGCATTCGCGTCGACGAAGACGCGCGAGGTAGTCGAGGTGGCGAGGGTGGGCCGGTGTGCGAGATGCGCGGCGTCCCCGGTTCGGGTGGAGGCGGTGGCCAAGGTGGTGTCCCGAACGTTCACGGGTTACGACTGCTGGAAAGCGCCCGCGGAGGGTGGGCTGTGCACGTCCTGCGCCTGGGCCTACCGGCACCCGGATCTGCGCAGAAGCATGCATGTGGTCACCACACGACCAGCAATGAGGGCAGTGACCGCGGCGGATCTCGAACGGATCTTGTCGCGGTCACTCGAGCCGGATACCGCCGTGGTGGTGCCCTTGCGGCCCGGCCGAAAGCACATCCTGCCGCACGCGCGGTGGGGCGGGATTGCTGTCGAGTTTACCGACCGCAGATATATCCGTACACGCCGTTCGTCCTGCGCGACTTTCGGGATGTCCCGTGGTTGTTTACCGACCAGGGTTCGGGATGTTCGTCATGTTCAGACAGAGACTCGAAGGGCGTGTGGCGATGCGAGTGGTGGTAGGGGACCTCCGGGTTCAGCGGATCGACCGGCGAAATGGGAGGCGGTCGTGGACGATCGTCTGGCCGGAGGGAACGGAGCATCGCGAGGCGGACCGGTTCCTGCGCGAGCACGACGGGTCGGGCACCCAACGGACCTATTCCTACTTGTTGGTGGATCACCTGCGCTGGCTCGAGCGCGAGTGCCTGGCGTTGGACAGAGTGGTGCTGCGGGATCTCGAGCGGTACATGGGCATCGTCGGCGCCGAGGTGGCGATGCCGTTGGGCGAGCCGTGGCGGGTCGGGAAACGCCCGTACGGGCATGCGGCGCTGTCGACCACGGCAGCCTGTCTGAAGGGCTTCTATCTGCATCAGGCGGCGCTCGGGGTGAACGCCGAGCTCGGTCGGAGACTGGATAGAAGTCGGCTGCCGACGCGGGCGGATCGACGCCGCACATTCTTGGGGCACACGACGACGTCGATACCGGCAAATCCGCTCGCGCCGACGGGACCTCGCCGCCGACATCCGAAGATGCTGCCCGACGGCGCACGGGAGAAACTGCTCGAGACGGTGAACTCGGCCCGCGACCGCATGGTGGTGACCTGGTTGGCCGACGGCGGGCTGCGGATCGGCGAGTTGTGCGGGCTGCACCTGGTCGACCTGCACCTGCGGGAGAACGCGGCCTGCGGCCAGTGCCGTTCCCCGCATCTGCACGTTTGTTACCGCCCCGGCAACCCGAATCGGGCCGAGGCCAAGACCAAGCATCCCTGGCGCCTCGAGAACGGCACGGTGACCGGCGGGCTGATCAAGCGGGTCAGCCCCGCCATGATCCACTCCTACTTCGACTACATCACCACCGAATATCCGCGTGGACGAACCGATCACGGAATGCTGCTGGTTCAGCTGCACGGCAGGGCCGTCGGGCAGCCGTGGGCTCCGGTCGCCGCCCGGCGGGTGCTGCGCCGGGCAGGAGACCGCGCCGGCCTGGGACCGGTGAAACCCCATGCGTTTCGGCATTCGTTCACCTCGGCCGTGCTCGACGCCTCCGGCGGCAACCTGTTGATCGCCCGTGACGCAGGCGGCTGGGCCTCGGCGACGATGGTCGACGAGGTTTACGGGCACGTCGATGTCCACGACCCGGCCTTTGACGCGGCGTTGCGGCGGGTGTGGGGAGAAGGGCGATGACGGCCGGGAGAACCCGTGCCGGATCGCCGCACTCGTGTCGGGATCGTCCGGACCGGGGCGGCCGCGACCGGCTCGAGATTCTCACGGCGCTGATCGGCGGCCCCGACTTCGACCCGATCTTCCGGTTGGACGTGATCCGGATTCCGCAGCAACACCCTGTCTACCGGTGGGAGTGCGTTGTCGAGCGGTGCGAGCGGACCCGCGCCAACTCCACGGACTTTTGCACGGAACATCTCTTGTTGCGAGCGAAGGACCGAGAACGTGGCGGCGGTAAGGCCGCGTTCCTCACCGCCGCAGAGGGATTGGAGCGATACGTGCGGATCGAGGAGCTGATTTGCCGGGTGTGCCCAGACCGGCCCGCCGCGCAGTCCGACCTGCTGCTGTGCCAGCGACACATGAGTCGGTGGCGCGAGCACCGGAAGTCCGCCGGTGAGTCCGACGACTTCGACGGATGGCTCTCCGGGCAGCGGCCGCTGCCGGGCTACGGATCCTGCCTGGTGGCGGTGTGTGTGAACCTCGCCGAGTCGCCGCTGGGGTTGTGTCTCTGGCACAGTCGGCGGTACCAGCGTGAGCACCGACCCGGCGCGGCGGTGTTGCCGCCGACGTGGTGGCACCGCTACGAGCGGTACGGCCGGCCGGTCCCGGTCGGATACGACGACGAGGAGGCGTTCGGTCGCTGGTGCGCCACCGTGCGCGCATCCCCGTGGCCGGGACAGATCAACCTGCTCGGGTTGCGGCCACTGGTGCGGGCCGAAATTCAATGGGGCCTGTTCATCCACACGCAGCGAGTCCGACCCAGCCGGTGGGAACTGGGCTGGCTTCGCTCACTAGTGGCGACGTGCCGAACCCTCGAAGTGGAGTCGTTGATCGGGTTCGAGATCGGCGCCGGTGGATCGGTGGAGTTTCCCGGCTCCATGGTCAAGGAGATCCTGCACGAGCTTCGGATGGTCTACTTCACCCCTGCCCAGGCGAAAGAGGCCGGATTCCTTGAGACCGAGCACTTCGGGGTGCGGTTCAAGCGGCGGGCCAGTCACATCGACCTCACCGGCATCGGCCCAACTTGGTTGCGGGATCTGGTCTGGGACTACCTCGCCGACCTGCTGCAATCGCCGCGCTGCCCACGTTCCGGCCACGTTCACGATGGGCTGCTCAGGGCAGCAATGGAACTGGGCACATTCCTGCAACACGATGCCCCCGACGGCGGGAACGATCCCACCCTGTTGCAGGGCGATCACATGCGTCGATTCGTCACCGACCAACGCCGCCGTGAACGCGACGGGTCGCCGTCGCTGGCCATCAAGCGACCTGACGGGACTGCCAGCGTCGTCACCACTACGACACGGTCGACGGTATTCAATGCGCTACGCAAGATGCTGCGCGCCGCGATGGACAGCGGTGCCGCCGACCGGATCGGTCTGGGGCGGGAGTTCATCGTCGCACTTCCTACGGCCGGGACATCAACGGGCCGGACCGCGCGGCGACCATTTCCCGACGAGGTCGCTCGCGCGCTCGCCGATCCGGAAAATCTGCGGCGACTCGACGAGGTCCACGATCCGCTGGACCGCGGGCTGCGTGATATGTGGGAAACGACCGTCACCACCGGTCGTCGCATTGGAGAGGTGCTGCAGCTCCGCTGGGACTGTCTGGGCCGCTACGGCGGCCTACCGATGTTCTGGCACGACCAGACCAAGGTCGGCAACTATGACGTCGCGATCCGGATCCCCGAGCGTCTCCACGAGGTGCTGGCTGAACGCCAACGCAAGACCCTGGATCGATTCGTCGCCGAGCACGGGCGCCGACCCACCGACACCGAACGCGGTCGCCTGGCGCTGTTCCCGACGCCGCAGCGCAACCCCGAAGGCACCGTCGCGTTGACCCATTCCTTTTTTCACAGAAACTTCAGCGCGTGGGTCGATTCGCTCGAAATCGGCCGATGGGTGCCCCACCAGGCCCGCCATACGCTGGCCACGAATTTGCTGCGCGCCGGCGCAAGCTTGACCCACATCCGCACCTATCTGGGCCAGGTCAGCGATCGGATGGCCGAACACTATGTGCACCTGTCGCATTCGGATCTCGAGGACGTACTGCAACAGGTCTGGGTCGCCGGTCCCGGCGCCGCCCACCCCGGCGAACTCCTCGCCGGCGACACCGCACCGATGACCCGCACGCAGGCCCAGACGCTGGCGATCGACCTGTCCCGGCGCAGCACCCCTGCCGAAGGCGGCTTCTGCACCTTCCAACCCGTCGTCGACGGCGGTGCCTGTCCCTGGGCGCTGAACTGCCACGGCTGCGACAAGTTCGTCCTGTCCGGAGCGGACTTGCTGTATTGGCGACGCAAACGCGAGCAATGGCGACAACTCGCCGAGGGTGCACCCGACGACGCCACCGCCGACTACCTGCACCAGCACTTCGAGCCCACCGCCCGCGCCATCGACGGACTCGAGAAGGCCCTGGCCGGGCTTGGCCTGCTCGACCAGGCGCTCGCGCTGGACCTTCGCAAACCCCAGGACTACTTTCACCGGGTCTGGTCAACCGCCTTCCGTGCCACCGACCTCACCGGCGCCATAACAGCAGCACCCGACGAGACCGACGAGACCGACGGAGAAGCCAGCGCATGAGCAGTAGCCAAAACCCACCCCAAACCCGCACCGCCGCCGCGCTGATCTCCCGGCGCCGCGACGCCCAGGCCGCGGTCGACCGCGTTCATGAGGCCATTGCCCGACTGCACCGAGAACCGGCCCCGGTCACCGTCGCCGCCGTCGCCCGCCGCGCAGGTGTCTCTCGGACGTTTCTCTACACCAACCCCGCGGCCAGAACCGCAGTAGAAACCGCGAAAGCCGACACCGGCCAACAGTCCCGCCACCCGGCTGCCCACCAGCACGACCAGCACGAGGCGACCTGGCGAGAGCGCGCTCTCAACGCCGAAAACGGGCTCAAGACCGCGAACGCCGAAATCCTGGCCCAACGCAACCGCATCGGCGAACTCCTCGGCCGAATCCGCGACATGGAAGCCGAATGGAGCGAGGAAGCCATCCACCGCATCACTACCGAGAACACCACACTCAAACAGCGGGTCCGCCAACTCACCACCGACAACCGCAACCTCGATGAGCGGTTGACTGCTGCCCGTTCCAACCTGCGGTTTCAAGACCGGCGTATCGCCGACCTCGAGACCCGCCTGGCAGATCCGACCACCATCCAGTGATCACCGATCTAACTCCAACACAATCTGATTCAACTCCACGGGACGTTGTCGACCGAACGGCACCCGGATACCTGGGGACGGTGGACGCACCGCTGGGCTGAGCTCGAACGAGAAAGTGGTCCGACACGCCCGCATCAACAACCCGTGACATCATCGCGCACATGTACGCTTCGAATACGCGCAGGCCAGAAGCGAAATGCGGTGTCCGCGGTCGGTAAAGTCGACGACATGTGCCTGCCCTGGACGTCGCGTGATGTCGTGGCGGTGACAGCGATGCGTCAACTGCGGGCGCTGGGGTTCGGTGCCCGGATGCTCGCCGAGCCTGCGGCCCCGTATCCGGTGCTCGCCAAGATCTCCCCCGGGCGGTGGCCGGCGGTCTTCGCGGACTGGGATCGTCTCGCCCCGTACCGCCAGATCGGGCAGTGGTGGGAGCTCGCACTGCAAGCCACCCTGTCGGCGAGTGCGAAAGGAACGAAATGACCAGCCCGACCGATCGATGGCTCGCGGCCGCACCGGCGGGGCTGCCGCCGCTCGAGGGTCCGGCGTCGACGGCTGAACGCCTCCTGTTGTTGTTGCACTACGGGATCGACTGGGATTCGGGATGGGTTGGTCGGCGGCGGGAAACGTACTGGACCCAGCACCTGCCGAACCGTGTTCGGGTCGCCACCTATATCGGTGGCGGCGATCTCGATCGGTGGTGGTCGGTGGTCTCACGGTCCCTCGAATCGGAACCGACGAACACCGACCAACGGCTAGAGCTGGCGACGTTGCTGCGTGAGGAGTCCGAGCCGGTGCTGACGTTGCTGCGTGAGCGTCCCACGTCGTACGTGTTGCGCACGCGGATCGTCGCCGAGGCCGTGGCCGCCGCTCGCACTTCGGGAAGGAAGAAATGATGAGGTCGACGGTGCGCTGGGATGTCGAGCTGACCGCGCTGTCCTCGATCTCCCAGAAGGGGGAGGACTCCGGAACGACGACGACACTGTTCCGGCGCGAGCCGGTGATCCAGCCGGACGGAAGGCCGGTGCTGGTGCCGATCGTGTCCGGGAACTCCCTGCGCGGCGGGTTGCGCAGGATTGCCGAGGAACTGTTCCGCGATGTCATCGGCTACGAACAGCAGATCCCACTCTCGGCGGCGCACGCGCTACGCAACGGCGGCTCTCTGACGAAGGTCACCGGCGACGGTCTGACCGGTCGTCGGCGGCAGCGACTGCGGGAGCTGGTTCCCCCGATCGGGGTGTTCGGCGGCAACGGCGGAGGTCAGCCACCGATCGACGGCTGCCTGAAGGTGGGCAAGGTCATCCCGCGGGTGCGTGAGACCGAGACGATCATGACCCGGGCGTATGACGGCCGGTTGATGAGTCAGTTCGAGTTGGTCTCCCTGGAGAGCTACAGCCGATTCGACGACAGCGACACCCGGACGTTCCCCGAATCCTCCGCCGGGAGCGGAGAAGGCAAAGATGTCGGCTCGTCGATGCTGATGCGATTCGAGGTCGAAACACTTCCTGCGGGAACCCGTTTCGAAACGTTCTTGCGGCTGGACCGGGCCACCCCTCTCGAAATCTCGTTCTTCACCGATGTGTGGGGCAGATTCGCGCGTGACGGATTCCTCGGAGGGCGCAGCGCGATAGGTCACGGGCGGGTCCGCGCCGAATCGGATCAGGTGGTGTTGGCCGGCCCGGACCCGCAGGCAGTGGACTGGCGCGTCGAGCTCGCACCACTGCGCGATGAAGTCATCGAAGCATTGTGCTGGCTGACATGACGGGCACCGAGGAGATGGCACCGTTCCTGGTGCGGGCGCACCTGTCGTCGGGACTGGCGCACGCGACGCCGTGGGGAATCAGTCTCGACGGGATCCTCGCCGCCGAACTGTGGGCCGATCACAAGGCCGCGGCACTCGACCGAGGCGAGTATGTGCCGGCGCTGACACCCGCGTGCGCCCCGCCCGACCTCGAGCTGCCACTGGCGCGATGCGAGCTCGCCGGCGAGGACTGGCATTGGTGCGCGACGTGCTCGTTCCCCGAGGACCCGGCCGGTGATCCCGTGGTGCGGCACTGGGCGTCGCGGGCCGATCACCGCGGGCTCGAGCAACTCAGTCACACGCTGCCGGCGGTGATCTCGGATCGACAGGGCCGCTACCGGGCCCGCTACATGCCCCTGATGATCACCAGCACTCGCACCGTCACCTGGCGCGGAGTCGGAGATCTCGACGCCGTCGCCACGATCTTGGGTGGCCTGGATGTCATCGGCAAGAAACGGGCCCATGGTGAGGGCCGGGTCCTGCGGTGGGAGTTCGAACACTGCCCCGCCGCCGACCGGTGGGCGTCGGCGCACCTACATAGCGACGGCACTCTCGGGCGCACCACACCACCAGCTTGCGCGGCCGATCGCGTGGACCCGGAATCGGCCGGCTTCGGGTTGGCCGGCCTGCGGCCACCGTACATGCACCCGACCCGAATGAGGCAACTCCACCTACCTCGGTGAGCCGCCGCGTGGTGCGGCGGTTCGCCGACTATTCGGAGCGCGGGAGGTCGGGCACAGCGACTGGTTCGGGCAGCGTCCAGCGAGCGAGTGGGGTATTCGATCCGTTCGGAGGATAGAGCGCAACCTCGGTGATCGACACGTCGTCGGTCAGCTTGTCTCCGATTCCGGGGAACAGGACGAGGCCTTCGGCGTGGCCGTCGAGGGCGTTGTTCCCGATCGCGGTGGGAATGTTGCCCCAGGAATCACTGCCATTGATGGTCTGTCCGCTGAGTGTGCGGACCTTCCAGTTGGTCGATGTCGCGTTCAGGGTCCCGGAGTCGACATCGAGCACGATCGGGAACAACAGTATTCGCGGCTCTCCCATGGAGGTCTTTTCGATCAGCTGGGGTTCTTTCACCTCGATGCGGGCAGTGACGTCGGCGGCGGTAATAGTCTGAGCGGTTCCGCCGATGGTGTCCGAGCCATCCGACGACGAGATCGTGGTCTGGTTGGTTGCCGCGGTCGTGGTCGTAGATCCAGTGGTGGTCATTGCAGCGGAGGTAGCGGTATGACTAGTGGGAGCGGCCTGTTCGTCGCCATCACCGCACCCGGACAGGGCCAGTCCCAGTGCGGTGCAGGCAGCCACGGCCGCAATCGTGGTTCTGCGAATGATCATCGTTCATTCCCCTTTTCTCCCCTGGCTGACCGGACGCCCTGCGAACAGGGTCATGGTCAGCCTCCATGTGCGCGTGCCGGTTGTGGCGCGGACGACGCTATCGAGAGTAGCGGTGTGGGACCGGTGTCCTGGTCACGGGCGTCGCGGAATATGTTGGTGTGGACTGTGACCGGCCGAGAACTAGGCCAGAGCGGCATTTCCACCTGCTCTGATGAGTAGTTGATGGTTCGTCGAACACGTTCCATTACGTGATGTCACTCACCACGTACGCCGCGGATCTTCCTCCCAGTGAGAACAACTCGCACTTCGCCGGAGAGGTCACCACGGATATGACAGATAACCCAATCGGACTGGCCCCGGATTGGTCGCTGGAACCTGGTGGGTGTCCCGGAGGTGCGAGTTCGTGTGGAGCTGTCCAGGTCAGGCGTTACCGTCCGCCTCACCGAGACACCATCTGCGGGAAAAGGGAGATGAGCGAGATGACCGATACCGACATACGGCCCAGGATGGAGTTGGACGCTCCGGAGTGGCGCGACTTCGCGCTCTGCCGAGTGACCGATCCGGAAGCGTTCTTCCCCGAAACGGGGGAGAACGGCCGCCCCGCGAAACGGGTGTGCGCGGGCTGCGAGGTTCGCGAGGCCTGCCTCGCCGAGGCGCTCGCCCACGATGAGCGGTTCGGGATCTGGGGTGGGCTGACCGCGGCCGAGCGCCGCAAGCGATACCCGAAGCGTCGCCGGTGACCGCCATGGCCGTGGACTTCGAACACACCAGCCAGGCCGAAGGGCGGCGAGGCACCAAAGCGATCCAACTCGCCCGGTACCTCTGGGATCGGGTCGTGCCCCGGCCGACCTGCTGTCACTACGGGCGCAACAGCTTCGCCGACTTGCGCGGCCGGTGGGCATTCATTCGCCACGTTTGGCTGGAGACCAGTTATGGCACAGCGATTTTGCCGAAGCAGAAGACGCGGTGGGCGCGGGCGGATACGGAGCATTCCGCTGCTGCTCGCGCGCGCATGCCGAGCGGGACTTGTGGATGTCGCCGACGCAGCCGGAGCCGGAGCCGGAGCCGGAGGCTGATGGGACCTGTCGTAATGGAGAACCGGCGAATGGGGGGAAGCGATGAGTGACGTGTTCATCCTCGGCGTGGCATTGGCCTGCGGTGTAGGTGTTCTGGGGTTGGTGGTCGCCCTGTACGGGGGAGTGGAGCCGAGCCGTACGTGCCTGTGTGTAGTCGGTGCGGACACACCGAAGCGTGTGACACTGGGTGGTCTTGACTAGGTCGCTCGGGTCGGTGCCCCGCACGGTCGATGGTGCTGGTGCTCAATCGATTGTGGGCAGGGTTGGTGCATCCAGCGTTGCCGTGGACTCGACCGGGGCCGGTTTAGGAAGTCCGTCGCGATAGAGACGGACCATCACTCCAGCCCGCCTTTCCCCGACGACACGACACGCCGTGACACGCCCGATGCGGAAGCAGTTCGCTATGATTCAGCGGTGTCGCCAGCGACGCCGCTGCTACCGCACCACCCAATTTATCTGTGACACGGCCTCTTCCGTTTGCGCTACGGTCATCGTATGCGTGATCTCCTGGAACAGACCGTCCGCTACCTCGAAGCCCTTTCCGACGCCGCCGTGGATGCGGCGCCCTCCACAGACGCCGGGTTCGTGGCTGAGTTCGCCGAAGCCCTCCGCGAGTGTGCAGAGGCCGTCAAGACAGCCCGCGAGGACCTGATCGGCACTGGTCGCCCGATCAACCCTGTCTACTCGCACCCCGGCGACGAGGACACGCGGCAAGAACTCGCGTCGCGACTGACCGCGCACCTCTTCACCGAGTAGTCCGCTTTCGATGCAGGTCAGTGAAGTTACTCAGACGTACCGGCGGCGCGGCGGAGGGCAACCACCTCGGCTTCGAGGGCGACGATCGCGTGGAACATCGCCTCGGACACAGCATTGCTGTCCTTGCCGAACATCTCGGCAGCCTGCCATATACGGGCGCTGTGCTCACCGCTGGGGCGCAGGATCTTGAAACCATGACTACTGAACGGCTGCGGTTCAGGACTGGTGCGCTGAATCAGATTCATGAGCGCGCAGCGTAGACCTCACCCCCGACAACCTCTCTTCTTAAGATCAGTCCCCGATCGAACGGCTCGTCCGGAGTCATGGCGGAGAACAGGATCGTGCCGCGGCCGGCGATTGTTGACTCCTCCCGCGGGGCCCGTAGACGATCTTTCCGCGTGGTGCCGGGTGGGCGCTCGTCCCGCGTCCCCGGCACAGGGTGCGCCGGGGACGCGGGACGAGCGCAGAACCCCTATTGGCGCAGGTAAACCGTATAATCGAGGAGTCTAATTCGGTAGCGAGACTGACCAACTCGCTCGACTCTGGAGGATTTTCTGTGGCTGATTTGGCGACTGCTGTGACGGTGTTGGATGCGAATGGGCGGGCTGGTGTTCCGTCGTTGTTGATCTCGGGTCCGGGTATGGGTAAGTCGAGTCTGGTGCGGGGGTTGGCGGCGTCGGACGGGGTGCTGTGCGAGACGGTCCTCGGGTCGTTGCGGGAACCGGCCGACTTCGCTGGCCTGCCGGTGGTGCGTGAGCACGGGGTGACGTTGGAGGCTCCGGACTGGGCGAAGCGCATTCACGCCGAGGGTGGTGGCTATCTGTTTCTGGACGAGTTGACGACGAGTCCGCCTGCGGTGCAGGCGGCGATGCTCGCGGTCGCGTTGGACCTGAAGGTCGGTGATCTGCAATTGCCGAAGGGAACGCGGGTGATTGCGGGTGCGAATCCTCCCGATTGTGCTGCCGGTGGGTACGAACTGGAAGCACCGTTGGCGAATCGGTTCTGCCATGTGGAGTTCACTCCGTCTGTTGACGAGTGGTTGGACGGTATGGCGACGGGGTGGGCCACGCCGCCCGCCTCGCGTGCGGTGGCGACGGACGAACAGCGGGTGGCGCTGGTGCGTAGTTCGATCATCGGATATGTCCAGCGCAACCCGGAAGCGCTGGACGCGTTCCCGTCGTCGGCGGCGCGGACCGGGGGAGCGTGGCCGTCGCGCCGCACGTGGGCGATGTTGGCGGCGGTGTTGCCGCATCTGCGTGACGACGACAACGCGGCGATCAATGCGGCGGTGTTCGGGCTGATCGGTGAGGGGACCGGTGTCGAGTTCCTGGAATGGCGCAGGAATGCCGATCTGCCCGACCCGGTAGCGGTGATCGAGAATCCGGAAACGGCGTTCGACTGGCAGTCTCGTCCGGACCTGGTGTGCGCAGTTCTGTCGGGTGTGACGGCGTGGGCTGCGGGGCGGGGCACTGTTGAGGCGTGGCGCAGCGCGTGGGGGCCGCTGATAGCGGCTGCGGAAGCGGGTGCACCTGATGTGGCGGGCGCTGCGGCGCGGACGTTGGCGAAGGCGCGGCCCGCCAAGGCTGTGGTTCCGGCTGCGGCGAAACGTTTCTCCCCGATGTTGGTGGCTGCGGGTCTGGTCGGTGAGGCGGCGTGAGCGCGGTGCGGGTACTCGACCCGGACGAGTTGCGCGCGTTTCGGTTGGCCCGGTTGGTCTCTGCCGAACAGATGCCGTACTTCATGCGGGCGTTGTTCGCGGCCCGGCCGGTGGCTGCGCCGGGGCTGGGCACGTTCGCGGTGGATGCGCAGTGGCGGTTGTATCTCGATCCGGCGTTGCTGGTCGGTGCGAACGCGTGGCCGGCCCCGGTGGCGGGTGCGGTCCTGTTGCACGAAGTCGGGCACCTGCTGCGGGCACATGCCGCGCGCGCCGAGTCCTTGCCGAAGCCGGTCGCGCACCTGGCGTGGAACTACGCCGCCGATGCGGAAATCAACGATGACCTTCTCGCGGCCGGTGTCGGACTGCCCGAAGGGGTGATCACCCCGGAGTCGTTCGGGTGCGCATCGGGAGGCATCGCGGAGGACTACTACACGAACCTGGTCGATCCGTCTCCCCCTCCATCTCCGAACACACCCGCAGACGGCGACGGTGATCCGGGGTGCGGGTCCGGTGCGGGGTGCCCTGCCGTGCCCGGCGAGTTGGGTGCGGCCGGGAATGAGGTCACCGAAGGTCTCGACGGCGCGGAGGCCGACCTGGTGCGGCGGTATGTCGCGCAGGCCGTTCGTGAGTCTTCGGGAAAGGGCAGGGGGAGTGCCCCGGCAGGGTTGGTGCGGTGGGCCGGTGAGGTACTGGCACCGCCGACCGTGGCGTGGGATCGGTTGTTGCGTGCGGTGATCCGGCGTGCGGTGGCGGATCAGGCGGGGCGGACGAACTACACGTATTCGCGACCGTCGCGGCGTGGGATCCCGGGCATAGTCGCTCCGGCGATGCGCGGCCCGTCGATCACGGTCTCGATTGTGGTCGACACCTCGGGATCGATGTCGGCAGACGATCTGGATGCGGCGATGAGTGAGGTTGCCGGGGTGCTGCGGGCTGGCGGTGTGGCACGTGATCGGGTGCGGATTCTGGCCTGTGATGCGTCGAGCACAACGGCGCGGCCGGTTCGGTCCATCGCGGACGTGAAACTGATCGGCGGCGGCGGCACCGACATGCGGGTGGGTATCGAGGCGGCCAATGCTGCGCGTCCGCAGCCGCATGTGGTGATCGTCCTGACGGACGGGGATACGCCATGGCCGGATCGCCCGTCGCGATCGCATCTGGTGTGCGCGGTGATCGGCAGCGACACGGCTGCGGGGCGCACACCGTCGTGGGCATCGACGGTGTACGTGCCTATCGGCGCGGGAGCACGTGCATGAGCGCGGCAGGAAACGGCGACCTCGTCCGCTACGCCGACCGGGTGTTGGCCGGTACCGGGATCACCGCCCACCAGGTCGCAGCGGTAGTGGCAGGTACGGCGACCGATCCGGCGGCGACGGCACTGCGCGCCGGTTGGCGCTGTGCCGCGAATACAGCGCAGGGGAGCGCCGAGGAGCGGGGAGCGGCATGAGCGTGGAATGGTTCGACCTCGCTCAGCGACTCTATGCCGTCGAAACCCGGTCGCCGGTCGCTCGGCTCACGCACACCACGTTCGCGGCGTCCACGGCGGCGCTGGCGGTGCGCGCAGTGGCACGTGGCGGAAGCGTCACCGTGGCAATGGCCGGGTTCGAGGGCCGCGAGGAACGCGCCCGCGACGTGGATGCCCTGGGACTGCTAGCCGCACACGGCGGCACCATCGCGGGGCGCTGCGACCCGGCACCGCTGCTCACCGACGACACCGGCACCCTGCCTGCCCTGGTGACCCTGGCACGGGCACACGCACACCACCCGGACCCGCAGGTGGCCGGAGCGGCGGCCATGGTGGCGTGGTGGGCGGATCGGGCAGACCATCCCGGCACGTCGGCGGTAGTGAATCTGGTGGCCGCGTCGTCGGCGCGGTACGTCCTCGGCACCACCCCGGAGGCCGAACGATCAGCGACCACGTGGCGGCAGTGGCTGCGCATCTGCGATGACAGCGTCAGCGGCTTGCACGAGTGGGCCGCGAAGATCAGCGGCGGACCGCTGCTGCCCCTACTGGAGCCGATTCACGAGGACGACCGCTATTGCTGGGACCGCGCGCTATCGGCAGCGACAGCCGGGCATGACTGGTCGCGCCCGGACAACACCGCCAGCGCCGCCATGGGACTGCGCACCCGGTGCGATGCCGCCGACTTGAAATCCGCTGCTCTACTCGATGATCCGCTCTGGCGACAACGCGCAGTCCATACCGGACACGTGGCGGTCGGGGTGGCATCGGTGACCCCGCCACCGATCCGGTCGCGTCGGCGCAACGCATCGCTGTCGGTGACCTGTGAGCGGCTCGATTCACGGTTGCGCGTCGGCGCCGAGGTCACCGGCTGGATGGGCACCCCAGCGGATAAACCCTTCGAGCGGTTCTGTGTCGAGGTCACCTCGGCACACGTCGTAGAGGGAAAGTTGGTCCTCGGTCTCGGCTCGGTCGGCGCGCACGCCCCCGCACCGGGAGCACGGGTGTGCTTGATGCCCGCGCCGCCGTCCCCGCAGACGATGCGCGCGGGTCGGGGCCGATACTGGCGGCTCTACCGTGCCCGCCGTTCCTGGCTCTCCACCGGCCACACCCCGGTCGCTGCGCGGCGTGAGGTTCCCCTCGACGTGCTGATCGCGGGCGCGGAGGACTAGCTCCGCCAGCCTCGCCCCTACCCGAAAACATTCTGCTTCACACCACCTTTCGTGAAAGGTCGCACCGTCATGCGCATCCTCGCCCCCCGCCCCGACAACCCCAATCCGGCACCGGCGAACGCATCGGAACCCAGGCCGAGCGCGCCGTCGCTCACGCAGTGGCCGGGATCGCAGATCATGTCCGATCCGATCACCGCACGGGTGCTGTTCTCGGTGTGGTCCGGTGACCCCGCCGTGATCGTCCCGTCGCCACCCGGTGCGGGCAAGACCCGACTGGTCGCCCTTCTCGCGGCCGCCTTGGCCCATCGCGCGGATCTGCGCGTCGGTATCGCGGCCCAGACCCGCGAACAGGCACTGGAAATCGCGCGCCGCGTGGGTGCCCTCACCGATCGCGCCGCACTGATGTGGAAAGCGATGCCGCCGAAACCCGACAGCGGGCAGACGCCCGTGGTGTCGGGGCAGAAGGTGCGGTGGCCCGGGAACGGGGGCGGAATCCTGATCGGTACGACCGCCCGATGGCTGTTCTCGGACCCCGACCGGGTCGGCGCCGACGTGTTGATCGTCGACGAATCGTGGCAATGCACCTACGCCGATCTGGGCGCCCTCGGCGCTATGGCCAGGCAGGTGGTCTGTGTGGGCGATCCCGGTCAGATCGATCCGGTGGTGACCGGCGACGTGTCTCGATGGGACGGCAACGATACCGCCCCGAACCTGCCGGGACCGATCGCGCTACTGGCCGCACACGGCGACGCGGTGGGCGTGGTCCGGCTGCGCCACACCTGGCGGCTCGGACCCGGCACCACCGCCCTGATCGGGCCGTTGTTCTACCCCGACCTGCCGTTCACCTCCCGCCGACCCCCGGAGCACCTGACCGACGCCAGCGGTGTGGTGTGGCCCGAGCTGGCGCACCGCCTGGTCACGGTCTGCGGTGGCCCGTCCGATCCGGCGCTGGTGACCGCGTGCGCACAGCGGGCACGGGAACTGCTCGGCGCGGAGCTGGTCACCGCCGAGGACCAGCGACCTATGAGCGCCGCCGATATCGCGGTGGTGGTTCCTCACGTGACGCAGGCGGCGGCGATCCGCGCCCTGCTGTCCGATCACCCGGACGTGCTGGTCGGCACCGCGAACTCTCTGCAAGGGCTCGAGCGTGCCGCTGTGGTGGTGCTGCATCCGCTGGCCGGATACCGCACCGCCGAACCGTTCAACCTCGACCTCGGCCGCGCCTGCGTGATGCTCTCCCGCCACCGCGCCCACATGAGCGTCGTCATCGATGACGCGAGCGCGGAGGTACTCGCCTACACCGAACCCTCGACCGCGCACGCCGGCAATACCGCCCTGTTGGCCGCGCTGCACCACACTCCCGCTGTGTAGCAACCCATCACAACGAAAGGAGATTTGGACAATGTGCGATGAAATCATGACCGCATACCACGCAGAACGACTGCCGGACGTCGACTCACCAGCCCAGCTGGCGGCCGCATTCGCGGGGAGGACCCGACCGAACTTCACCTACGAGTACGACGACGATTCCCAGGTCCACGACAACGGTGTCCGCGCGCTGCGGGCAAGCGACGGGCTGACCACCTACGCCCGCACATGCAATACCGATCAGGAGGAGGCCATCACGGTCTTCGGGGACTTCCTCGGCGATCTGCACCATCTAGCCGATGCGATGGGCGTCGACTGGGACGAAGCACAGCGAAGGGGAGCGGTCCACTACACCGCCGAGTTGTACGGCGCGGACTAACGGAACTGACGGCTGGACGGTCCCACGGACCCGTACGGCCGGCGGTCCCCGGCACCGGGTGCGCCGGGGACCGGGTACTTCCCGATTCCCATGCGGTCATCACACGCATCGACCGTGCTGATTGATGCGTGTCACTCTGCGGGCCCACCTGCGTTTTATTCCGCGTGTCGACCTGCGGGTCAAAATGCGTGTAGACACGCGAGTAAAGATGCGTGTGATTCAGCGAGTACTTCTCTAGCATGAATGCCGAAGGCCCCGGAAATACGCGGCCGTATGCGGGTTGGT
>NZ_NHML01000095.1:0-1186 GCF_002165735.1 Rhodococcus sp. NCIMB 12038
TCCGCTGGTACCGGCAAGGTCTGGACGTCGAGCAACTGCCGGTCGTCGACCTCCGGAAACCATCCCGAGATCCCTCGTCGTACTTCCCGCCCTCGCCCGGCGTCAACCCGCCGCCAACGCGGGTGCCAGGTACTTCCGGATCGTCTTGCGGTCGATTCCCAGGGCCGTCGAGATCTGCACCTGAGACCGGCCGGCGTGCCAGTGCCGGAACAACTCCATCAAATCGATCATCGTCCACGTTCTCCTTGCCACCGTCAGGCCCCTTCCCGGGCCGTTGTCGGTGGCCAGTCAGGAGCGAACCTGCAGCAGCACCCGAACCCCGGCCGACACGCCCCGAGGTGGGGAATTACGTGACGGCCGGGTGGGGAATTACGTGACGGACGAACCCCTCAACCTGGGCGCCTCTCTGTTTGTCATCCCTGTAGGAGCGGGGTCTGTCAATGCTGGCGTTTTGGAGGTTCGACCGTCTGTGCGGACAGCGCTGGGTAAGGGCCTGGGGGTCAATGCGGAGCGCCCGGAGCGTAGCGAGGACGAACGGCGTTGACGGCGGCCCGTGCCGGCGCAGACTCTGATGGGGGTCGAGTTCAGCAGACGTGGGTGACGATGTGGGGGTTGTGGGGGTCCGTCTCCAACTGTGATGCATGAGTCGGGGTAGGCCGAGTTCCCTCGGCTACCGGTCATCCCTTCGCCCGGCACGGTGCGGGCATGGAGCGGTGCGGTGGCAACGCGCGGGGTCAATCAAGCGGACGACCACGCCGGTGCGGGGGTCATAACAAACAGCGGCCACGCGCGTGTTGCGTCCGGGGTGCTCACGCCGCCCGATCCCGGGTCAGGGCGCGGATGTGCCCGTCGCGGAGCCCGTAGTAGACGAGGGTGAGCAGTTTGCGGGCCGCGGCGACCTTGGCGATGTTCTTGCCGCGGCGGGCCTCGATGCGATCTTTGTCGGCGGCGATCTTCGCCGTCGTGGGATGTCGTTGGACGGCCTCGACCGCGGCCCACCGCACCAGCTTGGAGCCCTGCTTCGTGATGTGCCCGCGGTGCACCACGGTGTCGGATTCGCGGTGCTTGGGGGTCAGACCGGCCCATGAGCACAGGTGCGCGGGGTCGGCGAACCGGTGCACGTCCCCGACCTCGGCGACGAAGACCGCGGCCAGGGTGGGTCCGACGCCGGGCAGTTCCTGGATGA
>NZ_NHML01000043.1:0-17048 GCF_002165735.1 Rhodococcus sp. NCIMB 12038
CATGGTGCACGTGGACGCGGGTGAAGGTCGGCCGGATCCCCGACGGCGGTGGCGGCTGGCGTGCCCACGGCAAGGGCTCTGATCAGGCGAAGGCCGTCGAACGCGCCAAGGCTGCCGGAGCCCGCGCCGGATACGTGTACCTTCACTCCACAGTCGACGGGTTCTCCCGCCTTGCCTACACCGAGGCTTTGACCGATGAGAAAACCTCCACAGCAATCGGATTCATGCATCGAGCCAGGGTGTTCTTCGCTGCACACGGCATCGGCCACATCAATCGGATTGTCACCGACAACGGCTCAATGCTACCGCGCGAAAGACTTCGCCAAGGTTCTGCACGGCGCGCGCCACCAGCGGATCAACCCATACACCCCACGCCACAATGGCAAGGTCGAGCGCTACAACCGGATCCTGTCCGAGGAGTTCCTCTACGCCCGAACCTGGGCCAGCGAACAGCAGCGCTCACAAGCCCTCGAAGTGTGGAACGTGCACTACAACTACCATCGACCTCACACTGCCGCTGGAAACCGGCCACCCGCGAGCAAACTCCACGCCGGTGTCACCAACGTCATGGCCTCATACAGCTGATATGTGGTCGTGTCTTGTCAAGTGGCAGGTGGAGGCGGCCCCGGGAACCTCGGTTTCCGGGGCCGCCTCCGTTTCGGTCGACGATCGGTGTCAGCAGTGGGGTCGGCATGTCGATATTCGCGACACGTGGTCAGACTGATATGCGCGGGTTGGATACCGCAGGACGATTGTTCGGCAGGAACGGTGCTGCTGCTCTAGTGTCGGGCGTCGCAACAGTGGGTTCTCGGATTCTGTTGCTGCTCATAGCTGTATCGCAGGTCGTTCCTCACGCTGCCGGTCTCGCCACCGTTGCCTCGTCGACCAGATTATGGGAACTGAGAGTCAGTCGTCGATCGTGGCGAGGGACCAGCACCATCCGGCGAGCTCGCGCGCGACGGCGACATTTGCAACCACCGGACGCTTTTTGCGGGCGGTGAACTGTTCCCATTTGTGGTGGAGTCGGTGGTTGCCTGCGTGCCCGCGTGCTCGCGCCGCGGGAGACGCCTTCTCCCAGCGGCGGTGCATTACTTGGCCGGGGTTGCGGTAGGTCTTGCGGTGATGCCAGGCCGCCTCGACCAGTAACCGCCGGGCGTGGCCGTTGCCGGTCTTGGTAATCGATCCCTGCGAGCGGGAGGTCCCGGATGAGTACTCGCTGGGCACGAGACCGACCTAGTACTGCAACGGCACTTATGGCAGGTGCCCGCGGCGTCGGTAGTGGGAGGTGCGGGCCTGGTGTTGCCGGCGTCTACGCCAGTGCGACCAGGACCAGACGTGCTCATCGGGGTGGGCGTGTCGCAGGATCAGATTCACGAGTAGCCGGCGGATCTCGGGTACCGTGTACGCGATCATGCCCTGATCTTCGTTCCCGATTCCCCCTTTACCGCTTCGGTTTTCGTCCCGGCGAGCCAGGCGAGGGCGAGCATCGACAAGGTGATGTGGGCGTACCAGGCCCGGTAGGTGCGCACCTGATACTGGTCGAGACCGGCCTCGTTCTTGGCCTGCTGGAAGCATTCCTCGACCCGCCACCGCGATCCGGCGACGGTGGCGAGTTCGGTGAGCGTGGTGCGGCGGGGTCCGGCGCAGATGTAGTACGCGATCTCGGTCGGATCGGAGAGAGATCGGCGGGCGAGGAGCCAGTGCCCGCGCCCGGGTGCCCAGGCGATCCGGATCGGGATCCGCACCCAGGAGTATTCGCGCCTGCCGTGCGCGCCGTCGCCGACGGAGATCCGGCGCCACTGCTTCGCCGGGACCGCGGCGATCATCTCGTCGGCGCGGCCGGAGCGGCCGCGCGGGGTGAACACATCGTCGTTGCAACGGGTGGCCAGCACATACGAAACATCGCGTTCCTCGAGCCAGACCCGCAGGTACTTCACCTGCCCGTAGGCCTCGTCGGCGGTGGCCCAGGAGAACGGGACCCGTGCGTCGAGGGCACGTTCGATCATGCGTTGCGCCAGTCTTGGTTTCGTCGCGAACTCCACCTCGTCACCGATCCCGGCGGCGCGACACCGGTCCCGGTCGGAGGTCCACGACTCGGGCAGGTACAACTCCCGGTCGATGAGCGCGTGCCCGGCCGCACTCGCGTAGGCGAGGAACACCCCGACCTGACAGTTCTCCACCCGCCCGGCGGTGCCCGAGTACTGGCGTTGCACCCCCGCCGAGCGGGTGCCCTTCTTGATGAAACCGGTGTCATCGACGATCAACACGCCGGCCGGGTCGCCGAGGCGTTCGACCACGTAGTCGCGGACATCGTCGCGGACCCCGTCGATGTCCCAGTCCGCCCGCCGCAGCAACCGTTGCATCCCGTCCGGGCTGATCTCACCGGCCCGCTCGGCCAGGGTCCACCCGTTCTTGCGTTCCAGACCCGCAACCAAACCAGCAACGTACTCACGCACCCGAGATCGCGGTTCCGACCGCGCGAACCGACCGGAGATTCGCTCGTGCAACGCTTCCAGCTCGGCAACAACCAAATCGACGACCACCCAACCAGTATCGCCTACCTGTCAAGCAAGTGCCGTTGCAGTATTAGATCCGCCCGTTCGACAGGCCGTGTTCGATCGCGGCGAGAATCGAGTCCTTATGGGTGATGATGATCTTCTGCAGAGCAACGAACTCGGGTATCTCCGGGATCGGCGTGCCCTGCCGATCCACCGATCCAGCTCGATGATCGCGTCCTCGTGCCGAATCTGGAACACCAACCGGAGAGATTCTTTGAGCAGGTAGGCGCGGTGTAGGACGGGGTCCTTGAGTTCGATCAGCCGCAGCGTCACCGCCTGCTTGCCGGTGAGGTTCTGCGGGTTTTTCAGCAGCGCCCACCTGCTGTTCTTGACGACGGTGGCCCGCTCGCGGTGCGGATGGGAGCGTTGCCGGTCCCGGCTGGTGGCCGACCACGTGTGCAACGTTGTGCGTGGCAAAGCTTTCGACCGGGTCCGGTTCCAGGAGCCTCTCCGGACCCTGTCGACCGCGGCAGTGGCCCAGGCCACCACATGAAACGGATCCGCGCACCGGATCGCGCCTGGGCAGCGTTCGGTGACGACCTTCGCGATCCAAGGTGCCGCATCGGCGGTGACATGGGTGATCTGCGCGCAGCGTTCGGGTCCGAGCAGATCGAAGAATCCGCGCAGGGTGGCGGCGTTGCGGCCCTCCGCCGCCCGCACCAGCCGGCCCGAAACGTGATCGACGACCACCGTCAGGTACTTGTGGCCCTTCTTGTACGAGATCTCATCGATCCCGATCCGCCGCAGGGACTTTAGAGGAGTTAGAACACTGGTTCCTCGCTTACACCCTTCTCCTCATGCTTGGCGGACCCTGACCATCCGGTAGTGCTGGCCTGTCCCGTCGTTGTCGGGGCTGCTTGCCGCCCTCACCGTCGTCTCCCGGCTCAGGCTGCCTCCAGCTTCGTTAGGCTGCCGCGACAGTACAACGGCGCAGGTCTTTCACCTCCGGTCGGTTACACAGCACCTCGTGGCGCACGGGGTCGCCCTCCCAATGCCCCGGCGTCTTCCGGCTCTCGATCTCGTCAGGATGGGCTCCGAGGGTCACATCGGTGATGGATCCGGTGCGCTGCTTCCGCACTCGCGCACGAGGCCTCCGTAGCGCCCGACCGGTGCGCAAACACGCTACCAGCTCCTGCTCCAAGCCGCTGCGGCCCTCGATGTACAGCCTCTTACGAAACAAGTCGGAGCCTCACTTCGGACCTCACCGATGTAGCAGACGAGGTGCTCGTTGGAATCCCAGCCGAGATCGACGCGGCCGACGCCGAGATTGAGAGGTTCAGCCCCGGGCAAGTGCTGCCCGAAACGACGGTACGACCTCGGCAGCGAACATGGCGATCTGCTGGTCGTACGCGTCGTTCGGCCAGAATGAGAGGGCGTTCATCCCGAAGTCGGTTACCGGGGCGACAATTGGTCTATCCGCTGCGCGACCGATTCTTGGAACGGTGCGACCGATTCGGCGCCGATGACCCCGTTGAAGTTGTACACCTTGCGGATGCTTCGGATCCGCCCGGCCTTCGACGGCGGCGTCGTCGATGCGGCGGCAGTCACGCTGACGGTCGAGGGGCAGGTGGCTCAGCGGCGGTAACCACCCGCCACTGCCTGCCCGGTCAAGCGCGACATCTCGGGCCGTAAGATCCGAGTCAGATCCCGAGATGTGGGCTTGGTGCCGGGCCGGGGTGCGTACCACGCAGCCGGTAGGACTGCCCGTCCAACCGAACCGAGCGAGCGTTCTCTGCTCCACATCGCCCGAATCACAGCGACCGCCTCCACGAGAGCGTCCGCGGCCTCGCGTGGGGTGCGGCGGGAGCTCTCCATGGCGGCGATCGCGCTCCAGAACGCGCCGGCACCGAGTCCCAGACGGCATCCTGTCCTCGGCGAGCAGGTCGAGGACTTCGCGAGCCCCGTCGGGGGACGGAGTGGGAGCTTCGCGATCGTGGGGACGAGCCTGCCGTGAACTTGGTCATCGCCGCGAGGCAAGTCAACAGTGTCCAGGTGTCGTAGAACGCGGGCTGGTACGGGTGGTCTGGATGGTCGCCACGTCGAGCCTGAGAGCTTCCGCGGCCCGTGCGTGGCCGACCGGTCCGTCCGCTCGGTTCCATATCGGCGCTGAACACTGGTGGTAACCCCTATTGCACCGGGTTCGGGTGCTGTCATGGTCGTCGCTTCCGGCCGGCCGCGTGGCCCGTCACGGTGCGGTGAGTAGGCCGTGCATCTCTCCGGAACGGTACCGACTCACCGCGTCCCGGGTGCGTCCTTCGCTACTGAGGCAGAAGCCACCGAGCATGAAGGCGGGCTGGTTCAGCGGGACTCCGGTGCCGACGAGGAAGCGGCCACCCCGAGAATCCGCAGTGATCTCCAGGGACCCGGGGCCGGCCTCGAACACCGCCAGACCCGCCGGACCGAGGGTGCCCGAATCGGCTTCGGTGGCCACACGTCCATCGCCCTCCACCGTCATCACGAATCCTCGATTGCTAGCCGCGACCGGGAGCTCCACTGCCGCCCCCGGGGCGAGCACCACGTCGTAGACGTGGACCGCCGCGGCTTCGTGGACCGGCGAGACTGTCCCGAACAACTCGCCGGCGACGACCCGGATCTGCACACCCTCGGCGAGGTCTGTCATCGGCAGTTCAGCGGGAGTGAAGTGCATGCCGTACGGCTGATCCAACTCCGACGTCGCGGGCAGTCGCACGAAGATCTGGGCTCCATGTCCGATGCGGCCGAGATCTTCGACCACTTCGTCGTGGACGATGCCGGAACCGGCCACCGTCCAGTGCAGACCACCGGGTTCGATCATGCTCTTGTCGCCGAGACTGTCCCGGTTGTGGAACCGGGTGGTTGAGTCGTCGAACAAGTATGTGACCGCGGAGAATCCGGCGTGGGGATGCGGGGCGAACACGGGGCCGGTCATCTCGAAGAGGTCCACGTTCAAGAATGGATCCAGATCTGCCTGGAACCGAACTCCGCGCGCCGAGAACAAGGTGCCCTGTTGGTCGGTTTGGAGCTCGATTACCGTCGACAGCGTGCGTGCTGACATGGTCGTTTCCTTACTCGGTGGGGGTCGCGGCATGGCCGGGGATGGTCAGGGCCGCCGGGGGTGAGGCGGGCTGAGCGCGGCAGGGCCGCGCGCGATGGCTCAGCTCATGTACGGGCTGTAGGCGGTGCCTTGGGCGATGGCTGCGGCGTACTCACGGACGGACTGTGGCTTGATGTCCGGGTACCGGGAGTTCTGCAGCTCCCCGGCCCCGCCTTTGCCGCTGAGCATCGCACGCCAGTACATGAGCGGGACCGCGCTCATCCTGGTCGACTGGTCGGCCGTGCGGCGGTTGATCTCGGCGTCCATCTCCGCCATCGTGCCGCGCTGGACCAGCGTAAGACTGCGTCCCAGTCCGGCCTCGGTCTCGGAGACCAGTCCATGGAAGGTGAGCTGGTCGCCGGCGACATAGAGGAAGTTCGGGACTGCCCGGTCGTCCACGGCTGCCGCGGCCGTGTAGGCGGCGGTGTCGGCGAAGGTGGTGAACTCCATCGTCTCGTTGCCATCGCCCCAGAGGTTGGCCTCGTTCTTCTCCAGGTCGATGGCATCGAGGAATCCGAAAAGCACACCCCGGTCGAGGAATCCGCCGTTGAGGACGTGAACCAGCTCGACGTCTCCCTTCTCCTCTTCGGCGCGACGGGCGAACTCACGCCGGAAGTCGGAGTGGATGTTGTCGCCGTCACCCAACCCGAACAGATTCATGCTGTAGTCGGAGGGAATGAAGCGCCGGACGCCCGCCTCGCGGGCGGCCCGCAGCCATGCGAGCTGCGCGTCGACGATCGTGCCGGTGGCACCCTGAACCGCCGAGACCACCGTGTCCACACCGTCGAAGATGCCGGGCTCGTCGTCGACGATCGATTCGGCGTACTCGGCGAGATCGGCGGCAAGCTTTGAGCGGCTCTTCTCGCGGACCAGCAGGCGCAGAGCCACGCCCCGGTTCTTCAGCTCGCGGGCGATGAGGTCGCCGAGAGCACCGGTGGCGCCGACGAGCAAAACGGTCTTCTGGGTCATGATGGAGCTCCTCACGTGGTGGTGTGAACGTGCCGGACGAATACCGCAACGCGGCAGGATCGTCTCGGCTGCCAGGTGGTGCTAATACAGCGCATCTTGATCACGTGCTCGAAATCCATGAATCCGGCCCGGACGAATCCGTCGACCAGGGTGTCGTGGACTACGAGCTCGTTGCCGTCGAAGTTGCCGTGTTGATCAGGAATCCTGTCCTTGGTTCGCGACCGTCGCCCGCACCGCGGCGATGGTCGAGTCGACGGCCTCCAGATAGTCGTCCTTCATACCGTCCGCGTATGCCTGCTCCTCCGAGGATCCGGGCTCGGCATCGGGGACCACGAGGGCGAAGCTGAAACGCAGCCGCAGATCGTCGTCATCGCCCTCGATCTCGTTGGCGATCACGCCCAGGACCGATCCCGCGGTGCGGGTGAATACCACGCGGTTGGGTTCGACCAGGGTGATTCGCTCGGTCTGCGGCTCACCGCGGACGACGATGTCGCGATCGAACACGGTGTCGCTGATGCGGGCGGTCACGGTGCAGTCGGTCATCGCAGCCACGAAGGGCAGTGCGTTGTTGGCCTTCTGCACGAGGCCGTCCCATAGCTGGGCGCGTGTGACGGGTACCTTGTCATCGTCGGTGTTCACCGGCTGGGAATGGGTTACGAAGATCATGCTCTCTCCAAAAGCGTTGCTGGGATAAGTCAGTCAGTGCCGGTCTCGGGATTGATTCAGTTCGGGAAGTTCTTGGCCGTGACCCGGGCGGTTTCTGCGTCGTCGCGCCACCCGGCGGTCGCACCGCCGTCGACGCTGAAGTTCTGCCCGGTCACCCAGGAGGACTCGTCCGAGGCGAGGTAGAGGGCCATGTACGCGATGTCGTCACCGGTTCCGGCGCGCTGGATCAGCGCGTTGCTGATCTGCCAGGCCTTCCCTTCGGCATCGACAGCCTTGTCCGTGGCCGGCGTGCTGATGAAGCCGGGGGAGATGGAGTTGGCGCGAACTCCACGCGCGGCGCCTTCGGCGGCGAGGGAGCGGGTCATGGCGATTATGCCCCCCTTCGCCGCGGCGTGAGCGACCTGCGCCAGCGCCTCGATGCCGCGCAGAGCGGAGTAGGAGCCGACGTTGATCAGCGATCCACCCCCGTCGAGGAGCAGCGGCCAGGCAGCGTTGGTCGTGTGGAAGACCAGGTCGAGCTCGACGCTAATGACGTGGCGCCAGAGCGCGAAGTCCATCCTGTCGAACGGGGCGAACCCGGCGCCGGCAGCGTTGTTGTAGAGCACGTCGAGTCCGCCCATCCGCTCGGCCCCCTCACGTACCCAGGCACCGGCCTGCTCCGGGTCGGCGAGATCAACGGTCGATCCCCACACGTCGTAGCCTTCCTCGCGCAACGTCGCAGCCGTGGCCTCGGCCGCGCCGCCTTTGAGATCACATCCGATGACGGTCGCACCTTCGGAGGCGAAGAGGCGCTGCGCCGCTTCGCCCTGTCCTCCGCCCGTTCCGGTGATGAGGACGCGCTTTCCGGCGAGGCGGCCGGTCTTGGTCGATGACATCAGTGGTGTCTCCTGTTCGGGGGTGAAAGGGGTGTTCGCTGGCGTGGACCTGGCGAACGCCGTCGGGAAGGTCGTGATCCTCGCGGCACCGAGGTCATTCCTCAGCCGCGTCCTCCGCCGCGATCGTCAGCTGGGCGAGGAGGTAGTCCAGGGCCCGCCGAAGACGGGCGCGGTCCAGGTCGGCTCGTACCGTCAGCTGGAATCCGGAAAAGGCGGTTACCAATGCACTGGCGGCGGACAGGGCATCGACGGTGACAGGAACTGTCCCGTTCTCCTGCCCGGTGCGCAGATGATCGGTGAAGGCGTCTTCGAGGAGTTGGTAGTCGGACGCGACCCGCGTGCGCACCGCTTCGTCCTGTGCTCCGCGCTCCGCGGCCTGGTTGGTGCTCATGCAGCCGAAGCGCTGCAGCTCATCGGATCCTCCGGAGATGATCTGCTCGAAGAAGTCCCGGATTCCGTGCGGTGCCGGACTCTGGGCGAGGACGCTGCGCAGTCGGTCTGCCTGCCGTCCGCGGTAGAGGTCGTAGGAAGTGAGGAAGACGTCGTGCTTTCCTCCGAACCCGGCGTATAGGCTGCTCTTGCTCAGCCCCGTGGCGTCCAACAAATCCGCCATCGATGTCGCCTCGTAGCCGTGCTCCCAGAACGCGCTCATCGCACTCGTGAGCACTGTGTCTCTGTCGAACTCAGGCTTGCGCGCCATAGGAACCACCCCACTTGATCGGGACCGCTCGGTCCAATAACTTCAATGTACATCTTCGGGACCGATCGGTCCAGTATGAAGGGTCACTTAGAGAGCATCTGAAAACTCGGTGATGGTCGGCGTGTGACGGGTGGGATATGAGTGAACTCCTGGTAGGTCAGTGAGTGTCTACGTCACAACCGACCAGGAGTTCACTTGCCATCATCGCTCATCGCTCATCGCACTGTGTCCGTCATGCCCTACCCCGGATCCGAGGATCGGGCATCGGTGCGCGGTGTACTCATCGTCCTCAGTGACCGACGCTCAATGGGCGATTCTCGAACCACTACTTCCTCCACCAGGCAACACCACCGGCAGTGGCGGTCGGCCCGAAAAGCACTGCCGCCGTCTGGTACTCGACGCGATCTTCTATATCGTGCGCGGTGGGATCGCCTGGCGGCAGTTGCCGGCCGAGTTCCCGCCCGCAACCACGGTGTACGCGATCTTCACCCGCTGGGTCCGCGCGGGAGTGTGGCAACGGATCCACGACGTACTGCGTGATCGGATCCGGGTCCACGGCGGCCGCAGCCCGCTGCCCTCGGCGGCGATCATCGACTCCCAGTCGGTACAGGGCTCCGACACCGTGCCCGGGTCGAGTCGTGGATACGATGCGGGGAAGAAGACCAACGGCCGCAAACGGCACATCGCCGTCGATACCAACGGCCTGCTGCTCGCCGTTGTGGTGACGATGGCCGGAATCCAGGACCGCGACGCCGCGTTCCGGCTGCTGGCCGCGCTGCGGGCCTGGTTCTCGACGATCTCCCTGGTGTGGGCCGACGGAGGCTACGCGGGCAGGCTGATCGACTGGTCGAAACACGTTCTGTTCCTATCGGTTCAGGTCGTCAAACGCACCGACGCTGTCAAAGGATTCAAGGTTCTGCCCCGCAGGTGGGTGGTCGAGCGGACCTTCGCCTGGATCAGCAAACACCGCCGCTGTGTCCGCCACTACGAGACCCGGCCCGACCATCACGAAGCGATGATCTACATCGCCATGATCGCGACCATGTCACGCCGACTCGCCCGCACTGCCTGACCCGACCCGGAGTTTTCAGACGCACTCTTACTGATCGAGCGGACCGATGGGGCTGATCCGGGTCGGCGGGTCGGAGCCTTCAGGGAAGCCCAGTGCGAAGTTCTTCCACTTCAGCCACGAGTTGCTCGCAGCTTGGGTGCGTCAGCAGGGGCCGCGTCGCGGAGAGGGTGCGCGGTCGGCCTCCCCTCTGCGCCGGTAGCTGCACGTTCGGCGGATCGCAGGCGGCGCGCCCCTCGGTGAGGTGGAGCGCCCGGCTACCTTCGGGAGGGCGTTTCCCAATCGAGGAGAACCGGGATCCGTCCGGCGAATGGCGGCTGTCGTGCGCCGACGTCGCCGCATTCATCGTCGATCAGATCGATAATGAATCGTGGATACACTGGAACCCCACCCCTCGGGTATTGACGACGACTATCGACCAGACGACGGAGATGATCGTGGACCAGCCCAGGCCCCCTGCAGATCGCACCACTCGCACGGACAAGGAGAGTATGCCGCCGGCGCCCGAAGCCGTCGTTTCAGTCGCGCAGGCGTTCGTGGACGCATTCAACGCCCACGATCCCTCGGCGATCGCCGACCTGTTCGTGCCCACCGGCTGGTTCGTCGATGTCGTGGGCCATCGACTCAGCGGCCGCGACGAGATCCGCGAGGCACACAGGTTCGCCTTCTCGAAGATGATGGGCGCGGCCCATCTGGATGTCACGGATCTCCAGTCCCGGCCACTCGGCGATCGCCACGCGCAGATCGAAATCGCCTGGACCACAACCGGTCATGCGAACCCGGACGGCAGCCGCGGCCACGACGACCGTCACGGCCTGCTCGTCCTCACGCTGGGACGAGAATCGGAATCGGATGGATGGGCAATCGTTGCGGGAGCCAACAACGACTACTCATTCGTCTGGAGCAACACCGGGCCACGGAAGCCGCAATAAGCAGGCCTCTCCAACCTCTCATGCCTACAGAGGAGCGCGCTGAGGGGTCCCGGCCGAACTCGGGGATGTGTGGCATCGTAGTTCTTGTCGTGGGTGGACCTGCCGTTCCGCGGGCATGCCGTACCGAGGTCTGTCCACCGGGCATGGCGACTGGTGCATGACGCCCCTCGCCGGTCAATCACCGAGGCCGGGGGCGATGTCCTTGACGATGGACTCCAGCAGGCGGACGTTGAAGTCCACCCCGAGCTGGTTCGGCACAGTCACGATCAGGGTGTCTGCCGCCTGGACCGCCGTGTCCCTGGCCAGTTCCTCGGTGATCCTGTCCGGCTCACCGATGTAGCCACGGCCGAACCGGGAGACAGCTCCGGCGATGACGCCGACCTGGTCCTGAGACTCGGCACGTGCCCGCGGTCCGAAGTAGGCGCGGGTCCGGTCGTCGATCAGCGGGATGACGCTGCGGAGCACCGGGACCCGGGGCGTCCGCCCGTGCCCGGCCTGCTGCCAGCTGTCCCGGAAGATTTGGATCTGCTCCGACTGGAGTGCGTCGAAGGGCACGCCGGTGTCCTCGGTGAGCAGTGTCGAGGCCATCAGGTTCATGCCCTGCTCCGCTGCCCACTTCGCGGTGGCGCGCTTGCCGGCGCCCCACCAGATCCGCTCGTGCAGTGTGTCCGACTGTGGATGGATCGCGACCAGGCCGTTCCCGCCCTGGTGCGGGTTCGCGGGCGCCAGGCCGGTTCCCGTGATCGCGTCCAGGAACTGGGCGGTGTGTCGGCGGGCCATGTCGCCGTCGTCTTCTCCGATCAGGGGAACGTTCCCGAAGGCCCGGTAGCCGGCGACCACGGTCTCGGGTGAGCCGCGGCTGATGCCCAGCTGTACCCGGCCGCCGCTGAGCAGGTCCACCTGCGCGGCCTGTTCGGCCATGTACAGCGGATTCTCGTAGCGCATGTCGATCACGCCGGTGCCGAGCTCGATGCTCGAGGTGCGGGCCGCGGCGGCGGCCAACAGCGTGAAAGGCGCGGCCTGTTGGCGAGCGAAGTGGTGGACACGAAAGAACGCGCCGTCCACGCCGACCTCTTCGGCCGCCACCGCGAGTTCCACACCCTGAAGAAGAGAATCGGCGGCGGTTCGGACCTGCGAGCCGAAGCTGTTGCCCCAGTGGCCGAAGGACAGGAAGCCAATGCGTTTCACGGGTCGAACAACTCCTTGCTGTGCAGGGTGGGCTGGAGGGCTTCGGGCCGGACCGGCCCGATACCCGGACCCCGGGCGGTGGGGCGGGTGGGCCCCACCGCAGGAGAAGAGGTCAGGCGCTCGGGGTGGCGCCGGAGACGGCGGTGAAGCTGGCCTGGAGGTTGCCGTAGAAGGGCAGGTAGGTGCCCATGATGCGGGCCAGATCCTGGCCTTTGTCGGCCCGCCAGTCACCCTGCAGCTCGGCGGCCACGGCGACCCAGGTGATCGGCTCGACGCCGGCTTTGATCATCCGCTGAACCGCGGTCTCCTGGACCAGCTTGTTCCAGGTGCCGGAGGCATCGATCACGGCGTAGACCTCGTAGCCGGCCGCCTGGGCGGCCAGAGCCACGAAGGCCACACACACATCGGTGGAAACGCCGGCCACGATGAGCTTCCTGCGCCCGGTGGCCTCCACGGCGGCGACGAACTCGGCGTTGTCCCAGGCATTGACCTCGCCGGGGCGCTTGACGACGGGGGCGTCCGGGAGGTGCTCGGCGATCACCGGAAGCAGCGGACCGTTGGGTCCGTCCTCGGCGGAGGTCGTGATCACAGTGGGCAGCGCATAGGCCTTGGCCAACTCGGCCAGGGCGCTGACGGCGGTCAAGTACTCGGGGTAGGACTGGTCCTGGATGCCGTTAGACAGCCCGGTCTGGTGGTCGACCAGCAGAACGGTGGCGTTGTCGGCGGTAAGACGTTCGTAGCTCATGATGCGGAATCTCCTGTGAAACGTAAGGGAATTCATTCTGGACCGATCGGCCCGGAATTCACGGTACACCTTCGGGACCGATTGGTCCAGAATTAGTTTTCGGGGGGTGTCCCTAATGACTGTTGAACGTCCGGTCGTCAGCAGATGCCTAGGGTGTCCCTGGCCCGTTGAGGTCTCGCCATAGATAGGTGCCGGTCGACCGGACGTTCTCCTGGCGATCTCATCGCGGATTGGGATCCGTTGCGAGAATCTTGACGGGAGGTTGGCGTGTCGTGAAGGCGAATGGGGCCGGGGAGCGAGATGTTGCTGTGCGTGGTTCCACGCCTCGTCTCCACGGTTGATTCCTCACCCTGTCCCGAGCCGCTCGAGCTCTTGCAGAGACTGGAATCGTGCGGATTGTCGGGAACACGAACGGCTCATCGGAGGGAAGGCCATCAGAGCCTCGTCATTAGGGCGCCGCGTGTTCTCGCTGAGGGTGAAGCCATGGCGGAGGAGAACGGACGACGGAAGAGAGTGGCCGGTGAGCGTATTTTGTGGAATTGATTGGGCCGAGGATCACCATGACATCGCGCTGGTAGATGCCGGTGGACAGCTGGTCGCGAAGCGACGGATTACAGACGATGCTGCCGGTTTCGGCGAGCTCCTGACATTGCTGGCGGAGGCCGGCGACGGGGCGTCGGCTCCGATCCCGGTGGCGATCGAAACCTCCCGCGGATTGCTCGTTGCGGCACTACGCGAGACGGGACGGGAAGGCCGGTTTATGCGATCAACCCGATGGCAGTTGCCCGGTATCGCGAGCGGCATTCGGTGGCCCGCAAGAAGTCGGACCATATCGACGCGCTGACGCTGGCTAACATCCTGCGGACCGACGCACATGCTCATCGGCGGCTACCGGGCGATAGCGACCTCGCGCGGGCGATCGCGGTGCTCGCTCGCGCTGCTCAGGATGCAATCTGGCGGCGCACCAGAGCCACTCAAGAACTACGAGCCTTATTGCGTGAGTACTACCCGGGCTTTCTCGACGCCTTCGGGGACAGTGCGCACACCAATCTCGCCACCCTGGAAGCTAGAGCGATTCTGGCGGTGGCGCCGACGCCTGAGCAGGGCGCGAGGCTGACCAAGAGCCGTATCGTTGCGGTGTTGCGTCGGGCGGGGCGGCAGCGGCGCCTCGATGACGCCGCGACTCGAATCCAGGACGCGCTGCGCCGTCGGCAACTGCGCCAGCCACCCTTGGTGGAGCAGGCGATGGGGCGCCAGGCTCGCGCCCTCGTCGCGACGCTGGACGCCGAGTGCGCAAACGCGCAGGAACTCAATGAGGCTGCGTCCGAATCATTTCGGCAGCACCCTGACCATGCGGTCATCACAAGCTTTCCGGGACTTGCCGACGTCACGGGTGCCCGGGTGCTGGCCGAGATCGGCGACGACCGCGGCCGCTTCGCCGACGCCCGTGGGCTGAAGGCATTTGCTGGGTCGGCACCGGTCACGCGCGCATCGGGGCGAAGTATCGCAGTCACTCACCGCCACGTGAAGAACAACCGGCTCGCCGCGGTCGGGTTCGTCTGGGCATTCGTCGCCGCCGGCCGGGAAGGTCCGGCCCGCGCGCACTACCTTGCCCGGCGTGAACATGGTGATCGCCACGCGGCTGCACTCCGGCATCTGTTCAACCGCATGCTCGGTCAGCTTTATCAGTGCCTGCAGACCGATCAGAAGTACGACGCGATCAAAGCTTTTCCCTGTCACGGAACAACGCCAGAGCCTGCCGCCGCTTGACCCGATAACAAGATCGGAGGTCTATGGTTTTCGTCAAGCGGCTGCGGTTACTGGGGGTTGGTAGTGGGTCTTGTTCTTGAGCATGGCGTAGAGGACGTCGCATCGGCGTCGGGCGAGGCAGATCAGGGCGGCGTTGTGCTTCTTTCCCTCGGCGCGTTTGCGGTCGTAGTAGCCGCGGCTGGTCGGGTCGCCCAGGGCTGCGAACGCGGACAGGAACAGGGCACGTTTGAGCTTGCGGTTGCCTGACCGGGCGGGGTGTTCACCGCGGATGGAGGAGCCGGATCGGTGGGTGACCGGGGCAATGCCCGCGTACGCGGCGAGGTGTCCGGCGGACTTGAACGCGGAACCGTCGCCGACCTCGAGCAGGATCCGTGCTGCCGCCGAAGACACCGATGCCGGGCATCGAGGTCAGGACGCGGGAAAGAGGGTGGTCATCGAGCATCCTTTCGACATCATCGCCGATCGTTTTCCGTTGCAGAAGGACTTCTTTCAGGGAGTCTGCGAGCTTCGGCAGGACGATCTCGGCGGCCTTGCTGCCGGGCACCCTCACCGATTGAGTTTCCAGTGCGGTGAGGATCTCGGTGGCGAGGCGGGCACCCATCCGGGGTGCGTGCTTGACCGCGAGCGTGGTGAGTTTGCGTTTGCCGGCCTGTCGGATTCCGGCGGGTCCGCCACAGCGCGAGAGGATCTCGAGGACGGCGGGGTGGGTAACGCGGGGACCGAGCACCCGTTCGAGGGCTGGGTGGACGGAAGTGAGCAGTCCGCGGATCCGGTTGCTGATACGGGTGGCTTCGCCGGCGAGGTCGTCGTCGAAGCCGACGAGGACCTCGAGTTCGGCCAGCGCCTCGTCTCCGGTGTCGACGCGGCGGAGGGTGTGGGGCATGGTCCTTGCGGCGAAAGGCGATGATGAATGCGTCCCGGGCGTCGGTTTTCGCCTGTCCGGGGTACAGGTCGGCGATGCGGCGCATCGACAGCCCCGGCAGGTAGGCAACGTCGTGTCCGCAGGCGCGGGCGATGGTGACCGGCAGGGCGCCGATCGTGTTGGGTTGATCGACGATCAACAGGACGGGTCCGTGCGCGGCCAAGCCGTCGAACACCGCACGCAGCTTCGTCTCGTCGTTCGGCAACGCCTTGTCGTAGATCTTCTTTCCGGCGGCGGTCAGTCCGACGGCGTGGTGTTCGCCTTTTCCTACGTCGATGCCGCAAAACACGGCGTAACTCGTGTCCATTCAGCAGTCCTTCGTCCGGCCAGTCCGGTCGCCGATCCAGCATCGATACCCGACACCCACGTTACGAGGAGACCTTCCGCAGTTTCCGGTGGCCCTGTCCCTAATGACATCCGAACGGTCACTGCGGACGATGTGCGTCTGCTTGGTTGTTCGCAGTTCGTGCTCTCGACTACCTGCGCAGACCGATCCAGGCTGACCTACGCGGGAACGGTGGTGTGCGGACTGGTCGAGGTGGTGGTCCCGACCGACCGATGGATGCCTGCCCTGTCCCAGGGGACATGCGATCCCTCCTGATAGATCGGTGCCGACGGCGTGTCGGGGCCACCACCGCCACCGCTGATCGCCAATGTTGTTGGTTGTGGTCCAAGCCCGTCCGCACGGTCGACACCTCGTAGATCGCGAGCCAGGAGCTCTCAGACGAGACCGGAAGCCGCGCGGATCGCTGGGATCGCGAACGGCTCATCGGAGGGAAGGCCATCGAGCCTCGTCATTAGGGTGCCGCGCGTTCTCGTTGGGTGAAGCCACGCGAAGGAGATGAGACAACCGAAGGCAGGGACTGGTGAAACTATTCTGTGGGATTGATTGGGCCGAAAGCCACCACGATGCCAGTGTCACCATGGAAGGTGTCGACCGGTTCGCTCTACCGCGCGATCTGCCCTCGTGGCTTCTGCCAGTTCTGCGGCCGGCCGACACGTACAAGGACCGGCCGACCTGGCTTGAGAGGAGCGTGGCGTCGCCCCGACTGGGATATGCCGACCGACCGGCCCATGCCATCCCACCCACTAGCAGGGCAGGAGACATACCACCATGATCGTCATCGGGATCGATGCGCACAAGCACACCCACACCGCCGTTGCCGCCGATCAGAACGGGAGCCAGCTGTCGACGAGAACCATTCGGACCACCAGCAAGGACCATCTGGCGCTGCTGCGATGGGGCGCAGAACAATGCGACGATCGCATGTGGGCGATCGAGGACTGCCGGCACCTGAGCCGCCGCCTGGAGCGAGACCTGTTGTCCGCCGGTGAACGGGTCGTGCGGGTGCCGCCGAAGCTGATGGCGAATGTGCGCGACGGTGCCCGCACCTACGGAAAGTCTGATCCGATCGACGCGCTCGCGGTCGCTCGTGCCGCCCTGCGTGAGCCCAACCTACCGGAAGCCCGCCTCGACGGTATGGAGCGAGAAATCCGACTTCTGGTCGATCACAGAGACGATCTCGTCGCCGAACGGACCCGCATCATCGGGCGGTTGCGCTGGCACCTGCACGAACTCGA
>NZ_NHML01000088.1:0-1778 GCF_002165735.1 Rhodococcus sp. NCIMB 12038
CTGCTGCTGTGCGCTGGGGTCGCCTGCATCGTCATCGGATGGAAAGACCGCCGCGATCCCACCGCACCCACGCGTCAGCGCCGGCGCCGCAGCTCGTCGAAGATCCCGCGCAGCACCCAGATCCTGCTCGTCGTGGGCTTCGCCGCCGGCATCGTCGTGTCGTCCCTCTCGGGTTGGCTCTTCACCCTCTTCCTGGTCCCGGCGCTGCTGGTCGGCCTGCCGTACCTGCTCGGCCGCCCCGAAGCAGAACAGCAGATCAGTCGGCTGGCGGCCATGGATGAGTGGGCCCGCAACCTGTCCAGCAGCATGAAGGCCGGTTCGGGAATCGAGCACACCATCATCTCCACTCCGATCCCCGAGGCATTACGGGAAGAGATCACGGCGTTCATCAGCCGCCTGCGCAACAACGTCCCTCCGGTGGATGCGATCACACGGTTCGCATCGGACCTCAACGACAGCGTCGGGGACAAGATCTGTGGCGCCTTGCTACTGAGCATGCAACTGCGGGGCGTCGGACTTGCAGCCGTGCTCGAAGGCCTCGCCGAAGACGTCGGCGACATGGTCGCGCGCCGACGCCGCACCGAGGCCGACCGCAAATCCAGCCGTACACAGGCGAAATGGGTCACCATCATCGCGATCACCACACTCGCGGCAGCGTTCCTGTTCACCAACTTCATGGAACCGTACAAGTCGGGCGGAATGCAGATCGTGCTCCTGATCCTGCTGACCCTGTTCGCGGCCGACCTGTACTGGATGAAGCAGGCCACCAAACCGCCGACCTATCCCCGCTTCATCGGCACCAATGATCGCGTCAACCGCACCGACCTCGTAGGAGCGCAGCGATGAGCATTCAGATGACGGTCATCCTCTACACGAGCGTCGGAACAATCGGCATCTACCTGGTTGCCCTCTACTTCATGCGCGCACAACCCGCACTCAGTGACGCCATGTCGCGCCTGTCCGGACCGGCCCCGGAGCGCACGTCGACAGCCGGAACCTCCCTGATCGACGGGATGGCGAACAAACTCGGCATCCGGGTCCACCCCTACCTGCAGGACAGCAAATTCTTCACGCTCCCCAACGCCGATCTCGCCCTGCTGCACCGCGATCCCGCCCATGTACTCGGGGAAAAGCTCGTCGCAGCACTGCTCGGACTGCTCATCTTCCCCTTCCTCAACCTCGTCCTGACTGCATTCGGGGTCGGCCTGGGATGGTCCATCCCGGCCATCCTGTCGATTGCGACCGCCTTCCTGCTCTTCCTCATCCCCGACATCGAAATCCGACGCCGGGCAACCGCGGCACGAGCGGAATTCGCGCAGGCGCTGAGCTCCTACATCGATCTCGTCGCGCTGTGCCGACGCGGTGGCATCGGCACCACCCAGAGCCTCGAGCGCGCTGCGCAGGTAGGAGATTCATGGGTGTTCCTGCGTCTCGACGAGGAACTGTACGAAGCCGGGCGCTCCGGCGAAGCCCCGTGGAATGCCCTGACACGCGTTTCCCATGAGCTCGGCCTGACCGAGCTGGGCGACTTGGCCGACATCATGAACATGACCGGCGACAAAGGCGCATCCGTCTACGCCTCACTGCGGGCGAAGGCCGCGGGCCTGCGATCCGCTCAGGCCAGCGCCGAACAGGGAGCGGCAGCGGAGGCTACCGAAAAGCTGGCTATGCCGCTGGCCGGACTCGCCGGCTTGTTCATCATGCTGCTGCTGATCCCGGCGCTGACCATCATCACCGGCTAGACGATTCACCGGTGCGACGTCGGCCCCGCGAAAGGA
>NZ_NHML01000027.1:0-126386 GCF_002165735.1 Rhodococcus sp. NCIMB 12038
ACGACGCCACACCCGTGGTCCCGCAGCAGCTCGAGGGCGCCGACCGGGAGCAGGCCTGGCAGCGCATCGCCGCCGCCCAGCCCCGCATCGCGAAGTATCAGAGCAAATCCGATCGGCAGTACCCGGTCATCCGGCTCACGGCGCGATGACCCGAACAACACTCTCGCGACGAGGGGTTCTGTGGGGACGTCAACCCGCCCGGTTGCGACTCAGAGTCCAGGTGTTGACGGTGCCGTCCCTGCGGTAGTCGAGTCGGTCGAGAACTGTGGCGGCGATCACGAGGCCGCGGCCGCGTTCGGCGAGTTCGTCCGGGAGTTCGACGGCCGTGAGATCAACCGACACCGGATCGCCGTCGTCCTCGAACCGGGCCTCGACTCTGTCCGGCAGAGCCCGGACTTCGAGTGTCATGGTCACGGTGTCACCGGAAGTGTGCTCGATGATGTTCGCGGCGATCTCGGCGACAGCGGACTCGAACTCGATGCGCCGGCGACCGTCCAGCGGGTCGTGCACCCACAGTTTCGCGAGAAGTTCGTGGACCTCGTTCAGGCTTTCCTCGCGGGCGGCCGTGCGAATCCGTCGGGAAAAGGAGCCGAGTTCAGCGGCCATCGAATGCGGCATCGACGGAGTCGTGGCTGCGGAGTACACGATTGAGGTTGGTCAGCGCGAGCACGGTCTCGACCTGCTCGGTGGGCTGTGCGATGCGGAGGTCGCCGCCGGCCTGCCGGGCGGCCTTGAGACCGGAGATGAGTGCCCCGAGCCCCGAGGAGTCGATGAAGTCGGTAACGCTCAGATCGACCACTACGCGGTTCGTTCCGCCGTCGACGAAGCCACGCAACAAATTTCGCAGGCGTGGCGCCGCCACCATGTTCAGCCTACCGACCGGACGCACCACAGCCACACCCTCTTCCGTCGTACAACTCTCGAACTCGATCATGCAGTTTCCTCCTGTCGGAATCCGCGATATCGGACCGCGGGGATGACGACACTCAAGATGACCAGGTCGAACGCAACCCAGAACAGGTTCACACCAACGCCGAGCACGGAAATGTTCCCGAGCACCAGATGAATCACGCCGATTACCGACGCGAGGACGAGTGCCGCCATAGCTATCAGCTGGTACCGCACCAGATACCACGGGGGCGCACCACGTTCCTGCCGGGTCTTGGGCGTCACCGCGAAGCCCAGCGGCCGCCCCGCGTACACGTTGAGGACAGCGGTCCAGCACGCTTTGATCCACACCGGGAAGAGAGCGAGGCTGTACTGCTGGCCTCGCCAGGTGGGAGTGCCGCGGCTGACCACGAAGAACACCAACTGGTTGAAGGCGAGGAACGGAACGAGACGGCCGAAGAACTCCCAGCTGTAAGCCTGCACGGGCATGACGCCGACGACGAGGTACACCACTGGTGCGGCGATGTAGACGACGGCGGCGAAGCCGGAGAGGTAACTCCACATCGTCGCCCAGTACATCAGTCGCTGTGCAAGGGTGAGACCGCGTTGCAGCAACGGGTTGTCCCGGAACATCACCTGGATGGTGCCCTGTGCCCACCGCAGGCGCTGGGTCAGCATCGTGCCCGCGTCTTCCGGTGCCAGACCGTGGGCGAGTATCTCGTGGTGGTATGCGGTGTGCCAACCCAGTTCGTGCAATTTCATGCACGTCGCCATGTCTTCGGTGACCGAGATGGTGACCATCGGCAACACCGGCTGTGCCTCGTCGTCACGACCGACGTCGACCGCCCGGATCAGCGTGCGGACGGACTCGATGGCGCCGAGCGGTGACCATTCGCGCTCGGCCAGACGCGTCAACGCAGCATCGTCGAGGACCGCGACGGGAGCGTCGGTGTCGTGCAGGTCCGTTTCCAGCGCGGCGATGACCGCCAGGTCGTCGCGGATCGACTCGACGTCTGCGTCGACGATCGTACGTGCGGCGGCGTCGACCCGTTGCTGGAAGTCGTAGGTGACGTCGGCGACTGGTCGGTCGCCGCGAAGCTCTTTCCGTGCCGAATGCACGGCCTCGGTGACCTCGTCGAGGACTTCAGCGATCTTCCTCTGGTCACCGGGCAACTCGGCCCGGGCCTTCGTGACAACCTTTGCGGCCGTCCGCAGTGCCCGTTGCACGTCGCGTTCGACGGCTTCGACGTATCCGGCGATGCCGAGCTGCATCAGTGCGTCGCGGCGTAGCACGGCGTTGGACCCGCAGAAGAAGGCCGCGTTCCAGCGATCTTTGCCCTGTTGAATGGGACCGTAGAACAATGGTGCCTGACTACCGAGAGGGTCGCCCGTGGGCACGTTCACGAAGTACTGCGGTGTCTGGACGATTGCCATCTGCTCGTCCGCGAAGTATCCGAGAGTGCGATCGAGGATTGCTGGATCGGGCACCTGGTCGGCGTCGAGAATGAGGATGAACTCACCCTCGGTGAGCATCAGTGCGTTGTTCAGGTTGCCGGCCTTGGCGTGCCGGGGTTTGTTCTTCCAGGACGCCGCACGGGTCACGTAGCGCACCCCGAGCTCATCTGCGGCGGAGGCCAGTTCGGGGCGATCCCCGTCGTCGAGAATCCACGTGGTGTGTGGGTACCGGATCCCGTGTGCCGCGGTTGCGGTCGCGAGCACCAGATCGTCGGGTTCGTTGTAGGTGGTGATGAAGACGTCGACGGTGAGGCCGCGGGGCGGTGGCGATGGCGCGGGTCGCTTCCGCAGGCGCCACATCGTCAACCCGAACAGCAACGAGTCGATCAGACTGTAGGTTTCAGCGGCCACCAGCGGCACGGCGATCCACCACGCCGACCAATTGACCGAGAACAGCCATCGCCACACGATGTAATTGAGACCGAGCAGGGCGGTGAGGACGATCAGTACCCGGAGACCGGCAAGCCGCAGGGGTGACACGTGTGCCTCCTCCTCAGCAATCGTGACGTCGAAGGGCGACGACGGTGATGTCGTCGAGGGGCGGGGCGACAGCGGCGAGGTCGTGAACGGCTGCCAGCAACCGTGTCGGCGACGGGTGCGCAGCGGCGAACGCGGGCACCGACTCCCATTCGCCGTCGATGGCGTCAAGGTGGTCGAGCAGGCCGTCGGAGCAGATCACGAGCATGTCGCCGGGGTGCAGCGTGCTGTACTGCACCGCCCAGGAGTCGTTGTCGACCACCCCCAGCGGCAGTCCGGAGCTGCGGAGCTGTTCCACGGTGCCGTCCCGCCTGACGATCATTGCGAGACCGTGCCCGCCATCGACGTAGTGCAGTGCGCCGGAGTCGACGTCGATCCGCGCGTGGAACAGCGTCACGAACGTGCCGGTACGGTCGAAGTCCTCGGCGAGTTGTGCCGCCACAGCGGCCACTGTGCGTCCGAGGTCGGGGCGATCCTCGCCGTACGCGGCCAGCGCATGAGTGACGCCGCGCAACGCCGACCGGACCGACGCCGTGAGGATCGCGGCGCCGAGGCCCTTTCCCATGACATCCGCGAGGCTGAACATCGCATCGGCGCCGACCCGGTAGTAGTCGTAGAAGTCACCGCCGACAGCGAAGGCCTGCACGCACGACGACTCCACTTCGTACCCCGGCAGATCGATCTCGTGTCGAGGGAGCAGTTCACGCTGAATCCTGGCGGCACGCCCGAGTTCATCGGAGTGCTCCAGTTCCCGCTGCGCCCATTCGGCGAGTTCGACGAAAGCGGCCAACTGCGTCGAGTCCAGTGTCCGGGGCTCGGTGTCGTAGATGCAGAACGTCCCTACAGGGTGGCCACCGGGCCCGTACAGCGGATAGCCGGCGTAGAACCGCACCCCTCCGTCCGCGGCCACTCCGGGGAGATCCGCGAACGCCGTCTCGCGTCGCGTGTCCTCGAGAATCAGCATCGGATCCTCCGGGTGGTGATAAGCCCGGGCGATCGTCGTCTGGCACACGGTCTGCGCTCGTGGAATGTTCTGCATGTCGAGGCCTTGCGTCGACTTGACCCACTGCCGATCCCGATCAAGGAGCGACACCGCTGACATCGGAACCCCGAAAAGGTGACGCGCCATCCGCGTGATCTGGTCGAAACGCGCCTCGGGCGTCGTATCCAGAATCGCCAGCTGTTCGAGTGACCGAAGCCGCGCTGTTTCGGTGCCTTCGGCAATCGTCGGGATGTCCATGTCAGCGGTACCTCCTCCCCAATGCTTCCGCCAGAGCGGCAGCCGATTCCGGTGTGCTCGTCAGCCGCCAGTCGGCCTCCTTGTCGTGATCGAACCATATGAAACCGGACACGTCGTCCTCCGCTGTGAGGAAGTCGACGAGCGCGCCGATCCAGTCGGCCTTCGACCCACCGGCGTCGGCGCTTCCTACCTCGGTGACCAGGATCGGCTTACGTGGCGCCAGGTTCCGCAGGTCATCCAGGCTCGGACCGAATAGCTCGGCCGGTTCCACCCACGAACTCGACGGCTGCGTCGTGCCCCAGTTGTATCCGTCCACGCCGAGAACGTCGACGTAATCATCGCCGGGATACAGGTCGGCCATCGGGCTGCTGCCCTCGAACCGGACGTTGGATGCCCATACCCAGTGCACGTTGTCGGCGCCCTTCGATGCGAACAGGTCGTGGATGTGACGCCACGCCGCGACATAGTTGCTCGGCTGCGTTCCCTGGGCCACACTCCACGGGTACCAGGTTCCGTTCGGTTCGTGGGCGAAACGGAGGTAGACCAGTTCCTTCCAGGCGATCAGTTCGTCCGCCCACCGGTACAGGTAGTCGTCGTGGACACCGGCGGCAATCGACGACGACGAGAACTCACCCGATCCGAACCGCCCCTCGTCGAGCCACCGCCAGGGTTCCCAGGTGATCACCGGCACGGCGCCGAGGTCCCGCACGGCCCGCAGGCCGTCGATCGGAGGAGGCGAGATGAAGTCGGAGTACGACAGGACCACGGTCGGTGGTTCACCGACCACCTTCGCGACACTCTCGAACTCCTCTACGGCCGTAGGGCCGCCCGGTGTGCTGACGCCGAACCGCAGGCAGGCACGTACTTCCAACGGGGTCATCGGCCCGTGGCAGCCGGATTGACTACTGCCACAGGCGGACACGACGATCGCCACCACCACCGCAGCCAAACACAAGCGAGTCGGCCTCATGACGCCTTGTTCTCATCATCCGCCCCGTACGTGCTTCCCACCGTTACCCCGGCACGGTGAGAAATTATCGCACTGACAGGCCCGCGGTGTCCCATGAAATCCTCGAGTCCCTCTGTCGACTCCGCGGATGTCGCCTCGTCGGCACCGCTCGTTACCAGTGGTGTCGCCCCTGCCACCGCTGGGACGTGTCATCCGGAATCGAGAAGCGCCGCTCACCGGGCCGCCCGTAGCGTCATGACCAGAACACGACGGTTGGACCAACAGGAGAAAGCCCTCACGACGAACAACCAAGCAGGCAAGCGCAAGCCGGGTACGCCGGGTACGTTTCCGCGATGGATGCAGCGGAAAATGAACGCCCGCATGAACCGCAAGATCCGACGCGGCCACGGCCAGTTCATGGGCATGGACGTGCTGATCCTCAACACCGTCGGCCGTCGGAGCGGTCAGCCGCGGCAGTCACCCCTGGCGTGGTTCGCCGACGGTGACGACGCCCGGCTGGTCGTCGCGTCGGGCGGGGGGAGCCAGAATCCCGACTGGCACGCCAACNTGATGGCGCATCCCGGCGAGGTGTCGATCGAANTGCCCGGCAACGACGCCACACCCGTGGTCCCGCAGCAGCTCGAGGGCGCCGACCGGGAGCAGGCCTGGCAGCGCATCGCCGCCGCCCAGCCCCGCATCGCGAAGTATCAGAGCAAATCCGATCGGCAGTACCCGGTCATCCGGCTCGTCGCGCGGTGACGTCGCGCTCGGCACCCGGAATCCTGGGTGCCGTCGCGGCCCGCGACAGGTGCATATGTCTTGACAAAGTTTCGACTAGAACGTACTAGTTGTGTACGACGTCTCCCCGACAGGAAGTGCACAGCGGTGAAAATCGGACTACTCACTGACTCCGTCAGCCATCTGCCCTTCGAAGCCGCTCTGGACCTGGCGTGCACCCACGGACTGTCGTCCGTCGAGGTCGCTACGGGAAACTGGTCGGAGAGTCCACACGCGGATCTGCCGGCCCTGGTGTCGTCCGAAGGGGCGCGGGACGAGTTCCTCGGCAAGATCACCTCGCGCGGGCTGACGCTCAGCGCCCTCACCGCCAACGGCAACCAACTCCACCCCGTCACCGGGGACCGGCAGTCCGAAGTCGTCCGCGACACCATCAGGGCGGCCAGTGCACTCGGAGTCCCGACAGTCGTCCTCATGTCGGGATTGCCGGGCGCCGAGGGTGACTCGTCACCCAATTGGATCACCACGTCCTGGCCACCGGAGAACCTGGACATCCTCGCCTACCAGTGGCAGGAGGTGGCGATCCCCTATTGGAAGGAACTCGCCGCCTACGCGCGCGACGCCGACGTGCGTCTTGCCGTCGAAGCCTGTGGCGCCCAACTCGTCCACAACGTGTCGACTCTGCACCGGCTGATCGACAGCGCCGGGGCCGACGTCGTCGGCGCCAATCTCGACCCCTCGCACCTCATGTGGATGGGCGCGGACATCCCCGCCGTCATCAGATCCCTCGGCGAGTCCATCTTCCACGTCCACGCCAAGGACATCCGGATCAACCGGTGGAACGCCGAGAACGACGGGCTGCTCGACACCGTTCCGATCACCACCCCGCACGACCGCGCATGGAACTACGTCACCCTCGGCCTGGGACATCCGGGCGGGCAGCAGTTCTGGGCCGACTTCGTGTACAACCTCCGCTCCGTCGGCTACGACGGCACGATCAACATCGAGCACGAGGACGCGCTCGTCAGTTCGACCGAGGGCGTCGGCCGGGCGGCCGATCTGCTGAAGCAGGTCGTGCTCACCGAAACCCCCGACTGGACACCGGCCCGCGTATAAGTGGACAACCGTATAGATGGACCAGCGTGTACGCCGGGTAACCCTTAATCTATGAGCGACAACGGCGCGGAAAGTCGACCCGCACAAAGTCGGACGCCGTGGGACCCGGGATACCTAGGAGCGCGACCATGCCGCTGGCACCGTTCGACCCCATCACCGCGATCTACACCCCGGCGCACGCCTGGATGTACGAGACCATCGTGGCACCGGCCGTCTACCGCTCCCGCAGCGTCATCGACGAGTACTTCCTGCCGCATCTCCCACCGAACGCGCGCGTTCTGGACGTCGGATCGGGTGGGGCGCTGTTCACCAAGTACCTCGCCGACCAGCGCCCCGACGTGCACATTCTGGGTCTCGATCTGTCGGAGGCGCAGATCAAGCGCGCGACCAAGCGCATGCGCAACTACGGCGACCGGGTGCGGTTCGACGTCGGCGACGCCACGAAGCTGCAGTTCGCCGATCGGAGCTTCGACGGCGTGATCAGCTACGGCTCCATCAAGCACTGGTCGTCGCGCGAGGCCGGGCTGGCCGAGTGCGTGCGCGTCCTGAACCCGGGCGGGCCGTTGCTGATCACCGATGCGGACCGCAGCACGAGTTTCGAGGACGCCGAGAAGTTCGTCGAGGACTACAAGGCACCGCGTTGTCTCGGTGCCGTCAACCTCGCGATCTTCCACACCTGGATCGCCGGGCGCTCCATCAGTCTCGACGAGGCTCGGGACCTGGCGAGCCGGCTCGAGCTCGACGACGCGCACGTAGCCCGCATCACCGACATGCCGCTCGTGATGATTTCCGGTCGCCGGCCTGCGTGAACATCGCCGTCAGGCGCCCGTCCTGGCCGGCAGTGACGCGATACCGCTGACGAACGCGGAGAGCAGCAACTCCGGCTCTCCCACCGCGTGGATGGTGGGGTGGGCGGTGAACAGTTCCTCGAGCATGACCCGCAGTTCCAGCTTCGCGAGGTTCACGCCCAGGCAGTGGTGGATGTCTTTCGCACCGAAACCGAGTTGCTTGCCCGCGTTCGGGCGAGTGATGTCGAACCGGTCCGGATCGTCGAAGACACGTTCGTCGTGGTTGGCGGACAGGTACCACATGACGACCTTGTCCCCGGCCGCGATGTGGGCGCCGCCGAGTTCGGTGTCTACGGTCGCGGTGCGCCGCATGTAGGGCACCGGAGACGCGAAGCGGATCACCTCGTCGATCGTGTTGTCGATGTGGCCGGGGAAATCGGCGAGCAGCAATTCCTTCTGGCCGGGGTGCTCGCCGAGCAGGTGCAGCGCCCACGCCAGCGCTTGCCGGGTCGTCTCGAAACCCGCCGTGATCAGCAGGATGACGAACGACCCGAACTCCGCCGGCGTGAGGGTCTCCCCGTCGACCATCGTCGACACCAGGCGGGACGTCAGATCGTCGCCGGGGTCCGCCTTACGTTTCTCGCCCATTTCCAGGGCGTACCCGTAGATCTGGCCGAGACCGGCCGCGCCGCCGGGGGCGGTGACGAACTCCTGATCCCCACCTCCGGAAACGACGTCGGCCGCCGCCACCAGGATCATCGGCCGGTCGCTCTCCGGGATCCCGAGCAGCTCGCAGATCACCTGCACCGGCAACCGGGTCGCGACCTCGGGGACGAAGTCGAACACCGTGTTCCGCGGCAGGTCGGCGGCGATCTGCCGGGCGTAACCGCGTACCCGCTCGGCGATGCCCCGCACCGACGCCGCAGTGAACGCCGATTGCACGATGCCCCGCAGATGCTGGTGCCGGGGGTTGTCCATCGCAATCATCGACATGGCGAATTCGAGGATCTCGACGGGGACGTCGTCGATGGTGAAGCCCTTGGCGGAGGAAAAGACCTCCGGGTTCCGGCTCACCGCCACCACGTCGTCGTAACCGACGACCGACCAGAAGCCCGGACCGGCTGTTTCGGTGTGGAACTCGATCGGCGAACGCCGGCGAAGCCCGGCGAACAATGCGCGACGATCCGCGAAGCTGCGGTCCCAGAACATGCGTGCGGCAGGCGAGATGATTGATTCGGACGCAGAACCCGTCACCGGTCCCCCTCGGTCGGTCGAACAGACACTGCGACCCTACTGGGCGAGCAGCGGTTGCGCAGGTGAGGCATCACCGCAGGTCAACGGCTATGATCTTAGATTCGGCCTCCGGTGCGCCGGAGATGAACGGGGAGGACGACCTGTGACGTTGAGGGTTCGACTCGGCGACCTGCGAGAGTTGCGCGTTCATCCGTTGGCGATGACAGAAGCAGGGTTCCGGGCCGGCTTGACCCAGCAGGACGCCTTCACCCGAGGTCGCGGCCCCTTTCCCGGCGACGCCGAGACTGTCTTCTCCGAACGTGAACTGTTCGTCACCGCACCCGACGACGAGGTGCTCGCGGTCGCGACGATCACCGGGGTCCGCGAGTACGACGGCGAGTTCCTCGTCGACGGCGACCTGGTCGTCGACCACGAGCGGGTGGGGACGCGGCTGCTGATCCGGACCCCCGCCGAGAATGTGTTCTCCTGCGCCGACGAGGAAACGGCGTGGGCGGGCTCGATCGAACGGGCACGGTGGATCTACGTGCGGGCGCTGGTCGAGGTCGCAACGGTCAAGACCGCCTCCTACGACCGTCGGCTCGCGGGCGCGGATCCCGCTGCCGACCCCGAGGCGACCCTCGCCACCGCGGACGAGACGATGCAGGTGGTGCCCCGGTACGTGATGATCCACCGCAGCGGGAAGCTACGACTCGGCGGTCCGTACGCCGACGTCGCGGACTGGGACGGGCACGTGGAACCCTGGTCCGACCACGGATACGTCGACTGCCTGCGCCTCGACGACGTCCTGGGTACCAGCGGCGACCTCGACATAGACGCTCTTCGGCCACTCACCTCGCGGGCGGCCGCCGCGGAACTCCTCGAGTCGCTGGGATGGGACAAGGTCATCCGCCGATTCGTCGACGCTCGCTGACCGCCGGACGCGCAGAATCCAACGCAAACGGCTTGGTCTGTTCGGCCGCGATCCGGGTCTGATCGGTGGCATTGTAAGTGTGGGCTTTTATCTCATCGCATGATCCGTTACCACTCGACGGGAGTTCACGCATGGCCACGCACCTCCACCTCGGACACATCTTCCACATCGCCGGCGCACCGAAAGTGACCGAAGCCGCGGCCGCCCTCGTTTCGATACCCGACGGCGCCCTGGTGCTGGACGACGGTGGGCGAATCGTGTTCTGCGGTGACCGCGCCGAGATCCCGTCCGAATACGAGTCCGGCACCGTACACGACCACCGGCCAGGGTTTCTGCTGCCCGGGTTCGTCGACACCCACGTCCATTTCCCCCAGACCTACGCCGGCGACTCCTACGGCGGCGGGCAACTTCTGGAGTGGCTGACCCTGTGCATGTTCCCGTCGGAGGCGAAATTCGCCGACCCGGAGTTCGCGCAGCAGGCGGCCGTCGAGTTCACCAACCGGCGCATCTCCGCGGGCACGACGGCCGCCATGGTGTTCGGTTCGGCGTTTCCGCATGCACAGGACGCGCTGTTCACCGAGACGCAGAAGGCCGGCCTGCGCATCGTCAGTGGCCGCGGAATTCAAACCGTCGGTGACGAAACCGCTCAGCCGCTGATGACGTCCGAGGAGGACGCCATCCGGCTCACCCGCGAGGAGATCGAGAAGTGGCACGGCGCCGACACCGGCGACGTCGACACCGCGCTCCTGCATGTGGCGATCATCCCGCGGTTCTCACTGTCGGTGACGCCGGAAACCTTGAAGAATCTCGGGGAACTCTACGACGAGGTGCGGGACCGCGGGGTGTACGTGCACTCGCATCTCAACGAGAACAACCGCCCCGGCACCGGCGAGGTCGACTCGACCAAGGAGACGTACCAGGTGAACTCGTACCTGGACACCTACGACGGGAAGTTCCTGCCCGGCTCGGCGGTCGGCGGAAAGAGTCTGCTGGGCCGGCGCACCATCCTCGCGCACTGCGTGCACTGCCAGGACGTCGAACTCGAGCGGATGGCCGAGACCGGTACGTCGGTCTCGCACTGTCCGATCTCGCAGCTGTTCCTGGGATCCGGAACGATGCCGTGGAAGCGCACGGTCGCGTCGGGTGTCACCATCTCTGTGGGAAGCGATTACGGCGGCGGTGACGAATGGCTGATCCCGCGGGTGCTCGGCGACGCGTTCAAGGTGCACATCACCGAGGCCGGTGACGACGGGGTGTCGATGCACCCCGCCGAGATGCTGTTCGTCGGCACCCTCGGCGGCGCACGGGCCCTGGACATGGAGAACCGGTTCGGCAACTTCGACACCGGGAAGGAAGCCGACTTCGTCGTCGTCGACCCGTCGGGCACACCGGCGCTCGACGGTTTGCTGCGCAACGGCTTTCGGTCGGCCGATCCCGAACTGGCTCGCGATCAGACCCTGTTCGCGCTGCTCATGGGGATCCGCGAGACGTCCATCGCCGAAGTGTACGTCGCGGGCAAACGCGCAAAATCGTCCTAGACCGACGGTGGTGGCCGACCTCGCGGGCCGGCCACCACCGCGGTGCTCAGCTGGGGTTCACCGACGAATGATGGTTGGCGATCAACCACTTTCCGTCTTCGTACCGGTACACCCACGTGACCCTCGCCGCCACGTCCTGGCCGTTGGCGTTGATGACCCAGCGACCCACGTTGTAGGCGAGGTTGCAGTCCGAATACTTGTAGCTTTCTTCCATCCGGGCCGTGGGATCGGCCTTGATCAGGTTGACGAAGTACTCCGTTATCTTCTCCGGAGTGTCGGCGATGGGCACCGACAGAGTCGGCAGCAGTATCGCGTCCGGACGGTACAGCGCGGCAACCCTGCTCGCGTCGCCGGACACCAGTGCATCGTTCCAACTCGTGAAAAGCGCATCCAACTCACTGTCACTCGCGCGGACGCAACTGTCCTCGCTTGCGGACGTACTGTCCGATGAACACGACACCACCGAAATTGCCAACGCGAGAACCGCTATGCCTGTGCCGAACGGTTTGGTGTTCATACCAACCTCCGCGGAGAAAGGCGCGTACGGGAACGACCCGCCAACCGATCAAGCGTAACTCCGCGACCATATGACGCGGACCGGATCAGCGCACCCCGACCCACGCACCCGATGCGACCGATGCGGTGATGGCGTCGAGGGTTTCGGCCGCGGCGACGGCGTCGGCGATCGTTGCGCCCTGGGGCTTTCCGTCGACGATCGAAGCGATGAAGTTGTTTCCCTCGATGACCTTGAGGTCGTCGTAGCTCATCGAGGACGCGGAACCCGGCTGGAAGCGCGCGTAGGCTCCGGCGTCGGGCCCCACCCAGACCGTCGTGACCGGCTGGTCTTGATACCTGCTGCCGAGACTCGTGCCGAGTTCGTTCATTCGGCGGAAGTCCCAGTACACCGCACCTTTCGTGCCGTGGATCTCGAACCCGTAGTTGTTCTGCTCGCCGACGGCCACGCGGCTGGCGTCCAGTGTCACCCGTCCGCCCGATGCAAGGCGGATCAGCGCGCTGACGAAGTCGTCGTTTTCCACGGCTCCCAACTTGCCGCCGGTGGCGCGCGCATGCCCGCTGGTGGCCCCCGTCGGGACGGCGCGCTGCGGGATGAAGACGGCGGTGTCGGCGACGACGGCGTCGATGTCCCCGAGCAGGTACCGGACCAGGTCGACGCCGTGGGAGGCGAGATCGCCCAGCACGCCCGACCCACCGCGCGCGTTCTCGTAACGCCAGCTCAGCGCGCCGTCCGGATGTGCGGCGTAGTCGCTGAGGAAGCGGAACCGCGAATGCGTGATGGTGCCCAGTTCGCCCGAGGCGATGAGATCGTGAGCCATCGCGACGGCAGGTGCGTGCCGGTAGTTGAACCCGACGGTCGACTGGACGCCGGCCTTCTCGACAGCGGCAGCAACAGCCTTCGCGTCCTCGGACGACAACCCGACCGGCTTCTCTATCCAGATGTGTTTGCCCGCCTCGGCCATCGCGACGCCGATCTCGCGGTGCAGGAAATTCGGTGCGGTGATGCTGACCGCGTCGATGTTCTCGTCCGCGGCGATGTCGCGCCAGTCCGTCAGCGCTGCGCCGAACCCGAACTGGGCGGCGGCTTCCTCGGCACGGCCGGGTACCTCGTCGGCGACGGCGGCCATTCGGATCGCGGGCGCTTCCGGGAAGTGGTGGCGCTGCCGCAGATACGCGTTGGTGTGCACTCGGCCCATCCAGCCGAATCCGGCCACTGCAACTGCGATCTCGGTGGGGTGGACGTTGGTCAAGGTCGACTCCGGAACTACTCGGTGCGGCGGGTGTCTCTACGACACTGCTGTGCGCCGGGAGCGAAGTCAATCGTTTGTGCGGACAAAGTGGCCCTCGAGGGGAATTTGATGGATTTTCGCCGGGCGCAGGCAAGGGACCGCCGGCCCCGGACCAGCGTTCCCCCTGACTTCCTCGACGGCTATGCGTCCGCGCGTCGCACCAACGTCGGGACGCCGGCGTCGACCCGAACCACGCACTGATCGAGCGACTCGAACATCTCGTCCCCTGACGATCCGGAAACGGAGAGATTATGCAACACTTGCCCTTCCGAGGCGAGAAGCGAGAACCATCGGTGATTCCTGCGTGGTCATGCGAGTACGCCCCCTTCGAGATGGAACCAGATGCCCGAATTCGAGCTGTTGTGAATGCCGAGCGCGTACCACTGCCTGCTGGGACCGCCGAACACCGGTTCATTGGCCGTGCCCTGCCACTGTGTCACCAGGACCTTCGTGCCGCCACCACCCTGACTGGCATCGAGTTTCGCCGTCGCCAATTGCAGCCCCTTCCAGATGTCCCCGAAGGAGAAAGTGAATTGATTCGCGATTCGGTGTCGCACCGGACCATCAGAAGGCCAAGCAGGTCCAGGAGTCGTTCGCCCGCACGATGGGACGCGACGGGCTGCGCGTCTTCTTCGACGTCGAGGTGGGCCGCGACATCACCCATGCCGAGTTGCTGCGCCGGTATCACGCCGTCGTGTACGCGGTCGGCGCCGTCGACGGCCGACAACTCGGCATCCCCGGCGAGGACCTGGCCAACAGCGCCTCGGCATCGGAGTTCGTGGCCTGGTTCAACGGACACCCGGACTTCGCCGACCGCACGTTCGACCTGTCGCACGAAACTGTGGTGGTCATCGGCAACGTCGCACTCGACGTGGCCCGGGTCCTCACCTCGGATCCCGAGGATCTGGCGCACACCGACATCGCCGATCACGCCCTCGACGCTCTCCGGCACTCGAAGGTCCGCGAGGTCGTAATCTGCGCCCGAAGGGGCCCCGAGGACGCCGCGTTCACCTCCCCCGAGTTGCTGGGGTTGTCGTCGGGCACGGGCATCGACGTCGTCGTCGATCCCGAGCAACTCGACGCACTGGCGCTCGACGACGTCCGGCTGGGGCAAACAGAGGAGGGCCGCCGGCACCTTCCCCGATGTCAGCGGCCCCTCATCCGCTCCGGGAACGCTACGCAATGTAGGTCTTACCCGGTCGCGGGTGACAGTGACGCCATATCGCCTCTCGGCAAGTGGTCGCTCGCGGCGACTTTTCTGGTGTGGTACCCGGGGTATGAGCGCCACTGTCAGTTCCTTCAACAGTGGACTGCAGGGTGATATTCCGACGAGCTCGGATAACCGCAGGGTAGCATTAGTGCTACTATTTGGCATGGAGAGTCTCGGGCTGAAAGAACTGCGCCAGCATGCCAGTGACTACGTCAAACGTGCCGAAGCCGGGGAGACGATGCTGATCACGGTCGCCGGCCGGCCGAGCGCGCTCCTCGGCCCTGCCGGGCGGAAGACGTGGTGCGCCTTCGATGAGGTCGCCGATATCTTTCGGACGGATACCGACCCAACGTGGGAGACCGACCGCCGCCTGATCGACGACCCGATCGCGGACCCCTGGGTTTCGCGGTGAGGACGGTGCTCGACACGAGCATTCTGATCTCGAGCGATGTCCCACCCATTGACGGGGAGGTCGCGATCAGTGCTGTGAGCCTGGCGGAACTGCACTTCGGGCTCCTGGTCGCCACCACGGCGGACCAGCGAGCTCAGCGGTTGCAGCGGCTGATCGCCGTGGAACGCAAGTTCGAACCCCTCCCCGTCGACGCGGGTGTCGCTCGAAGTTACGGGCAGCTTGCCGCCGCCGTGCGAGCATATGGCCGCAAACCTCATCCCCGGGCCCTTGATCTGATGATCGCAGCCACCGCGCACGCGAACAACGCCCGACTCCTCACCCGCAACGCGGACGATCTTCGCGGCATCGAACACCTAGTCGCGGTCGACACCATCTGACGATCCCCTGCGGCCGTGGAATCGCAGTCACACTACAGGCATCCGGTGATCCTTCCGGGTTACGCCGGAATCGTGAGGGTAATCGGAGTGATAGGTGCCGTGGCGTTCCGGAACACCAGCGGCGCCGAGGCTGCGCCGGTTCAGCCCGAGAGCCGGTGCCGCCGAGCCTCGTGTCCCGCAAATGAGCAATCGCAGCAAGGAGGGATCACCGTGCCACGGTCGTCGATCAAGGACGAGAAGGTGTACAAGGAAGTTCGCAAGGATGGCGCGTCGAAGGAGAAGGCCGCACGAATTGCGAACTCGGCCGCCAATCGTGGTCGGTCCGGCACCGGCCGTAAAGGCGGCAAGTCGTCGTCGTACGAGGACTGGACTGTCGACGAGTTGAAGAAAAAGGCGAAAGAGGTCGGTTTGTCGGGGTATTCGTCGAAACGGAAGGGTGAGTTGATCGACGCGCTCCGCAATCATTGATGCCTCGTACGCAGGGGTTTTCTTCCGTGCGAAAGCGCGCTATCTTTTTGCTCAGAGGTTGAGAGCACAGCCCGGTAGGTAGTCCCGCCGCCGGGAGGAACCCATGGCCTATTTCCGCTCTGTCTCCGATTCGTCAGGATCAGCGCGGCCGCGTACCGGCATGTGGGGCGGCGCCGGTCCCTCCGGCTTCCGCATCGAGATCGATGAACCCACGGGCGGCCCGGGTGTGATCCGGGTGCGCGGTGACGTCGACGCCCTTACCGCACCGGTGCTGAGCGCGTGTCTCGCCGAGGCGGTGCTCACCGGCCACAGTGCGGTCGTCGATCTCCTGCACGTTCCGTTCATCGGATGTGCCGGGCTGGCTGCACTCGATCATGCTGCCGGCCGGATGACCGAGCAGCGCTGCCGCCTCACGGTCGCCGCCCCGCCCCGGCTGCACTCGACCCTCGACCGAATTGGAATCGGTACGACGGTGCGCTGCTTCGATACCGTCGCCGAAGCATTCCATGCAGCATTCGTGCACTCTTCCGCCGACACCACAGGCCACGAACCGACGTTCCCCACCCTCGACGGGCCGCGTTCGATGCACTGCTCTCTCGATGCACTGCCTTCCGTTGTACGTCCAGACGCGGTGGACACGGCGTGATCCTGACGGTCGGCGACCTATCCCAGAGCTCGATACAGATTGTGGTGCAAAGCACTTCGCCCGTTCAGCGACTCGCGACGACTCGGAATGTCTTCAGGCTCGCATCGGTAGCATCCGGTATGGCCATACCCGCGTGGCGGGCGCTGCACAGGTAGTCGACGACGGCCGCGTCGAGGCGTTCACCCGGCACGACTGCCGGTATCCCCGGCGGGTAGGGGGTGAGTTGTTCGGCGGCGATGCGTCCGGCCGCCTTGTCGGCGTCGACCATCTCCGCCGATCCGAAGAACGCCCCACCCGGAGACATGACCGATTCGAGTTGCAGCTCGTCCGGCGTCGGAAGATCGATGCGCGGAGCCGGTTCGAACGATTCCGCGGCACGCGAGAGGAGGGAGAGCGAAGCCACGAGGCGGTCGGTGGTTGCGTCATCGTCGGCCATCGACATCGTCGCCAGGATACGTCGGTGGTCGGTCATGCCCATGTCCAGCTCACAGTGTTCGCGCAGCCAATCCGCGCACTGATACCCGGAGGCACCGGTCTCACTGACATCGATCAGAACTTGCAATCGGTCGAGATCGTGGGATGCCTCCTTGCCCAGCAGTCGGTCGTCGAGAACCTGTAATCCATCGATGTCGTCGATACGCGCACGGGTGCGATGCGCGAGCCGCAATGCCGAGCCGAGCAGGTCCGCGCCGCGCTCGACCATCTGCCGGCGCCATCCGTCGATCGCGGAATAGACCATCACATTCGGGCTCGTCGTCATGAGCAGGTCGGCGCAGGCGAACAGATGTGCGCTGTCGACGAGATCTCCCTGCACGTGCAGGACCGATCCCTGCTCGAATCCGGCACCCATCTTGTGGACACTCACCACACACACGTCCGCGCCGGCGTCCATCGCCCACGTCGGAAGCTCGTCGTGAAAGGGCAGATGCGCACCCCATGCTTCGTCGATGATCAACGGCTTACCCCGGTCGTGGCACACCTCGGCAATAGCCGCGATGTCGGCGCAGGTGCCGTACGGACTGGGACTGACCACGACAGCACCGGCCGCGTCGGGATGCTCCTCCCACGCCTGCTGCACCTGCCGGGGTGACGGCGGATGCGAGAAGTGCATGTCCGCGTCCCACCGCGGCGCGATCCAGCGGGGTGTGACCCCGCTGAAGATCAGGCCCGCGACGATCGACTTGTGCGAGTCCCGGCCGACCAGCAGACCACCGGGATCGTTCCCGGCCACGGCCATCATCGCGGCTTTCACCGACAGGGAACTGCCGCACGTGGAAAAGAACACCTTGTCGGCGCCGACCGCCTCGGCCATCAACTGCTCGGCACGCGCGAGATACCCGTTACTCGAGTTTCGGTCGTCGAGTCCGAACGAAGCCAGCACGTCGGACCGGAACGGGTCCATACCCAGCACCTGGGTCACCCGTTCGTCGGTGCCTCGCCCCTGCCGGTGACCCGGTGGGGTGAATCCGTACCTGTCTCGGCGGTGATAATCCGCCACTGCGTCCAAGAGCGGTGCTTCCGACTGATCCATACAGGTTCTTTACCCCGGCACCGCTCGAAATCAACCGGCGCCGACCGAGGGCTCGTTGTTTTCCCGTCCACAGCCGTGGGTAGACGGCCGTGACGAGGGCGGGACCGGCTCGCCCGTGGACGCACATCACACCGGAGGTTTCGATGACGCTGACCGCCACGGGACCTGCCACATCCGCTCGGCAGCGTCGCGCCGCGACGACCGATGTGGCCCGCCTGTTCGGTCAGTCGGTACTGCCGTTCGTCGCGGCCGGAGCCATCGCGCGGCGCCGTCCCGTCATGGGGCTGCTCGAGCGGTTACAAGCCGATGCAGGTGCAGTGCGACAGATACCCGCACTCCGAGAGCGGTACGGCGACGGCCCGCTGCCGTTTCGTGTATTCGGCCGGGACCTCGCCGTGGTTCTGACGGCCGAGGACGTCGACACCGTGCTGCGCACCGAGGCCGACCTCTTCACCGCGGCGAATCGCGAAAAGGTGGCTGCACTGAGCCCGTTCCAACCCGACGGGGTCCTCATCTCCCGAGGTGCGCTTCGGGATCGCCGCCGGGACGTGAACGAGCAGGCGCTGGACACCGGGCAGCCGATGCACCACCTGGCAGGCCCGATCACTGAACTGATTCGTGCCGAATCCGAAGAGTTGCTGCGTTCGGCCCGCGCGGCAGGCACCCTCGACGCCGCCACGTTCACACGCTGGTGGTGGCGGATCGTGCGAAGTGTCGTGCTGGGGGCGTCCGCACGAGACGATCACGAACTGACCGATCAGTTGTGGACGCTCCGCTCGAACGGCAATTGGTCATTCGCGCATCCGATCCGGCACGCGCTACGAGACAGGTTCACTCAGCGGCTGCAGCGGTACGTCGAATCGGCACCCGCCGAGAGTCTCGCGGGCGCTCTGCGGGAGGTCCCCGCGAATGCACCGATCGACCCCGTCGGCCAAATCCCGCATTGGTTGTTCGCATTCGACGCCGCCGGCATGGTCACCATCCGCACGATGGCACTGCTCGCGACGCACCCGCGACACCGCACGAAAGCATTCGAGCGGATCGAACCCTCGACCCTCGGCGAACCGCAACCCTACGAATACCTGCGGGGGTGCATCCTCGACAGCACAAGGCTCTGGCCGACCACCCCGGTCATCCTTCGGGATTCGCTGGCTCCGACGGAGTGGGAAGACGACCATGGCCGGTATACGATTCCGGCCGGTAGCGCGTTCGTCATCCTGGCACCCGCGTTCCACCGGGACCGGCTGGCGTTCCCGTTCGCCGACCGGTTCGAACCGGAGATATGGATCGACGGGCGGGCGGAACAGTATCGCGGCCTCGTTCCGTTCAGCGCCGGACCCACGACCTGTCCCGGGCGCAACGTCGTCTTACTGGTGACCAGTACGGTCCTCGCGAACCTCTTCACCCGCGCCGACTTCGCTGTCACCTCGCGCATCTCGCCCGATCCCGACCGGCCGCTCCCCGCCACGTTGAACAATTTCGGACTCGAGTTTTCCGTCCGATGAGGTCACCGACAACCGGTTCGGCCGGAAGGGACAGATAGTTGGCACACGTACCGCGCAAGGTCGTGATCACCGGCGCCAGCGGCAATGTCGGCACCTCGCTCCTGCGTCTCTTCGCCGCACAGGAACCCGCGACCACGGTGACCGCTATCGCCCGCCGAACGCCGCCTTGCACGCCACCCTACGAGTATGCGGATTGGCACGAGATCGACCTGGCAGGAGGTGATGCGTACAGGGAACTCGTGCCGCTGTTCGAGGATGCGGATGCCGTGGTCCACTTGGCGATCGCGTTTCAACCGGCCCGAGATCGCGATTATCTGAGACGCACGGCAGTTGACGGAACGCGGGCGGTCGCGGAAGCGGCACGGGACGCCCGGGTGCACCACCTGGTCCACCTCTCCTCGGCGGCGGTGTACTCCCCCGGTGCGTACGGCGAACGCGTGACCGAACAGAGGCCCCGCCGGGGCATGCCGGGATCGATCTACAGCGTCGACAAAGTTGCCGAGGAAGACGTCCTCGACGAGGTCGAAACCGCATCTGCGACTGACGGACACGCGCCTCTCACCGTCACCCGGCTCCGTCCCGGTCTGATCGCACAGCACGACGAGGCCACCGCTCTCCTGCGGTACGCGGCACCGAGTTTCGTGCCGCGCAGTCTGACCCGGCGGATACCGATGCTGCCGGTCCTCCCGCTCGACCGTTCGCTGACACTTCCTGTCGTCCACACGGACGACGTCGCCGACGCAGTGATGAAAGCGCTTGCCCGGCGTGCGCCCGGGGCGTTCAACATCGCGGCGGACGAACCACTGACCGCGGCGGATGTCGGGGAGGCCTTCGACGCCCATCTCGTCCACGTGCCGTCGTCGGCGTTGCGTGTTGTCGCCAACCTCGCGTGGACGCTGCATCTTTCGCCTATCCATCAGGGTTGGATCGATCTCGCCTACGCCACCCCACTGGTGGATTGTTCCCGTGCCCACACCGTGCTCGACTGGCGCCCGCACCACACCGCCGAGGAGGTGATCCGCGAACTCGTTGCGGGGATGGAGGGCCGGTCGCACAGTACGAGCGCCGTCCTCGGCGAACGGTCCCCCATCGGGAAGCTACGAAAACTCATGACGTCCGGGCCCGTGACCAGGCGTAAACTGCCGTAGCCTCAGGATTCGACGACCACACGGATTTGCCGGATGGTTCCATCGGCGGCATCGGGAATCTCCATACCGGCGTCTACGCCGCTGCGCAGATAGTCGACGACCTGCCGGTCGAGACGCTCTCCCGGCACGACGGCAGGAATGCCCGGTGGATACGGGGTGAGTGGTTCGGCGGCGATGCGTCCGGCTGCCCGGTCTGCGTCGACCATCTCGCTCGACCCGAAGAACGCGTCTCGAGGTGACATCACCGACTCGAGTTGCAGCTCTTCGGGACTCGGCAACGAGATCGGTGGTGGCCGATCGAAGGATGCCGCGGCCTGTGCCAGGTTCTCGAGGGCGGTGACGAGCCGGTTCGTGGTGTCGTCGTCGTCGGCCATCGACAAGGTCGCCGCGATGCGGCGGTGATCGTGCATGCCGACGTCGAGGTGGCAGTGCTGACGCATCCAGTCGGTGCACTGGAACCCGGACACACCGAGTTCGCTGACGTCGATGAGGATCTGCAAGCGGTCGAGGTCGTGCGAGGCCTCCTCGCCGAGCAACCGGTCCTCGAGCACGGTCAGTCCGTCGACGCCGGCAATCCTCTCCCGGGTGCGGCCAGCGAGCGCGAGAGCGCGGCCGAGGAGGTCCGTGCCGTGCTCGACCATCTGCCGCCGCCACCCGTCCATGGCCGCGTAGAGCATCACGTTCGGACTGGTGGTCGTCAACAAGTCCGCGCACTGGGACAGATGCGTGCCGTCGACCAGGTCGCCCTGCAGGTGATAGACCGATCCCTGCTCGAAGCCGGCACCCATTTTGTGGACGCTGACCACGCAGACGTCGGCGCCGGCGTCCATAGCCCAAGTCGGCAGATCGTCGTGGAAGGGAAGGTGCGCTCCCCACGCTTCGTCGACGATCAGAGGCTTGCCCCGCTCGTGGCACACCCGTGCGATGGATTCGAGGTCCGCGCACGTCCCGTACGGACTGGGGCTGACGACCAGCGCACCGGCGGCGTCGGGGTACTTCTCCCACATGGCCCGTACCTGGTCCGGCGACGGAGGATGCGAAAAGTGCATCTCCTCGTCCCACCGTGGGGTGATCCACCTGGGCGTGACACCACTGAACACCAAACCCGCCACGATGGATTTGTGGGAGTCGCGGGACACGAGCAGGCCGCCGGGGTCGTCACCCGCGACCGCCATCATCGCCGTCTTCACCGACAGTGAGCTGCCGCAGGTCGAGAAGAAGGCCTGATCGGCCCTGACCGCATCGGCCATCAGTTGCTCGGCCCTGGACAGGTAGCCGTTACTGGATCGGCGGTCGTCCAGCCCGCCGGAAGCGAGGACGTCCGAACGGAACGGGTCGATGCCGAGCACCTTGGTCACCCGACTGTCTGCGCCGCGACCCTGGCGATGTCCCGGTGGGGAAAATCCGTATCGGTCGAGCTGATGGTACTGCTCCAATGCGTCCAACAACGGTGCCTGCGAGTGGTCCATACCCGACGGGTACCCCCCGACTTGCGGCCCTGAACCTCCCCGTGCCGGCCGCACGCGCCGGTCCACTTCCACCGTCGAGCCCCACGCATCGTCTGCCGGGCGTACCGTACGCCGGTGGGTACCCACCACGTCGGTGGCTCCTCGCCCGGAAATGCTTTAGGACAGGGCAATCGTGCAGACCGAGTGGAGATGTGATGACGGTCATCGAGTGCGCAGGAGATGGACGCGCCCGCGGCCTCGCTCACGGTGAGCAGGCCCGCGAATTGATCCACACTGCACTGGACCGGTGGCGGAACGCGACGAGCGCTCGCAGTCGCGAGCACCTCGCCGCGACGGGACTGCTTGCCACCATCGAGGCGGCCGTGCCCGACCTGGCCGAGGAGATGCGCGGCATCGCCGAGGCGGCAGGAGTCCCGTTCGCGGAGATCCTCGCGTACAACTTCATGGACGAGCAGTGGTGGGTGCACCGGGAGCACCTGGAACTGGGTTGCAGCGTCCTCGGACGGTCCGACGTGGGTGGCGTGATCCTCGCCCAGAATATGGACCTTCCCGAGTTCATGGATGGATCCCAGGTCGTTCTGCGCGTCCTCCCGGAGTCAGGGCCGGAAGCACTGGTACTGAGTTCGGCGGGAATGATCGGGTTGACCGGGATCAACGCTGCCGGTGTCGGAGTCTGCGTCAACACTCTCGGCATGCTGCACCACAGCCGTGCCGGTCTGCCCGTCGCCGCCGCGATCCGGGGCGCGCTCGTCCAATCCTCTCGTGCCGCAGCGGCCGACTTCCTGCACCGCATCTCACACGCGAGCGGACAGCACTATGCGATGGCAGATGCGCACGGACTCCACGGCGTCGAGTGTTCTGCCACCGAGATCGTCGTCAGTTGCCCCGCGGGTTCGCCACTCCTGTTGCACACCAATCACCCACTGGCCAACGGCGACATCGACCCGGATGCCGCTCACGAACTCGAGCGCGACGGGCGGACAACCGATTCCCGAGTTCGCCTCGAATTTCTCGAAGAACACGTGACCTCGGTCCTCGATCTGACCGACGCCGAGCGGCTGCTCACCGACCGGACCGCGCCCCTGTGCGTCACACCGCGGCACGGCCGCCGGACGAAGACCTTCGGGTCCGTTGCCTTCGATCTCGGAACCCTCCCACCGAGAGCGCGCTTCTGCCTGGGTCTACCGGACCGCCAACCCTGGGTCGAGCCGGGATGGCACTCGCCCCGGCAGCACGCCGAGCCGACACCATAGCGACTGGGCCAGTGGTCGCACCGACCAGCTGCATCGACCAGTGTGCTTCGGGGTACACGACATTCGCCGGACACACCCGATCCCGAGGCGGCTCCCGGCGTGAGGAGGACATCATGGTCTCGAGCGGTACTCGCCTCCGGCAACGGCGCCGTCCGGCAGCGCCGCACCTTCCGTACGGGCACACCGCACGACCTGCTCGACACGATCGGGCGGACCACCCTCGCGAGACATCCGACACCACGCGAAGGCTGATCATGTTCTCCCGCATCACCTTGACGGGACGGAGAGAACGGTTCGGTCACCCCAGCAGTTGCGGGCCCCGGATTGCGCCCTCTCCCCCCGGGGTATTTCGACACATACGCCGTCGTCGTGTCCGGACGCGACGACGACCAGGCCCTCCGGTTCAGACCGGAGCCGGCAGGGCCGCCCCAAAAGTGCTGACAATCCGGATGAGTCGGTAATGAGACGTCCTCGAAGCGAGAGGTGGAAGTTTGATGAGCAGCGTGTTCGACGAGCGTGCAGAACGGATCGCTGCGGCAGCCCGTGATCGGCACCTCACCATCGCCACCGCAGAATCTCTGACGGGCGGGAGAATTTCCTCCGTTCTCGGTGCCGCCCCGTCCGCATCCGAGTGGTATCGAGGCAGCGTCGTGGCCTATGCCAGTTCCGTGAAACACGGACTGCTGCGGGTTCCCGACGGTCCGGTCGTCAGCGAACCCAGCGCACGAGCAATGGCGTCGACGGTAGCCGATCTGCTCGGAGCTGATCTGGCAGTGGCGGTCACCGGCGCAGGCGGACCACAACCTCAGGACGGACAACCGCCCGGGACGGTGTGGTTCGGGGTCTTCACCGACGGTCGGGTTCGCGCCGAACTGCGACACTTCGACGGCGACCCCGGCGACGTGGTGGACGCGACCACCATGCACGCCCTCGTTCTACTCGAAGACGCGCTGTTGCGATAAGCGCAGGGACTCTCACCGCGGCCGTCCGCTGCGGCCGCGGCGACTTCCCCGGTACGCCCCGACGCGCACACCGGCGAGCCATCCGGGCTGAAGTGCCAGCCCCGGTGGACAGTTCAGCACCGGATCGAACGTCGGTTGTTCGTCGTCCGGTCGCTCGTGTACCTGTGTCAGCGTCACCTGCCCGGCCGGAACGGCCGACCCGGTCATCGAGACGAGGTCCAGACGAAACCTCAACGGTGTGTCGGCGATGGACCGTCTCAACGCGGCCAGTGAGGTCGATTCCGGATGCCGGCCGACCGGGACCGCGAGGACCCACCGGGTGTCCGACGTGCCCGACGAATACGGCATCAGACTGCTGTAGCGGGCGCTACGCCACTGCCGGGCGGGTAGTGGGAGCATCCGAGTCACTGCGGAGGTCCCCGAGCTGGCCAGTAGAAGATCCCACTCCGTATCGGGCGGATCGAGCGGGATTTTCAACGCCAGCCCGAGCACGTCGGGTACGGCCGACGGCGTTCCCACTCCTCCGGACATCCTCGCCGTCACTTCGATCCGCCTTCCCGTCGGCAGTGTCCACCAGGGCGAATCCAGTTCGACATGCCCCGTTGCCACCAGGCCACGCGGATGAAAGACCCTGACGCCGCCTCGCAGTGCCGCGGCGACCTGAAACGGTGCGCGGACGAACACGGTCCTTGCCGCACCGCCGATTTGTCCGGTCAGGTTCACAACGCCCGCCCCTCGTATTCGTGGCCACTGTCCGTCGATCGGAGCCGGTACCCTTGCGCGGGATCGTAGGTGATCAATCCTCGATCCTCGAACGCCCGCAGCCAGCCCTGCATCGGCCATCGACCCCAACGGCGTTCAAACAGTCGGGAATTGACGAGAATGTCGCGGAGATGCTCGACGGGCGGGTCGGACACCGGATGGTACTGGTGGAATGCGTCGGCACCACCGACCCAGCGCAGGCCCACGCCCGCGGCTGCGGCGGTGTAGGCGAAATCGGTGTCTTCACCGCCGTACCCCGTGTAGTCGGTGCAAAATCCCCCGATCCGATTCCACGTATCGGCGGTGACGGCGAAGGACAACGACCAGAACAGGTCGTAGTCCGCACCCGGCACTACAGTCCCGGCGGGGGGCGCCGGCCGAGCAGAGTGAGGACGACGAGCTTCGTGGACGTGGTCGAGGTCGTATCCTCCCGGGCCGGGGGGCGGCAGATAGGTGACCGGACCGCACAGGAGAGCGCTGCGATGGCACTGCCGGCGAGCCACGTCGGCGTACCGGCGGATCATCGCGGGTCCCGCAATGCAGTCCACGTCGAGGAAAATCAACAGCTCCGCTCCTGCGGCCAGGGCTGCTGCGGCACCGGCATTCCGGGCGCGCGCCAGGGGCAGTGGTCCGCGATCGTGCTCGATCCACAGGACCGCAGCGGTGCTGCCCTCGGCCGACACCACGTCTGCCACTGCGGGGTCGCCGATCGCCACGACCACATGCGCGTTCGGAACCGATGTGCTTCGTTCGAGGGACCGCAGCTGAAGCCTCAGATGGGTGTCACGGTGGGCGGCGATCGTGACCACCGCAGTCCTCATCGCGAGGCCTCGATTCGTTTGGCCAGGCTGTCGATGACCGCTGCCGCGCGCCCGGCCGCACCTGCGGTCTGCCAGCGTGGCCAGCGGTGACCACCCACGGTCGTGGCGGCCTCGATCAGGTGCGGCCACTCGGTCAGGGACGGCCACCGCGGTACCGACACGGCGAGCTCGTTGGCTGCCAGCGCCGCCGCAGTGGCGTGCTGTTCTCCGAACGGGCGGGGTTGGGGAATGATGATCGCCGGGCGTCCGGCAGCGGCGACATCGGCGACCGCGTTCTGACCGGCGTGCGAGACGACGACGTCGGCAGTCCTCAACTGCGGCCAGGGGTCGTCCACCCAGGGTGCACCCGGGACGCCGAGCGCCTGCCACCGATATCCCCGGTGCTGGTTGGCGCACAACCGGATGTCGTCCATCGACAGATTCGAACCGCCGGTACCGCTGAGCACCAGCACCCGGGGGCGCCCCGCCGAAGGGCCGTCATCGCTTGGGCGGCCGTCGAACCGGCTGATCCCACCGACGAAGGTCGTCTTGTCCGCAAATTCTCTGAGCCACAACGGGTCGTACATCTCCTGCGGCCATGCTGCGAGGATGTGCTCGGCGAGCTGATACCCGAGGTGATGAGCAGGATCGGTTCGGTCTCCCGGCATCGCCACGACCACGACCGGCACGCCCAGAAGCCGGGCCAACACCGTCACTTCCACCGACACGTCCACCACCAGCAGACTCGGCCGGACGGTGTCGATCCAGTGGACCACCTGACCCATCCGCGACGCCAAACCCCGATCCAGCGCGGGCGCCCAGTGCAGGACGCCGTTGGCGGTCGGATTCTCGGCCGTGTCGCCGTCGTCGTCGCGGACCAGGCAGACGACGTCGGCGAAGCACTCTGCGTCCGGTTGCGGCGCCGACGTCAGTGCGGTGACGGGCGTGGTCAGAGCGGAGCAGATACTCTTCGCCCGTGCGCGGTGCCCCTGCCCGTGGTGATGAATGTAGTACCCGATCACAGCATCACCCCGTTGTGTCGCAGCGTCTTCCCGATTCCGTGCGCGTGCGTCAGTCGCCGATACGTGTCCACGTATGCATCGACCATGACGCGTTCGGAACAACGTTCCCGGGCTCGGTCGCGCGCCGCCGAACGAGAGAGCACGACGGTCTCCGGAATTGCGCGAACCAAGGCGTCGAGGTCGTCGGGTGGTACCAACCGGCCGCAGTCGGGGGTGAGCACTTCCGGAATCCCACCCCGCGCGAACGCGGCGACCGGCGTGCCACACGCGAGCGCCTCGGCCACCACCAGGCCGTAGGGCTCGTCCCACAACGGTGTTACCAGTGCCGCTGCGGAACTGCCGATCGCCGCCGCCAGCGCCGGCTGCGCGAGATGACCCAGATATGTGACGTCGGATCCGAGACGGGGCCTGATCGACCGCGCGAAGTAGTCCGGATCGCTGATCGGACCGGCCAGCACGAGCGGCAACCCCGCCCGCCTCGCGGCCGTGATCGCCAGGTGAGCACCCTTTTCCGGCACCAGACGGCCGAACCAGATCAGGCGTCGCCCTCCGTCGCCTGCCGGCCAGCCGGCGAGGTCGACGCCGTTCGGGATGACATCGATGTCGCCGACGACATGCCGCCACGCGTCGGCGGTGTGTCCGCTCACCGCAGCGAAGTGCGCCCCACGTCCGGAGCCGACGGCGATGGCCGACTCGAGCCACGGGGTCGGTGGTGTGTGGAGCGTGCACAGGATGGGTGCGGGCACCGTCGCCGCCATGGCCACGGGCAGGTAATGCAGGCTGTGGTTGTGCACCACGTCGAATTCTCCCGCCAACGGACCGGCGAGATCGAGCATCAGCTGCAGGTACGCATGATGTTCTGCCATGAACTCGAGGGGCGGCATGGACGCGTCCGCTCGGGCGGCTGCGCTGACCTCGAGCGTCCGGACCTCGAGCTGGGCACAGCCGAGTCCCGGATCCGAGCCCGGGCCGGCGAACAATGTCACCCGGTGCCCGTCCGCAGACAGACTGCGTGCCAGCCACCACACGTGCGATTCGAGGCCGCCGGCGAAGGGCTGCCGGATCGGAAATCGGCACGACGCCACGAGGGCGATCCGCAGCGGTGTGCCGCTCACGAGAGGGCTTCCTCGTAGATGGCGTAATGCGCGCGGGCCAGTTGGCGCCGCTGTGATTCGCGTTCGGTCGCGGTCGCCCGTTTCGGTTCGGCGTCGTAGAGCGCCCGGATGCAGCGTTTCAACGACTCCGCATCGAAATGCTGTTCGTCGAATCCGAAGACCGCACAGTCTTGTTGCTCCCCGTAGAAGCCGCAGCTCGGCGCTGCCACCGCCGTCCCGAGGTCGTAGCAGGCCTCCAGCCAACCCGAATGGGTGCCGAAGCGGTACGGCAGCACCGACACCGACAGCGACGTCAGGTAGTCCCACAGTTGCCCGTCCGAGAAGTACCGGTGAACGAGGACGTCGACGTCCTTCCGATCTCCGTAGCGCACGAGACGAATACCCGCTTCCGGGGCGTACCAGTGGTTCGCCGGATCGAAGATCTCGCTGTGGACGTTGATTCGCAGTCGGGCACCTTCGAGCTGGGAAACCGTGCCGGCAAGTACGTCGAGGACCGGGAACGGATCCATGTTCGCGCGGAGACTTTTCACATGCACGCCCACCACGAATTCCGCGGTGCGGTGCCGGGGCCGGTCGAGCAGATCGCGCCCGACCACGTGCGGATGGGGGAGCACCGTCGCAGTGCGAGCCCAGTTCGATTCGATCACCGACGCGGCACCCGGGGTCAGGGTGACGACGGCGGTGGCGGCGGGAACCAGCACGTCGAGCAGTTCGAGATGCGGTTCGGGGTCGGGTTGGTGGGGATTGCGCAGATCGTGCACGGTGTACACCAAGGGAATTCGATGCACAGACAGTTCGTGCAGAATGTCCTTCATGTCGGCCGGGGCGATGGCGTCGAACCCGAAGTGGATGTGAAACACGTCGAATTCGCGGTGATGCCGACTGATCCACAACGGATCCAGCATCACCGGAGGCCACCACCCGCCCGGCACCTTCCGCCCGTCGGCCGGCACCGGATCTGGAAGGCGGACCACGTGGTCATTCCCGTCGGGCTCCGCAAGATGTCGAACATATACATGCGAGGCCGGCACCGAGGCGACCCTGATCATGCGCACATCCTTTCCGACACGAAGCGTCGACGAGACGGTTCTTCTGTCCGGAGAATCCACACGGAACAGCGCGGCCGGACACTACCGGCAACCGGACTTGCTACCAATCAGAGTATTTCGATGCCGCTCTCGATTTGGCAGCATCGGCGCCAGCAGAGGCGAGGGGCGGTTCAGCCGTTCCCCGACGACTTCCTCCCGCCCCGCCTCTTGAGCGCGACGTACGCGATAACGCTGACCAGAATCAGGATTCCAATGATCTCCACGGGGGACGAGTACCCGGCAGAACGCTGTCTCAAGCGATGGACCACCGAACCGGTCTGCACTGCAGGGCCATTCGAATGCTCGTCACTTCTTGTCTTCGGCCCTACCGACGCCTCCCTGGTGCGCGGGCCCCACCCCGGAGTCGCTGCCCTCGGTCTCGGCGGTTTGAGCGGCAGGCTTCTCCTCCGCCGGTGACGCGACCGCGCCACGTGGGGTCTCCTCGGGTTTCGGTGACTGCGTGCCGCCGGTGTCGACATGCTCGTCGCGCTCCGGGCGCCCCTCCTGGGTGCTCGTCGTCCGGCCTTCGTACGGCGGGATCGGTGGCTTCGCGTCGCCGGGAGGCAACGAGCCGCCGGCTGGCGCGGGGTTCGTGCCCTCCTCGGCGGTGGAGGTGACTTCGTCCTGATCAAGCGACCCGGCCTCGCGCCCCGCCTCGTTTGCGCCGGCCTGATCCGGACCCGCATCCCGCGATCCCTGGGGTCCGCGTTCGGACTGTGGTTCCTCGTGCAGTTGCTTGCCTGGTTCGGTACCCATGATTTCTCTCCTTACCGACGCACCAGAACGCCGGACTCTCGGATTGTTCGGGGTGTGACCTCTGCATTAGCTATGCCCAGGGACGCGAATGCGAAACAGCGTCTCGCAGTCGGGACAAGTCGGGTGTCGCGCTCCCCGTGGAGCGTGATTCGGTTTTCGAACATCTGGGCACTCCGGGAAGAGCAGACCGTACAGCAACGTTGGCGCCCATCCCATCGATATTTCAGCGAGGAGCTTCGTCGTGTCCAAGAAGAACCCGCCCATTCCCGGAACTCCGGGGTCCGGTACTCCGGCGCTCGCCGAGCCCACCGAGCCCACCGAGCCGTTGCCGCCGAAGTCCGACCAGCGGGCGCCCGAACTGCGGACCGCGACTGGGCAACCCGTCGAGGGGCCGGACACGGCCCGCGGCCAGAAGGGTGAGCGCCTCACCACGGCGCAGGGCGCGCGACTTTACGACACCGACCACTCGCTCAAGGCCGGTGAGCGGGGACCGACCCTGCTGCAGGACCACCACCTACGCGAAAAGATCACGCACTTCGATCACGAGCGGATTCCGGAGCGGGTGGTGCACGCACGGGGCGCGGCCGCCCACGGCATCTTCCGTGCGTATGGTTCCGCCGAACCCGTCAGCAAGGCGGCGTTCCTCGCCAAGGACGTCGAGACGCCGGTCTTCGTCCGGTTCTCCACCGTGCTCGGCTCCCGGGGGTCGGCCGACGCCGTCCGCGACACCCGTGGATTCGCGACCAAGTTCTACACCGGCGAAGGCACCTTCGACCTGGTGGGAAACAACATTCCGGTGTTCTTCATCCAGGACGGCATCAAGTTCCCCGACATCATCCATGCCGGCAAACCGCACCCGGACCGCGAGATCCCGCAGGCACAGAGTGCGCACGACACCTTCTGGGACTTCGTGTCCCTGCACACCGAGGCGACGGCGCACACGTTGTGGAACATGTCCGATCGGGGCATCCCGCGCTCGTATCGGATGATGGAAGGCTTCGGCGTCAACACCTTCCGGATGGTGAACGCGGCGGGCGAAAGTTCACTCGTGAAGTTCCACTGGAAGCCGAAACTGGGTGTGCACTCCCTGGTGTGGGAGGAAGCGCAGATCGTCAACGGCATGGACCCCGACTATCACCGCCGCGACCTCGCCGACGCGATCGAGTCCGGTGCCTACCCGCAGTGGGAGCTGGGTATCCAGGCGTTCCCCGACACCCCGGAGCAAATGTTCGAGGGGATCGACCTGCTCGATCCGACGAAGATCGTGCCCGAGGAACTGGCGCCGGTGCAGCCGATCGGGCTGATGACGCTGGACGCGAATCCGACGAACTTCTTCGCCGAGACGGAGCAGGTGGCGTTCCACCCCGGGCACCTCGTCCCGGGGATCGATGTCACCGACGACCCACTGCTGCAGGCACGGCTGTTCTCGTACCTGGACACCCAGATCAGCCGGCTCGGCGGACCCAACTTCGGGCAGATCCCGATCAACCGGCCACACGCGGAGGTCAACGACATGCTGCGCGACGGCATGCACCAGAACGGGGTCCATCCCGGGGTGGCGCCGTACCGGCCGAATTCCCTCGACGCCGGTTGCCCGTTCCTGGCCGGGGCCGACACGGCGTTCGTCGAGGTGCCGGTGCCGATGCCGGAATCGACGAAGCTGCGGGGCGCGCCCGCCAGCTACGACGATCACTTCTCGCAGGCCCGACTGTTCTACGCCAGTCTCAGCGCCGTCGAACAGGCCCACGTTGCCCAGGCCTACACGTTCGAGCTGGGCAAGTGTTACGAGCAGGTCATCAAGGAGCGCGCCCTCGGGGTCATCGCGAATATCGACCCCGGCCTGTGCGCGACGGTCGCCGAGGGCCTCGGTCTTCCGGCACCGGAGCCGACCGTCGCGTACGACGTCGCGCCGACGCCCAGCCCGGCACTGTCACAGGTCGGCGCCGAGTGGCCCCTGGACGGCAGGAACATCGGCATCGTCGCCGACGAGTCCGCCGATCTGTCCGAAGTCGGCGACCTCGTCGAGAAGGTCGGCAAGAACAGCATGGTTCCACTCGTCATCGGACCGCACGGTGGCGAACTGGGCTCGGGCAAAGCCGCCGTGCCGGTGTCCCGAACGTTCCTCACGATGCGGTCGGTGGAGTTCGACGCCGTCGTCGTCGCGTCTCCGACGTCGGACCCGCGGGTGCAGGTGCTGCTGACGGAAGCGTTCCGGCACTGCAAGGCGATCGGGGGATGGGCCGCGGGTCGCGGACCCCTCGAAGCGGCCGGAATTCCGGCCGACGCCCCCGGCATCGTGATCGCCGACGACGCATCTGCCCTGTTCGACGGCATCACTGCGCTGATGAAGTCCCACCGGGTTTGGGAACGGCTCACATGACAGCGCAGGGATGCGTGCACCCGGGGTGCTGACATCTGACAGATGCCGCGCCGGGCCGGCAACCCGAGGATTGTCTCAACGCCGGTCCGGCCCGAGACCGACCACCTTCGCCGCGATCGCCGCGACCGGAGTGTTCGAGGTCTGGGAAAGTTTCACGAGTATCTCGAACGCCTGATCCGCACCGACGGAGAACCGTTCCATCAGCATCCCCTTCGCCTGCCCGATCAGATCGCGGTTGACCAGCGCCGAACGAAGCTGTGATTCTCGCTGACCGGAGGTGACGGCGATTGCGGCGTGCGCTGCCAGGACCTCCCCGACGGTGACCGCCTCGTCGCCGAAAGCGTGCGCCTTCATCGCCAACACATTCAGTGCACCGGCAACATCGGAGTGGGTGTAGAGCCGGAACGACACGATGCTTCGTACTCCGGACCGGACGGCCTCGCGGGTGAACTGCGGCCACCGCCGCTCGTTTTCCAGGTCGTCGCTGCGGGTGACCGACCCGTCCGCGGCCGCATCGACACACGGTCCCTCACCAAACTGTGCCTGCACTGAATCCAGCTCGGCGGGTAGAGCCGACGTCGGGGCGAACGAGTCGTACTTCCGTCGCCCGGTGATGGTGAGGATGTCCGCGCTGTCCGCGCCCGGGATCAGGTCGACCGCGGCCTTCGTCACATTGCGCAGGGTCCCGCCCAGATCGGACGGTGCCGTCCACGACCGAGCGAGATCGGCCATCATGACCCCGAGACTGTCATGATCGAAATCGTTCATCGGTGGCACCGCCCGTCGCATCAGCGTCGGTGCCCTCAGCACGTCGACACTTGCGGCCAGACTCGGCCACGCGTAGAAACCACCGCAGGCGCATTGCGCCTCACCTCGAACACTACGCCCCCACACCCTCTGCACAGCATGTTCGCCCACCGGCAAGATCAGGACGTTCAAGCCTGCCCGAACCAAGTGGGATTCGTGTGATCGACGTCAAGCGCGGGTAATCCAGGAGTGGTCGTACTCCCGATCCGCAATCAAGACCGGAACGACATCACGGAGATGGAACCCATGACGACATTGCCCCAGCCCGATCCGATCACCCGGCATGGTCGAGATGGTGAAGATCGTGCGATGGACGGACGGCACACGCTGTCGGTGGCGGAAGGCATTTTGATCCGTGAGTCTTTCGGCGCAAACCCGGTCCTTCAGGGCCGGGATAGCCGATCTGGATTTGTCGGACTGTGGGGTTATGGTCTGGGTCATGGTGGGGAGGGTGGTGAAGCGGGCGTTCAAGTACCGTTTCTATCCGACTGCGGTGCAGGCGGAACAGCTCGCGCGGACGTTCGGGAGCACCCGGTATGTCTACAACCGGGCATTGGCCGAGCGGACGCGGGCCTGGTCGCAGGAACAACGCCGGATCACGTACAGCGACACCTCGACGATGCTCACCGGATGGAAGCGCGATGCCGAGACCGCGTGGTTGGCGGAGCCGTCGAAGGGGCCGTTGCAGGAATCGCTGCGGCAATTGCAGGGCGCGTTCGAGAAGTTCTGGCGCAAGCAGACCCGCTACCCGCAATTCAAGAAAAAGGGCCAATCGAAGGATTCGGCGACCTATTATTCGAACTGCTTCACCTACCGGGGCGGGCAGCTCCGGTTGGCCAAGCAGTCCGAACCCCTGGATATTCGGTGGTCGAGGCCGCTACCGGAGAGGGCCGTGCCGACGCAGGTGACGGTGTCGCGTAATGCTCGCGGTCAGTACCACATCTCGATCCTCGTCGAAGACACCATCACCGAGCCCCCGTTGACCGATCGGGTGGTCGGGCTCGACGCCGGGATCACCAGCCTCTACACGCTCTCGACGGGGGAGAAGATCACCAACCCCCGCCATGAACGCAGGGACCGTGCGCGGCTGGCGAAGGCGCAACGGGCACTGGCCAAGAAGCAGAAAGGATCGCGTAACCGGGCCAAGGCCCGACTGAAGGTCGCGAAGATTCATGGCCGGATCGCCGATCGGCGCCGCGATTATCTGCACAAACTCTCCACTCGACTGGTGCGCGAAAACCAAGTGATCGCCATCGAGGATCTGAGTGTGCGGAACATGGTGAAGAATCGGTCGTTGTCTCGGGCGATCTCCGATGCGGCATGGTCCGAATTCCGGACCATGCTCGAGTACAAGGCCGACTGGTACGGGCGGCGGGTGGTGGCGATCGACCGGTTCTATCCGTCGTCGAAGACCTGCTCGGTGTGCGGGGCGATCGCCTCGGCGATGCCGCTGGACGTGCGGGAGTGGACGTGCCGGTGCGGCGCCGTCCACGACCGGGACGTGAATGCTGCGAAGAATATTTTGGCCGTCGGACTGACGGTGACAGCCTGCGGAGACGGTGTGAGACCACCCCGCACATAAAGTGCGGGGAGGCGACTGTCTGTGAAACAGGAACCTCGAGACGTGAGTCCCGAGGGGAATCTCGGTCGTTCACGGCCGAGAGGACGTCAATGCGCTTCGCCGTTACGGCCAGACCGATGCATTCGACGAACTGCTCCGGGTCGCGCAACGTCACCACCTCAGCGTGCTGGCCGTTGCCCACGCCCTGGTGGATCTCGCGACGAAAGCCTCTCCCCCGCTGGGGTCCCCCGACCGTCACGCGGACCCCACCGCATCCCTCGCCGAGTGGGAGTCACGTCTCGACTAACGGCCAGGGTCTCCCCGACGACGACGGACGCGCCCTGCTCGCACGGCCTCTCCGGGACGGCCGATCACCACGCGGTCAGGTCTCGTCGGGGAGGGTTTGGCCGGGGCGGTCGACATCGCCGCGCCACGCGCCGGTTTCGGTGCCGCGAGCCTCGATGAACTCCTTGAATTTGGTCATGTCGGCCTTCACTCGATGTGTCAGGACGCCCAGCTTGTCCGCGACGTTCTCTACCACACCGTTCGGATCGATATCCATCTGCGCTGTGACCCGTGTGTGGGTGTCGTCGAGCCGATGAAAGGTGATCACACCGGCATGGTCGGGGCCGGCATCGGATTTCCACGCAACCCTCTCATCCGGGTGTTGCTCGGTGATGGTGGCGTCGAATTCGCGTGTCTGCCCGGCAATGTCGATGACCCAATGAGTATGGGTGGAATCAACTTGCCGAACTTCTTTCACGCCTTCCATGAACTGGGGAAACGACTCGAACTGGGTCCATTGGTCGTAGGCCACTCGGATCGGAACATCGACATCGACAGCTTCGGTAACAGTGCTCATGCGATTTCGCTTACCCGCGCCTTCCCCGTTCTACACAGTTCGCCGGCGCGTCATTGCCCCACCGAGCCTCCACTCCCCCAACCGTATTCATCTTTACGGCAGGGTCCTGTGGTTCAGTGTGTGTTCGTCCGCGGAGCCGTTGCAGCGGGTGTACGCGAGAGGAGCAGACCCAAGGCGATCATTCCCACTCCGAGAACGAAGTGCAGCCAGTTGTCTGCGGTGTTGAGGGGCACGAAGTTAGCGGCACTGTCCTTGTCTATGAGCAGACCGTAAATCCACAGCACCAGATAGACAACCCCGCCGCCGACGAGGAATGCCTTGGCGGTGTCGGCTCGGCGGGACAGGACGAGGCCGGCGACGCCGAACAGCAAGTGCACGATGTTGTGCAGGATCGACACCTCGAAAATGCCGAGCAGCTTGGCTTCGGAGTGATGTCCGGCGAAGGTGAGAGTGTCGTAGTCGGTGGTGATGCCGGGAATGAAACCGAGGATCCCGACGAGCAGGAACACGGCGCCGACTACGAGGGCAGCGAGCTGGAGTGGGGATCGGGTCAGCGGCGAGGAGCTGGATCGTTGAGTCATCGTTCATGCGCCTTTCTCGAAGCTGTGTAAGGAGATCGGATTCTTCGTTCGTGGTGGTCCGGGCAGTCCCCGAGTGCCCGCGCCGGGCCCTGGAGAAACCAGGCGCTTTTTCTCTGTGATGTGGGAAGACCTTCGGGGTACTCACGTCGTGGGCGGACGAGTTGACCCCGCCCGGCGAAGGGATTGGCATGAACACATCGGACACCGCGGATCCGAGTCGCAGGATGGCTGCGCTCGCACGCACCCTGTCCGCGCCCCGGACGGTCGACGAGCGGCTTCGCGCCATTACCGCCTCCGTGGTCGACTTGATGCCTGCCGAGACGTGCGCCGGCATCCTGCTGGTCTCCAAAGGAACGGCGTTCGAGACGGTGGCACCGACGTCACCGCTGCTCCGAAAACTCGACTCGGTTCAGAAAGAGCTCGGGCAGGGTCCTTGCGTGGCAGCCGCGATCAAGAATCTCGTCGTCCGCAGCGACGATCTTCGTACCGAGACGCGATGGCCACAGTTCGCAGCAGCCGCGGTGGATTCGGGAATCCTCAGTTCCATCTCGTTCCAGCTGTTCACGGCCCGGGAGAAGATGGGAGCGCTGAACCTTTTCGCGTTCGAGCCGAACGCATTCGGCCCCGAGGAAGAGGCCACGGCCGAGGTGCTGGCGGCTCATGCTGCGCTGGCGTTGACGGCGGCGCGGACGGAAGAGCAGCTCCGATCCGCGATCTCCTCCCGAGACATCATCGGGCAGGCCAAGGGCATGTTGATGGAACGGTTCGGCATCAACGCAATTGAAGCTTTCGAACTTCTCACCAAGTTGTCTCAGGAAACGAACGTTCGACTCAACGCCGTCGCGCAGCAGGTCATCGAACGTAGGTGAAAGGGCTCGGGTGAGGGTGATCGAATGTCAGATCACCCCCACCCAGGGTGGGTGCCGCCGATGCGGGTCCGTATCGACCCGTCAGTCAGATGGTGGCGGCACCAAGCCCCCGCAAGCAACAGATCGGCCCTCACCCCGGCCAGGGGCACGACGTCCGCACCCGACAGCTAATCGAGTACGGCGTCGACCGTCTTCTTCAGGGCCGACGGTTGCGCAGGAGACCTGGGGGCCTTCTCCTTCAGTTCGAGCAACCGAACACCCATTTCCTGGAGTTGTTTGCGCCCCAGCTCCTCCCGCACTTTGGGGAACCACTCTTGTTCTTCTTCTTCGATGTGATGCTCGACAGATTCGATCAGCACGGTGGCCTTCGCGTCGAACCTTTCGTCATCCGGTTTCATCCCCGCAAGCTCCGTCACCAGCACGTCGGCGACGTGGTGTTCCTCGTAGGATTCGAGGATGTCGTCCTCGAGGTCAGGCGCGAGTTCACGTACGCCCGGGTACATGACCTCGTTTTCGATGTACGTGTGCACCGTCAGGGCCTCGATGATCTTGTCGACGATGCGGCCCTTTTCGACGCGGGCGTCCGGCCCGGCGCCGCGAAAGTCCCGGAACAGCTTTCGAATTTCCTTGTGGTCGCTTTTCAGGAGAACAATCGCGTCGGTCGACATTGATACCTCACAGTGGTGGTCGGGGAGAGCGGGGCGAGTGCGATGTCGTCACTACGCATTACCCACTAGCGGCGACGGCTAACACCGTCCTCTCGATCACCTGTGCCGGCGGAGTGGCCCGATCCGGAGCGAGAACGCGATCGCGGGCCGGGGTGTACCGCGCCGGACGACGACCCGGACTCGGCGTGGGCGTGACGCCGGAGGACGAGGTGCCTGCGCAGGTGACCGATCCGGAGCCGGGCCGGGGTCTTGCGCGGCGGCACGGTCGTAGGCAGCACGCCGTGCCGGGTCACGGAGCAGCGCGTAGGCGGCGAGGATGCGTTGCAGTTCCTCGTCCGCCACGGGGTCGGTGGCCGGCTGAGTGGTGCGGGTGTCCGGATGGTGTGCGTGCAACAAGCGCCGGTAGGCGCGGGCAATCTGCGCCGGGGATGCCTCAACCGTCAGTCCCAGGACTCGGTACGGGTTGCTCTCGGTGGTCATCACCGAAACCTTCTGCGAGTGGCACCGCCTCTGTGTACGACGGGCCGAATGGCGGTGACTCCGGTCGCCGGGCAACCGGAGTCACCAGAAATCAGGGCGGCCTCGGCACCAACTCGTCTCGTCGGCGCAGGCGCCGGGGCCTGCGGTTGCGGTGGGGAGCGCTGTGCGGCAAGGGAAAACATCGCTTTCGCCCCCTTCTGAGCCCTACAGTTCTCGGTCAGGCGCTGACAGCCTTCCGTTCGGAATGTCCACTGCTGATCTCGATCTTGCGCGGCTTGGCCTTCTCCGCAAACGGAATGGTCAACCGCAGCACACCGGCGTCGTAGTGCGCCTCGATCTTGTCCGCGTCGAGGTTCTCGCCCAGGAACAACTGCCGACTGAACAGGCCCCGTGGCCGCTCGGCCGCCACCATCTCCTGAGTCTCGTCGAGTGCCGGTCGTTCGGCGCGGACCGTCACTGTGTCGCGTTCGATGTCCAGATCCAGCGAGTCGGCGTCGACTCCGGGGAGGTCGAATTCGACCACGAAACGGTTGTCTTCACGCCAGGCGTCCATCGGCATCACCGCCGGACGGGCCGCGGTGCCGAGGATCTGCTGTGTCAGACGGTCGAGATCGCGGAACGGATCCGTACGCATCAACATCGTGTCCACCTCCAGAAACCCTCTCATTTCGCTAGGTAAACTGCAGCAGATGCTGTAGATTCGGTATATCACCAGCCACAAACGATGGCAAGAGAAAACCGGAGAAAATCCCGATCGGAGGCTAGATGTCCGAGAAGTTCCAGTCGAGATCCCGGCGCGGGGTCTACGGCATCTCGGTGGCCTCCGAGCTGTCCGGTTTCGGCATCGCGGCGCTGCGCCTTTACGAGGAGTACGGTCTGGTGACCCCGACGCGAACCAGCGGTGGCACCCGCCGCTACAGCGACTACGACGTGGGCCGTCTCAAACGCATCGCGGAACTCATCGACGCCGGGGTCAACCTCGTCGGGATCGGCCGGGTGCTCGACCTCGAGCACCGCACCGGCGAACTCGAACGCCACAACCGGCGCCTCGAAGCTGCCAACGCCCGTCTCCGTGGCCGAGTGGAAGCGACGGACGTCGCCGACGTGGTTCCCGAAGCCGACCGATTCGAGCAGTAAGTCCATTTACCGGGAAGGGGTGTGTGTCATGAGCGAGAACACCACAGTCCACCTGGCCCTGTCCGAGGCCACACGAGCGCTCGAAACCGTCACCACGGCGCTCGCCACGCTGCGCGACGAGGCCGCCGCCCATGAACCACTCACCGGTGTGCTCGACCGGCTCGCCCATACGGTGGTGGCCGCGGTGCCCGAGGCCGACGCCGTCACCGTCACCCATCTCGAAGTGTCCGGCCCGCGCACGGTCGCGCTGACCGACGAGTCCGTCGCCGTCATCGACGACCACCAGTACGAGGCGGGCCGCGGCCCGTGTCTGCAGGCCGCCACCTCCGGGCAACCGGTCCGCGCGGTGGTCGGCGAGTATGCCGAGCTGTGGCCGGAATTCACCGCCGCTGCGAAGGAGGCGGGAGTCCGGGCGTATCTCTCGGTCCCGCTGCTGCTCGCCACCCCGGGGGAAGGTCCGGGTGAGTTGGCAGGCTCGTTCAACATCTACGCCCGGAGCGCGGGCGCGTTCGACCCGTTCGACGAGACACTCATGGAACTGTTCAGCACCGCCGCGTCGGCCGCGATCAGCAACGCCCGCCGCTGGCACCGTGCGCGCACCCAGGTCGAGCAGCTCACCGAGGCGCTCACCACGCGGGCCGAGATCGACCAGGCCAAGGGAGTGCTGATGGCCGTGCACCGGATCACCGCCGACGAGGCTTTCGCCCGCCTCACCGACACCTCCCAACGCACCAACACCAAACTGCACGAACTCGCCCGCAACTTGATGGCTCAGTCGATCGAGCGCGGCGTCCCGACCGGGAACGGTCGCCGTGAACCGGGGCAGACGTGAACCGGGATCGAGGAGGAGTTCAACCGATGACTACGTGTCCGCACATCACCACCGATCGGGACGAGATCCGCCGGTGGATTCAGGCCCATCACGGCGCACCCGCCCGTGACGGCACGGGCGCCCTGCGGATCGACTTCCTCGGTGGCCCCGGCGAGTTCGAACACCTGTCGTGGAACGACTGGTTCACCGAGCTCGACAACCGGGGGCTCGCATTGTGTTATCCGGGCCCGCACATTCGCGGCGGCACCAGCGCCTGGTTCGAACTCGTCCCCCGGGCCGGTCGACGTGCCGGAGATGTGTCTTCCCCGCCCTGACTCGAAGTCGCAGGGAAAGCTTTAGAGCGTGTCTCATGTGGATGAAGTGATGTGTGGGACATAATGTGACGCGTGGTAGATGAGTTATCACTGAGGTTGGTTCCGGATGCGTTGTGGCAGATAGTCGAACCTTTGATCCCACGTTTTGTCGCCCGCCCGCAGGGAGGCGGAAGTACGCCGGCCGACGACCGGGCGGTGTTCACCGCGATCGTGTATGTGCTCACCAGCGGATGTGCGTGGCGGCATCTGCCGCCCTCGTTCGGGGTCACGGTTCCGACGGCGCATCGACGGTTCACAGCGTGGGTGGCGGCGGGGGTGTTCGAGAAGCTGCACTGCGAGGTGCTCGACCGGCTCGGGATCGCGGGTGAACTCGACTGGACGGCAGCAATCCTGGACGCGGCAAGCGTCCGGGCAAAAAGGGGGGCTCGCTGACCGGGCCCAGTCCCGTCGACCGCGGCAAGAAGGGATCGAAGATCCACGTTCTGTCCGAAGCGAATGGAATCCCGCTGGCCGTGGACGTATCCGGGGCGAACACCCACGACAGCACGATGCTGCAACCATTGGTTGCCGCGATCCCGGCGGTGAGGTCCCGGCGTGGACCACGCCGCCGCAAGCCGGGAAAGCTTCGCGCCGACAAGGGCTACGACTACGACATACACCGACGGTGGCTTCGCGAACACGGCATCATCCCGCGGATCGCCCGCCGCGGCATCGAGCGAAATGATCGCCTCGGCCGGTACCGGTGGAAGATCGAACGCACCATCGCCTGGCTCACCGGCTACCGACGCATGACCATCCGCTACGAACGCCACGGCGAACACTTCACCGGATTCCTCCACCTCGCCGCCGCACTCACCTGCTTCAAGAAACTTCCCACATGAGACACGCTCTAAGAGTCTTTCCAGTGAATCTGCACGATTCGAACCATTCCCATTCCATCGCCACTCGATGACAGTGGTCGGATCGATCCACACCCGTCACCGATGAAGGGACCACCGAGTGAGCGGCCGGCTTCACATCAACGTCAACATCCTCAACGCCGGGGTCTTCGGTGGATCGTGGCGGTTTCCCGGGACGGACGGCCTGGCCAGCTACTCGATCGACCACTACACCTCGATCGCGAAGAAGGCGGAGGCCGCCAAGCTCGACGCCGTCTTCCTTGCCGACGGACCTTCGCTCGACCCGAGTGTCACGCACCGGACAGGCAACAACCTCGAGCCGACCACCGTACTGGCGAGGGTTGCTGCACAGACCGAGCGGATCGGGCTGATTGCGACGCTGTCATCGTCCTACAACGATCCCGTCGAGCTCGCCAGACGACTCGGCGACCTCGATCACCTCAGTGGTGGCCGGTTCGGCTGGAACGTCGTCACGACGGTGGGGCCGATCGCCGCGCGAAACTTCGGACGCACCGGCGAGCCGGACCACGGCCTCCGCTACCGGCGGGCAGCGGAATTCGTGGAGCAAGTCGTCGCCGCATGGGCCGCCCGAACCGACTTCCCTTCGCCCCAGGGTCGACCGGTCGTCGTTCAGGCGGGAGGCTCCAGCGACGGCAAGCAGCTGGCATCGCGTGTCGGCGAGGTCGTCTTCTCCGCCGAGCAGGATATTCGGAAGGCAAAGGGCTTCCGCACCGAGTTGCGCGAAGGCGCCCGGTGTTTCGGCCGGGACCCGGACGGGATCGTGATCCTGCCTGGACTGTCGACTGTTCTCGGTAGCACGGAGGCCGAGGCGATCGAGCGGCGCGAACTGCTGGACGACCTGCTCCCCGACGCCTACGCGCGCGGCCGGCTCGCGGGACAACTCGGCTTCTCGCTGGACGGGCTTGCCGACGACGAGCCGATCCCTGCGGAGCTGCTCACCGAGCCGGACGAGGCAGGCGGGTCACAGACCTTCTACCGGGTCGTGAAGGACATCATCGACCGGGAAAACCCGACCCTGGGACAGCTGTTGAAGAAGCTGTCAGGGGGTGGTGGGCATCGCATCGTGGTCGGCACCCCCGAGCAGGTCGCGGACGACATCGAGCGATGGTTCCGCCACGGCGCAGCTGACGGGTTCAACGTGATGCCCGACGTATTGCCTTCCGGATTCAATGACTTCGTCGACCACGTCATCCCCGAGCTGCAGCGGCGCGGTCTCTTCCGCACGGAGTACGACGGGACGACCCTGCGAGACCACCTCGGTCTCGACGTCCCGGACGTACCGGCCGGAGTGTGGGACAGCGACCTCTCGAAGCCGCTCGCTGAGCGCTCCCACGGAACCAGAAGAGGCAACACATGAGCACCCCGATCCTGATCGACCTCGCCGTCGGCGACGCACGCGCAGGTGCCGAGACCGACCGCTTCGACCCGGTCACGCTCGCCGCGGCTGTCGCGGTCACCGAAGCGGCGCAGAAGGCCGGCGTCGCCGCGCTGCGCCTGCTGGACACTGTCGGTGGCCGCCCCGCGATCGATCCGAGCGTCGCCGGTGCGTATCTCGCCGGCCGGTTCGGCGACATCGGCTACCTCGTCGACGTGCCGACGACCCACAACGCGCCGTACAACGTTGCCCGGCGGATTCTGTCGTTCGACCGGGCCACCTCCGGCCGCGTCGGTGTGGTCCTGCGCCCCGGTGCAGGCGACGAGGTGAGTACTGCCACGGCGCCGGACCCTGCCGCCACCTCTCCATCGGAACGCTGGTCGGAGTACGTCCGGACCCTGACGCGCCTGTGGGAATCCTTCCCCCGGGACGCGCTGATCGGGAACCAGGAACGCGCAGTGGTCGTGGACGACGAATTGATTCGTGCAATCGACCACGAGGGCCGGTTCTACCGGGTCGCGGGGCCGTTGGACGGACCCTCGTCGGTGCAGGGACGCCCGGTCGTCGTGGCCGCCGACCCGGACGTGCTCGGTTGGGCGGCGGTGGCGCAGTCTGCCGACGCGGTGGTCGTCGATCGGAGGCAGTCGGCGGGGGCAGACCTCGCTCTGACTGCCGGCCTCGAACAGGCCGGCCGAAAGCGCGAGGACGTCGCTCTCATCGGACGGGCGACTGTGACGCTGCCCGACGACGCCAGTGCACTGGCCGACGAACTCGCCGGATGGATCGACTGCGACAGGTTGGACGCTCTGGAGTTGGTGCCGACCGGAGGGGTCGACGGCGTCCTGGCTGCGGTGCGCAGGCTGGTGCCGCTGCTGTCCGCCTCGACAGGACCGACGCTGAGGGCGTCCCTCGGCCTGCGCGAAACCGTGGAGGCGTTGTCGTGACCGCCGTGTACCCGGAACACGGGTCGATCGAGGGGAGGTCGGTCTCCGTACTCACCGTGGCGGGTATCCGCGCCGCGGTCCACCCCGTCCTGCGCCGCCTGGGCGATACCGCCGGGGCGCGGGAGAAGGCGCGCGACTACGCTTTCGGCGAGGTCCGTGCACTCGCGGACGCGGGGATCGCGCTGGTCGGCGTCGCCCGGGAGGACGGTGGTGCAGGTGGCTCGCTGCGTGATGTGGCCGAGATCGTCATCGAGGTGGCGCGGGCCGACTCCAGTGTGGCGCAGGCATTGCGAATCAGTTTCATCGTCGCCGAGCAGGTATCGAGCCGGCCCGATCTGCCGCACCGCGACATGATTCTGACGCGACTGCGCAACCGGGACCTGTTCGCCGGAACGAGCAATGAGCGAACCGGAGGCGCGAGCGGGCAGGTCAATGCGACGGCCCGGCGGGACGGTGCGGGCTGGGTGGTCGACGGCGAGAAGTACTACTCGACCGGTGGGCTCTACGCATCGTGGTTCTCGACCCAGGCACTCGCCGACGACGGGACGGTGGTTCGGTTCACCGTGCCCGTCGACCGCGAGGGAGTCGAGCGACTTGACGACTTCGACGCCGTCGGTCAGCGGCTCACCGCCAGTGGCACCACCCGCCTGACCAACGTGCGCGTATCCGATGACGAGGTGACCTTCCCCGACCAGGCCCAGCCGGACAACCCGTGGCCCGGCAGCTTCGCGCAGTTTTATCTCGCGGCGATACAGGCCGGTGTTGCCGCGCGTGCGCTCGACGACGCGGTCGGTTACGTGCGGGAGAAGGCCCGGCCGATCAAGCACAGCTCCGCGGACACGAGCGTCGAGGATCCTTACGTGCGGCAGACAATCGGACAGATCGCCGGCCGTGCCCAGGCGGCGCGGGCCGTCGTGCTGTTGGCAGCCGAGACACTGGAAGATGTTCGGGGGCTCACCGGGCCCGCCGCACGCGCTGCCGGTGCTGCTGCCGCGGTTCACGTCGCGCACGCGAGTGCGATCGCAATCGAGTCCGCGCTCGACGCCGCGGAACTGCTCTTCGACGTGGGCGGCGGCTCGATCACCAATCGTGACCTCGGATTCGACCGGCACTGGCGCAACGCGCGCACCGCCGCCAATCACAACCCGCGGCAGTGGAAGCAGGCGATCGCGGGGGCGTACCACCTGACCGGTGAGGAACCACCGACCACCGGCCTCTTCTGACCACCGACCGACAACAAGAAACCGATCAGAACGGAAGAAACGACACCGATGACCGCCAGCCCCTTCGATCTCACCTACGCCGCCGCCGAGGACCGCGGCGAGAAAGTCCCCTACCGTCGCACCGGAAACTCCGGTCTCGATCTGCCCGCCTTCTCGTTCGGGCTGTGGCAGAAGTTCGGCAGCGACTATGCCTTCGCGACCCAGAGGGAGATCATCCTCCACGCATTCGACCTGGGGATCACCCACTTCGACAACGCCGACCGCTACGGGCCCCCGCACCGCGCGGCCCAGCAGAACTTCGGCAGGGTGCTCGCCAAAGACCTCGCGCCGTACCGGGACGAACTCATCCTGTCGACCAAGGCAGGCAACCCGATCGGTCCGAGCCCGTATCTCAAAGGCGGCTCGCGCAAGTCGATCCTCACCTCGCTCGACCACAGTCTGCGCGACCTCGGCACCGACTACGTCGACATCTTCTACCACCACAGCCCCGACCTCAGCACACCGCTGGAAGAATCGGTCGGTGCACTGGTCAGTGCGGTGGAGCAGGGCAAGGCGCTCTACGTCGGCATCTCCAACTACCTGCCCGACCGCACCCACGAAGCCGCCGAACTGTTGCGCCAGGCCGGTGTCCCGCTGCTCATCCACCAGGCACGCTACTCGATCTACGACCGACGTCCCGAACAGAACGGCCTGCTGGACACCGCCCACCAGGACGGATTCGGGCTCATCGTCTACTCACCGCTGGCGCAGGGTCTCCTGACCGACAAGTACCTGGAGACGATTCCCGAACACGCACGGGCGCAGAACAGCTCGTTCCTGTCGCCGGATGTGATCGACGAGACGTACCGGCAGCGCACCGCCGAGCTCAACAAGATCGCCGAGGCCCGCGGGCAGTCACTCGCCCAGCTCGCGTTGCAGTGGGTACTGCGCCGCCCGGAGGTCACGTCGGCGCTGATCGGTGCGAGTTCGACCGAGCAACTCGATCACAACATCGCGGCCCTGAACTTCCCGGCGCTCGCGGACGACGAACTCGCGCTCATCGAGGAACACGGCGTGCACGGCACCGGACTCGAGCTCTGACCGAGCAGATTTCGGGAGACGACAACTGAAAAAGCCCGCCCAGGCGGATGCTGCAACAACCGCAGCATCGGCCCGGGCGGCCTACTGTGAACGTCCTGGTAGCGCGTCCGCGTTCACTCCCCCAGTAGCGGCAACAGCTGATTGCCTTGACGCTCGATCTCCCGTACATACGGAGTGTCCGACAGCACGAAATGGGTGATGCCGAGGTCCTGATACTTGCGCAGCGACTTCGCGACGTCTTCCGGGGAGCCGACGAGCCAGGTGGTGCCGGCGCCACCGCCACCGACCTTGCCGGGGGCGGTGTACAGATTGTCGTCGAGCACCTCGCCGCGGGTAGCGAGGTCGAGGAGTCGCTGCTGTCCCACAGCGGTCTGGCGGTGCGGGTTCTGCGCAGGTGCACCCTGGTTCTTCGCCATCTCCGCTACCCTCGCCTCCGCTTCGGCCCAGGCCTGATCGGTCGTGTCCCGGACGAAGGTGGTGATCCGCAGACCGAACTCGAGTGGTGCGTGCTCCCGGCCGAGTTCCTCGCTCAGTGCCCGCAGGCGCTCGATCCGTTCCCGTACCCCTTCGAGGGGTTCGCCCCAGAAGAGTTGGACGTCAGCTTCGGCGGCTGCTACCCGCTCAGCGGCGTCGGAGGCCCCACCGAAGTAGAGCTTCGGGTGGAGCCGGTCTCCGCGTGGCGCGATCCGGGGCACCACCGTGGAGTCGGTGACCTGGAAGTGCTCGCCCCGGTAGGTAACGTTCTCCTCCGTCCACAGCTTGCGGACGAGTTGCAGGAACTCCTTGGTGCGCGCGTAGCGGGCGGCCTGGTCGCTCTCGCGTTCGCCGTACGCTCCCAGGTTGTCCTTCCCGGACACGATGTTGATCCGGACCCGCCCACCGGACAGATGGTCGAGACTCGCTGCAGCGGAAGCAAAGTGCGCCGGGGACCAGTATCCGGGCCGAACGGCGACGAGGGGCTCGAACGTCGTTGTCCGGGCGGCGAGGGCGGTGGCGACGGTGAGGGTGTCCGGGCGACCCCATCCGGTGCCGATCAGTGCGCCCTTCCAGCCGTGTTCCTCCAGAGCCTTCGCCTGGGCGGTGAGGGTGTCGAGGCTGTTGTGGTCGACCGTGACGGGCTCGCCGCGGTGTCCCGGCGTCACCTGATTCGGGATGTACCAGAGGAATTCGAGACTCATGGGTTGGTGATTCCTGTTCGGTGGTGGTGGTCAGCGGGCGAGTTCGGCGAGCTGGGCTCGGCGAACGTCGGTGGTTTGTCCTTGGACCAGGACGAAGAGCGCCGACCGTGCATGGAGCTGCGCCGTGTCGTCGCCACTCAGGCCCCGACCGGCCCGCGCTATCAGCAGTGCACGGGTGATCGTGGACAACGCCTCGCCACTGGCGACCTTCGTCGCGAGACGTTCGCCGATCCGGTGCGGACCGCCTCCCGCGGCGGTGGCCTCATCGGACAGCTCGTACGCCATGTTCCGGATCTGTGCGATGCGTGGCCGCCAGGTTGCCGCTACGTCCTCGGCGAGCGGCTGTGCTGTCTGTTCCAGTTCCTGGAGGACCGTTTCTGCAAGCCCGAAGTGGTGACCGCGTGCATCGCTCGCCGTGCCGATGTCGTTGAACCGAGTTTTCTCCAGCGTTTGGGCGGAGAGCACGTGCTCGTCGGGTACGAACACGTCGTCGAGGTCGACCCGCGCGGTCCGGCTGCCGGCGACGGCGCCGAGTCGCAGCGGGCCGACACTGCGCGTGCGGTCGCTCACCGGCACGAGCGCGGTGACCACGGTCTCCGTCTGCCGTTCCACCGCGTCGACTGTCAGGGCGTTGTTGAGCCCCCACCCGCTGACCCAGGAGATGGCGCCGGTGAAGATCCAGCCGCCGTTCGTCCTTTCGGCCGCGATGTAATGGTCGGGGAACCTTCGGACGTCGCTGACTCCGGCGCCGAGCAGGATTTCGCCACGCAGAATTCGCTCGGCGAGTTCCGAAACCGGTTCGCCCGGTTTCCTGGATTCGACGATTCGTCCTGCCATCGGCGCGTGCTGCGCCCACACGAGCCACGTGTTGAAGCACGCGCCGGCGATGATCTCGTGCAGGCGGCGATCGGTGTTGCGGTCGATGGCGAGGCCACCGTATTCGTGTGGCGCTTGATGGTTCAGGAGCCCCAGCGCAGCGAGTTCGTCGATACGTCTTCCGGCGACCCCGTTGCGGTCGGTCGACAGGGCTTCGGGGCGCAGCACTCGTTCGGCGTACTCCCGCACCTGAGCGACGAATGGGTGGCGGTCTGCGGCTGTCACGGATTCGGCCGCACTGACGGCCGTGTTCGCCGCTGTCATGTCGTCCCTTCCCTACTCGGTCCCAGAGGGATGCCTGGCACGCGACGGAGTGACGGTGGCTAGCATCCGGACACCGAGAGACTAGCCCCGGTTGTCGCCGCCGATCGTTCACCGCCTCCGCCGTCCACGACGAGAAACAGGGCCTGACGTGGGACTGCGCGACGCGATCGGACATTAATTCGTCCCGATCGGAAACATGCAGTGCAACTGCACCTTCGGCTGCCGGGGTTTCAATCGAGCTGAAGAAAAGGGGCGCTCGAACAGACGACGAATCGTAGGCTCACGGGCGACCATCCGGAGCGACGGAGAGACCCTTGGTTCGTGGTGCGACCGAGCCGTTTCACCGTCACTGTTCTTCCCGAGACTGGAGTCTTCGTCGATGACCTCGAACACGCCCTTACATCTCGCTGCCGCTCTCGACGGCGCGGGCTGGCATCCCGCCGCGTGGCGCGAACCGAACTCACGCCCGGACGAGTTGTTCACCGGCGCCTATTGGACCGACCTCGCTGCCGTCGCGCAGCGCGGCCTGCTGGACTTCGTCACCATCGAGGACAGCCTGGCGGCGCCGGTGAATCGCCACGCACCCGACGCGGCGGACTCCGTGGACCGGGTCCGGGCGCGCATCGACGCGCACCTCGTCGCGGCGAGGATCGCGCCGGTCACACGGCACCTCGGCCTGATCCCGACGATCACCACGACGCACACCGAGCCGTTCCACGTGTCGAAGGGCATCGCGACCCTGGACTACACCTCCCGCGGCCGCGCGGGGTGGCAGGTCAAGGTGTCCGGGCACGCCGACGAGGCCGCGCACTTCGGCCGTCGCGCCGTGCCGGAAATCACGGCGCAGGACTGGACGGCCATCGCGGAGGGCACGCTGCCGGAGGTGTTGGTCGACCAGTTCGACGAGGCCGGCGACTTCGTCGAGGTCGTCCGCCGGTTATGGGACAGCTGGGAGGACGGCGCGGAGATCCGCGATGTCGAGAACCGCCGCTTCATCGACCGTGACACGCTGCACTACATCGACTTCGAGGGTCGCTACTTCAGCGTCCGCGGCCCCTCCACCACGCCGCGACCGCCGCAGGGACAGCCGGTGGTCACCGCACTCGCCCATCAGGCGCTGCCGTACGAACTGGCGGCCCGCGGCGCCGACCTCGTGTTCGTCACCCCGGCCGACGACGTCGACGCGCAGTCCGTTCTCGCCGACGTGGCCGCGGCGTCCGAACAGGTCGGGCGCACCGGTGAGCCGCTCCGGGTCTACGCCGACCTGGTGGTGTTCCTCGACAACGACCGCGAATCCGGGGCAGCCCGGCTGCGTCGCCTGGACGGTCTCGCCGGGATCGAGTTCGCCTCGGACGCCACCGTATATGCGGGTTCTGCCGACGACCTCGCAGACCACCTCGCGGCATGGCAGCAGTTGGGATTCGACGGTTTCCGGTTGCGACCGGGAGTCGCCGTCGACGATCTGGAGACAGTGTCGTCCACGCTTGTGCCGATCCTGCAACGGCGCGGGCTGCTGCGCACCGAGTACCCCGACACGTTCCTGCGCGGTGTGCTCGGCCTGCCCACCGACGTCCCCAACCGGTTCGTCACGGGAACCCCGGCCGCCTGAGACCCCGCGACCCTTCAGACAAGGACACGTCACGATGAGCACACCCAAGAAGCAGGTCATCCTCGGCGCCTACCTCGGAGGCGTCAACCACCACACCGCATGGTGGGATCCCCGGGCGGGCAGCCAGATCGAGTTCGATTCGTTCGAACACACCGCACGGACCGCCGAGCGCGGCAAGTTCGACTTCTTCTTCCTCGCCGAGGGTCTCGCCCTGCGCGAGCGCGCCGGGCAGATCTTCGACCAGGACATCATCGGCCGCCCCGACACCTTCACGGTGCTCGCGTCCCTCGCCGCCGTCACCGATCACCTCGGACTGGCCGGAACCATCAACGCCACGTTCAACGAGCCGTATGAACTCGCCCGGCAATTCGCGTCGCTCGACCAGCTGTCTGGTGGTCGAGCGGCCTGGAACGTGGTGACGTCGTTCGACGCCTTCACCGGGCAGAACTTCCGACGCGGAGGGTTCCTGGACCACTCGCAGCGCTACGAGCGCGCCGAGGAGACCCTCGAAGTGGTGCGGCAGCTGTGGGATTCGTGGCGCGGTGACGATGTCGTGGCGGACAAGGAAAACGGCCGCTTTCTGCGCCGCCCGGACGCCGGGACATTCGACTTCCACGGCAGCCAGTTCGACATCCGCGGCCGGTTCACAGTGCCGCGCAGCCCTCAGGGCCGCCCGGTCCTCCTGCAGGCCGGCGTGTCACCGCAGGGGCGCGATTTTGCGGCAGGCAACGCCGACGCGATCTTCTCGCCCTACGGGAAGCTGCCCGAGGCCGCCGAGTTCTACCGCGACATCAAGGCCCGCGCGGTCTCGTTCGGGCGGAACGCCGACGACATCAAGATCCTCCCCTCGGCGAGCTTCGTCCTCGGCGACACCGAGGCCGAGGCGTGGGAGAAGTACCACGAGGTCCGAAACCAGCAGGTCACCGGCCAGACCGCGCTGATCCTGCTCGAGCAGATCTGGAACCGCGATCTCTCCACGTTCGACCCCGACGGACCTATCCCGGACATCGATCCGGATCCCGACGCGCCGCCGATCATCCAGGGCCGCGCATTCACATACCAGGACCGGTTCGAAACGGTCGCCACCCTGCGGGCCGTGTCGGAGGCGAAGAAACTCACCCTGCGGGAGACCGTCATCGACCAGTTCGAACGTGGCCCGATCGTCGGCACCGCCGCACAGGTCGCCGAGAAGATCGATGCGTTCGTACAGAACGACGGCTCCGACGGATTCATCATCGGCTCCCACCTCGTGCCCTCCGGACTCGACGAGTTCGTCGACCACGTGGTGCCGTTGCTGCAGGACCGGGGTGCGCTGCGCACCGAGTACACGGGAACCACGTTGCGCGACAACCTCGGCCTGCCGGTGCCGCACGATCGAATCTCCTATCCCGACCCGGTGTAGAACGGAAGGGTTTCGGTCACCGGATGGCTTTGTGGTTACGGTGATTTCAACTATCGACCGCGGCATCGGCGTCATGACACTGTAATTCTTCGATTCTAGTCGTACGGAGAACAGTCATGACCGAAAGTGCCACGCGCACCGAGTTCGTCGTCCGCACAGCCTCGTGGTCCGATCCCGACGCGGTGACATTGCGGGCGGCCATGGCCGCGGAAGTCGGCCCCAGGTATTCCGATCGAGTGTCGGACGCCGTTCGGGCCGCCACCAATGCGGTGGATCCGGAATCGGTGCATCTCACCGTTCTGGTATACGTCAGAGACGTCGAGTCCGCGGAGCCACGAGCCGTGGGCCATGCGGCTCTGCGCTGGAACGGCGACGATCTCGAGTTGAAGCGGATGTTCGTCGTGAAGGAGGAACGGGGAACCGGTGTCTCGACCGCGCTGCTCACCGCCGTCGAGAACGCGGCCCGAGACGCGAGGCGACCACGCTTGATCCTCCAGACCGGCGACCGGCAACCCGACGCGGTCAGGCTCTACGAGAAGAGCGGCTACTCGCGGATCCCGACCTTCTCCCCCTACGAGGCCCTCCCCTTCTCGAACTGCTTCGAGAAGATATTCGGATAGGAATCGCACCGTCACGTGAGCTGGGGTGTGTTCTCCCCCAACGGCAGGTCGAATCGCGTCCGCAGGGTCCGCTGGGGATCTTGATCGAGCCGGGCGCCCGCCCGGACGAGGCGCGGCACCACCTCGTCCACGAACAACCGGAGGTCGTCCGGCAGCACCGGGAGTTGCAGCGTGAACCCGTCGACGACCCCGCTGTCCCACCACTCGACGAGGTCGGCGGCGACGTCGTCCGGTGTGCCGATCACGAGGCGGTGTCCGCTGCCGCTCGTGCACAGCGCGCGCCTCCGCCTTCGTCTCCGCGATGACGGGAACGAGACCGGGAACGAGACGGATCGACTGTGTATCGCGGCCATGGGCCGGCGCCCGCTCACGCGCGTCGCGGGTGTAGTCGCACGCCGCTCCGATCGACAGGAGTGGCGCGTAGATCAGGTCGGCGTGCCTGCCGGCGAAGTCGATGCCCTGCCCGGAACCGCCTGCCTGGGCGATGAGGGGGTGCCCCTATGGTCCGGTAACGCGTCGCGGCCGAAATTTGCCGCGACATCGGGGTTGAAGCTGGTGACGGCGTTCCACACCACACGGCCGCCACTGATGTGGTCGAGTGTGGCGAGCCGTCGCGCCTGATTGTAGGGCGAGTTGCAGCCGTCGAGGCCGTCGGCAGGAACCCGATGTCGGGGACGTTCGCCGCGAGCGGCGAGAGGAGGTCAGCGGCGCGACGTGGAGTGGATCTCACGGACAGCCCGGGCGATGCGCTGCGCCCCGAGACGGAGGTCCCGTTCGCTCTGGTTCGTGAAGCCCAGGCGCAGGCTGCGTGCGTACAGTCCGCTCGCTGCGGGGTCGAAGTAGCGTCCCGACGAGAAGTCCGCGCCGAGCGCGTTCGCGGCGGCGCGCACCTCCGCGAGGTCGATATCAGGGTCGGTCACCGTGGCCCAGGCAAAGATTCCGCCTTCGGCCTGCGGAATCGACACCAGATCACCTGCCTCCGCGGTGAGAACATCGGACAGCAGATCCGCTCGCGCCCGGTAGAGGGTGCGGGCGTTCGCGACGATGCCGTCGAACAGTCCCGGCCTGCCGAGCAGATGCGCCACGGCGGACTGCGTCAGCAACGACGCGTGCTGATCGAGGTTCGCGCGCAACCGCAACAGTCCGGCCTGGAGCCAGGTCGGGGCGACCGCCCATCCCAGTCGGAGTCCGGGTCCGAGGGTCTTGGAGAACGTGTTGACCCGTACCACCCGATCGCTGTCGAGCCGGAAGTCCGGAACGGCCGTGCCCCGGAACCGGAGTTCGCGGTACGGGTTGTCGGAGACGACGACGAATCCGTAGCGCTCGGCGAGAGCGACGAGGCGCAACCGGTCCTCGGCTACGAGAGTCGTGCCGGTCGGATTGTGGAAGTCGGGGATCACGTAGAACAGCTTCGGGATCCGACCCGCCTGCAGGTGGCTCTCGAAGACATCGAGGTCGAGACGTCCCCCGGTGTTCGGCACCGGCAGGAGTTGGGCGCCGTAGTGGTCGAGTACTCGCAGCGCCACGGGAAAGGTCGGGCTCTCGACGGCCACCAGGTCGCCGGGGTCGAGGAGGGCCGCGAATACCAGGCTCAGTCCGTGCAGGGCGCCGTTGGTGACGACGACCCGGTCCGGATCGGCAACGGAATCGTCGCTCTCACGCGCCGCGATCCACTCGCGGAGCGTCTCGATGCCCGGGGCCACCGAGTACTGCAGCGCCCGTGCTCCTGTCGGGGGTGACGCGAGGGCGACCGCGAACGCGGCCGCCAGTTCGTTCACCGGCAGCGCCTCGTCGGCGGGGACCCCGCCCAGCAGGCGGACCGCGTCCGACGGCAGGGAGGCCGGCGGGGGNCCGAACCCGCCCGCCTCGAGCGGGCGGGCGATCAAGCTGGACAACGATGGCAGAGTGGAAGTGATGCTCGTCATGTTCGGAGTTCCTTCGTGGTCGGGAGAGATCGGCGGGTCACGCGGCGAGGGCGCGATCCGGAATCGCGGGCAGGCCGAGATTCCTTCGAAGCGCGTCGGATTCGTAGTCGGTGCGGAACAGTCCGCGCTTCTGCAAGATCGGAACGACGTGCTCGGTGAACGCCTCGACACCGCCGGGACCTTGTCCGGGCATGACGATGAAGCCGTCGGCACCGCCGTCGACGAACCACTGTTCGAGCCGGTTCGCGACCTGTTCGGGTGAGCCGACCGCGCGACCGTGACCTGCGGACCGTTGCTGCAGGGTGATCAACTGCCGAACCGTCCAGCCCTCGTCCACGGCCAGTTCGCGGAACACACCGTAGCGGCTCTGCCTGCCCTGTACCGACGCGACCGGCGGCAGCCACGACGGCGGAATCGTGTCGTCGAGCGCGAGGCCCGACAGGTCGACGCCGGACAGTTGCCCCTCGAGCGCGGTGCGGGAGGCGTCGCTGTAGTGCTGTTCGAACAGGTCGTCGTCGATCCGCCTGGCCTCTTCCTCGGTGCCGCCGATCGTCGTGCTGATTCCGGGTAGAACGAGGATGTTCGCCGGGTTGCGGCCCGCTGCGGCGGTCCGGGCCTTGAGGTCGCGGTAGAAGGATTGCGCTCCGCGCAGTGTCTGCTGCGCGGTATAGACGCCCTCCGCGAACGCTGCCGCGAACGCCTTGCCGTCGTCGGACGAGCCTGCCTGGAACAGCACCGGGTGGTGCTGTGCGGACGGCGGGAGCGGAAGGGGCCCTTCGACGGCGTAAAACTCGCCGCGGTGATCGATCGGGACGGCGGCGTCGTCGTCGACCCAGGAGTTCCACAGCGCCCGGACGACGGACACGTGTTCGAGTCCTTGCCGGTACCGCGCCTCGTGTTCGGGCAGCGGTGCGTCGCCGAAGTTGCGCTCCCCCGCAGCCGACGTCACCGCGTTCCACCCCACGCGACCACCGGAGAGGTGGTCCAGCGACTGCAACTGTCGTGCGAGGTTGAACGGCGCGGTGAACGTTGTGGACACCGTGGGAACCAGCCCGATGTGGTCCGTCAGGGCGGCGATCGCCGAGAACAGTGTCAGTGGTTCGGGTTTCGTACCGAGTTCGGTGTCCGATGTCAGTCCGTCGGCAGCGAACAAGACGTCGAACTTCGCGGCTTCCGCGGTCCGGGCGAGATGGGTGTAGTGGTCGAGGACGCGGCCGGTGTGCCGGACATCACCGGGGCGGACCTGCCCTCGGCCACCGTTGCCGGGCGGGTTGGTGAGAAGGCCGAGCCGGATCTGCCGGCGGGCGGGTTCTGCTGACACGATGCTGTGCTCCATTGTCGTTGTGCGGCGCGTGAATCACGCAGAAATGCGCTCGGTCGCTGCATGTAGTCCACTGTCCGGCAGCGCGTTCCGACAAAGCGTGTCACCAGTCTCCAAGCACCCCCGCCGACCTACAAGAGTTTGTCTCGCACCGATCCGAAGCCGCCGCTACTGCAGCCCGAAGGGCAAGACCACGGAACCGTCAGACCCGTCTCCGCCGGCCGTCCCAGACCGCGCATGCCGACGACAACGCCAGCATTCCGGCGCACACGGCAAGTGCCGCCGCCATCGCACGGCCGTAGTTCCCTGCCTCCACCGAGAGGACTCCGAGATAGAGGCCGGGCACCGCGGCGAGGCTGACGGTCGCCGACAACCGCTGCGACAACTGCAGGAATCCGACGGCCACGCCGCTCACTCCGGGCGGCGCGTGCTCGAGCGTCATCGCACGGTTGGGGGCGTCGACGAATCCGCTCGCGACCCCGGACAGGACGGCCAGGGCGGCGACCACCGCAAGCACCGACGTCCGCGGCAGCACCGTGACCGCGAGCACGTATCCGGCGACCACGAAGAGTTCCGCGACGATCGCACCCACCACCGCGGCGCGACCAAACCGAGCGACCACCCGCCAGCCGACGGCCGACGTCACGGCCATCATCACCGAACTTCCCGACATCACCAGGGCCGCGTGCAGCGGTGCGATGCCGAGTCCCTCGATCAGGTACAGACTCATCACGGCGTTCATCGCGAGAAGGGCGCCGAACCAGAACAACGCGACCGCCGTACCCAGGGTGTAGCCACGTGCCCGCATCAATGCAGGCAACAGCACCGGCGTGCCGCCGCGACTCGCGTACCGCCGTTCCCACCAGCGGAAACACCCCAGGGCCAGGATCGAACCCGACACCGACAGCACCGCTCGCGGCGCCCCGAGGTGCGACACCATCGGCAGCAGCAGAAGCGTCGTCGCAGCCGCGAGCAGCCCTAGACCGACGACATCGACTGTCGCACCCGACCGGGAACGGCTGTCGCGGCGCAGGAACAGCGCACCGAGCACCACCGTCACGACCGCGAACGGGACGTTCAGCACGAGCAGTAGCCGCCACCCCCGCTCGGGACCGCCGATCCCGAGGAGCACACCACCGAGGATCGGACCGATGAAACCGGCGAGTCCTCCGGCCGTTCCGTACGCCGCCAGAGCCTTGGCTCGACGCGGTCCGGAGTAGCGGTCGGAGATGATGCCGAGGACCTGGGAGCTGACGACTCCTGCCCCCACACCCTGGCCGAGACGGGCGGCGACGACGGCCCACGGCTCCGCGGCGAGGGCGCCGACCAGGCCCATGACGGCGAACAGGCTCAACCCCACGAGGAACAGCCGTCTCCGGCCGATCAGATCGCCCATCCGCCCCGCCGGGACCAGCGCGAGACCGAAGGTCAGCGAGTAACTCGCCAGAATCCACTGCACGTCCGCCGTCCCCGCGTCGAGGGACGACCGAATGGCCGGCAATCCGATGCCCAGCACGGCGGAGTCGAGGAGTGTGGTGAAACCGGCGGCGGCGCAGACGAGCACCTCCCGACGTCCGGCCGTGTCGCGGGGCGCCGGTCCGGCATCGGTGCGTTCCGGTGCTGTGTCGAGGTCGGTCAGGATCGGCCTAACGATTCTCGACCGCGGCGGTGCGGATGTGGTCGGCGTCTGCGAGCGCGACCACCCGCCCGGCCTCGGCCACGACCACCGGCCCCCGGTGTCCGCCGATTCGCCGCACTGCCGCCGGCAACTCCTCGGTGACTCCGACGACGGGCAGCGGCTGAGCGACGTGCGCGCCGACCGGGTCGTCGTCCGGAGCGTCGGACAGAGCCGCGGGATCGACGGACCCCAAGATCTCCGCGACGACGACCGGACCGGTGCCCGGGCGCGCCAGCACGACGGGTAGCGCCGGGGTGTCCGCGAGCACGGCACGGGCCTCGGCCACGGTCGCGGTGGACGGCACCGTCCGGGGTGCGATTCCCCAGCCGCCCAGTGCGTCACCCACGACGGGTGCGGTCACTGCGTGGTAGAGCGGGAAGCCCAGCCGTCCGAGCCACTCGTTGTCGAAGTACTTCGACAGGTAGGCCCGGCCCGAGTCCGGGACGATCACGAGCACGACGTCGTCCGGACCGAGAGTCCGCGCGACCCGCAGGGCTGCGGCGACCGCGGTGCCTGCGGAGCCCCCGACGAGGAGTCCTTCCTCCCGGGCGAGGCGGTGCAGCACCGTGAGGGCCTCGACGTCCGTGATCCGCTCGAGTCGGTCGACGACGTCGGGGTGATAAGAGTCCGGCCACTCGTCTGTCTCGGTCTGCGGGTGCAGGAAATGGCCTACGGATTCGATGTACCAGGCCCGTCCGTCTCCCCCGCCGTACACGGAGGTTTCGGGATCCGCGCCGACTATCTGCACGGCCCCACCGGAGACCTCGGTCAGGAACTCCCCTGTCCCGGTAATAGTCCCACCGGTTCCGACTCCGGCCACGAAATGGGTGACCCGGCCCTGGGTCTGACGCCAGATCTCCGGTCCGGTCGTGGTGCGGTGCGCGCCCGGATTGGCCGGGTTGTCGTACTGACCGGCGAGCCAGCCGCCGGGAATCTCCGCCGCGAGCCGAGTGGCGACGTTGCGGACGAATTCAGGATGATGACTGGGCCGTCCGCCGGGCGTCACATGCACCTGCGCCCCGTGCGCCCGCAGCAACGCGATCTTCTCAGTGCTGGTCTTGTCGGGCACGACGACGACCGAACGGTATCCCCGGGCGGCGGCGACCAATGTCAGCCCGACCCCGGTATTGCCCGACGTGCCTTCCACGACGGTGCCCCCGGGTAGGAGCTCTCCCGATTCCTCCGCCGCGCGAATCATGGCCAGGGCGGCACGATCCTTTACGCTCCCGCCGGGATTGAGGAACTCGAGCTTGGCATACACCGTCGCGGAGATGCCGTCGGTCACCCGGTTCAACCGGACGAGGGGCGTGTTGCCGATGGCTTCGGTGATCGAGTCGTAGACGCCGAGGCTCGCAGCATCGACTGTGTGGGGATCGAGGATGGTCATGCGTCTACCTTTCGAGGGCGCACCGAGGTCACTCGATCAGCATGGCAAGGACAGTCGCCGAACAACAGGATTCGAGTCACGCCGATCGGATCTTCGCATCCTCGAGATTCGAATTCTTTTCCGGCGACGGATGATCGGCTGTACTACGGGACGACCCGAGACCGAAGGGGGAGTCGAAAAGATGTCGACACCGGTGACAACACTGCAGCGCCATGACACGGAACTGTGGCAGTGGCGACTGTCTGCGCGTTGCCATGAAGAGGACGCGGAGATCTTCTTCCCGGCGGACGCCGAACGCAGGAACGCGCGCTTCCAGCGGGAAGATCTCGCCAAGGAGTTCTGCCGCGGATGCGCGGTGATGGAGGAATGTCTCGCGTATGCGCTCGACACCGGCCAACAGCACGGAGTCTGGGGAGCGACGACGCCGGGTGAACGGCTCGCACGACTGGGCCGCTGAGCTCCGAGAGCGTGAAAGCCGAGTTATATTCGCAAAGAATTGATTTGGTGCGCCGCTCCCGGAAAGCAAGTACGTTCAGTGTGCCGCGGTCTTGGGAGAGGCTGCGGTGACATGCGGTGTTCGAGAAGAGGGGTAAGAACACCGGACGTGGTGGATGACCCCGTCAACGACGTCTCCTCTAGACGCGTTGACGGGGCCTCCCTCGGCCCTCCTGTTACGCGGCGGGGCTCCGTCGCAGCTCCGGCCGGGCCAGCGCCCCTGGAATCTTTCCGGTGTCGCGTTCGGTGAACACCGTTCCCGGCGGGACGATCTCGTCGATCCTGTTTAACACTTCACCGGACAACGGCACATCGACCGCCTCCAGATAGGTGTCGAGGTGCTCGATGATGCGTGGTCCGACGATCGCGGACGTGACATCGGGGTGGGACAGCACGAACGCCAGCGACAATTGAATCAGGCTGATACCCAACTCGTCCGCCAGCACGGCAAGTGCGTCCGCGGCCGCGAGCTTGCGGGCGTTGGCGGGTGCGTCGATGTCGAAGCGGCCCTTGATCAGTTCGGCGCGGTACGACTCCGGCTGCGGGGCACCGATTCGGTACTTCCCGCTGAGCCAGCCCGCGGCGAGTGGACCGTAGGTGATCACGCCGAGCCCGTACTTGCGGGCGATCGGCAGCGTTTCCCGTTCGATGCCGCGGATCAGCAGCGAGTACGGAACCTGCTCGCTCGACGAGCGCTGCAGGTTCCGAAAGTCGGCCACCCACTGGGTCTCGACGAGTTCCGCCGGCGAGAACACGGACGTTCCGTAGTACCGAATCTTTCCGGCACGGACCAGATCGTCGAGTGCACCGACAGTTTCGCCGATCTCGGTGTGCGACTCGGGACGGTGCACCTGGTACAGGTCCAGGTAGTCTGTGCCGAGGCGCCGAAGACTGCCCTCCACGGCCTCGGTGATCCACCGACGCGAATTGCCGCGATGCTGGGGATTGTCGTCGACGGCATTGTGAAATTTGCTTGCCAGGAACACGTCGTCGCGGCGGCCCGTCAACGCCTTCCCGACGATCTCCTCGGATTCACCGCGGGAATAGGTGTCTGCCGTGTCGACGACGTTGATGCCCGCGTCCAGCGCCCGGCGGATCACCCGGATGCCGTCCTCGTGGGTGGTCTTACCGCGGGCCCCGAAGTTCATCGTGCCCAGCGTCAACGGGCTGACCTTCACACCGGTGCGTCCGAAGACGCGGAAGTCCTGCAGTGCCATCAGTGTTCGTCCTTTGCTGTGGTGGTAGCGCGTCGGCGAGTTGTCGCGTCGGTCAGTGACGGCGGAAGGTAACCCTCGTCCGCCGGGCTGATCGTGACTCCGGGAGCGACGATCTCGTCGATACGGTCCAGGATGTCGCTGCCCAGTCTGACGTCGACGGCGCCGAGCTGACTCTCGAGGTGCTCGAGGGTCCGCGGCCCGATGATGACGGAACTGACGGCGGGATGCTGGAGGACGAAGGCCAGGGAGAGGTGGATCAGCGACAGGCCCGCGTCGTCGGCCAGCTTCTGCAGTTCCTCGGCGGCGGCCCGCTTGCGCTGGTTGGCGACCAACTCCGGGTCGTGGCGGTGCGGCTGACGGGTCAACCGGCTCGACTCCGCGGCTTCCGTCTCGCCCGCGCGGTACCGGCCGGACAGCCAGCCACCGGCGAGCGGGCTCCAGGTGAGGACACCCAGCCCGTACTTCTCGGCGATCGGCAGCGTGGCACGTTCGGCTGCCCGCGCGAGGATGGAGTACGGCGGCTGCTCGGTGACCGGACGCTGCAGGTGACGCCTGTCGGCGGCCCACTGGGCTTCCACCAGTTGGTGCGGCTCGAACGTGGTGGTGCCGAAGTAGCGGATTTTGCCCTGCCGCACAAGGTCGTTCAATGCACCGAGGGTCTCGTCGAAGTCGGTGTCGGGGTCGGGGCGGTGGATCTGGTAGAGGTCCAGGTGATCGGTCCGCAACCGACGGAGGCTGCCCTCGATCGCCTGGAAGATCCAGCGCCGCGAGTTGCCCCGGTGAGTGGGGTCGGATCCGATCTGGCCGTGGAACTTGCTGGCGAGGATCACGTCGTCGCGGCGGCCTTGCAGCGCCTTCCCCACGATCTCCTCGTTCTCGCCCTGCGAGTACACGTCGGCGGTGTCGACGACGTTGATTCCGGCGTCCAGCGCGCGGTGGATGATCCGGGCGGCGTCCTCGTGGTCGGTGTTCGCCCAGGACCCGAAGTTCATCGCGCCGAGTGTGAGGGGGCTGACCTGCACACCGGTCCGTCCGAGGTGGCGGTACGTCATGATCGGTTTCTGCTTTCTGTCGTGGCAATCATCTGCGGGCAAACGTGTTGATCGGTTCGCGGAGACCGAGGTGGCTCCGGAGTGTGTGGCCGGCGTAATCGGTGCGGAAGAGTCCGCGGGCCTGGAGGATCGGGACGACGTGGTCGACGAAATCTTCCAGATACGAGGGCAGGACAGCCGGGATGACGGTGAACCCGTCGACGGCGCCCGACCGCCACCACGTCTCGACATGATCGGCCACCTGCTCCGGCGCACCGACCACCACGCGGTGCCCGCCGAGGAACTCGGACAGGAGTTGCCGGACGGTGTGCCCGCTGTCGGCGGCGTACCGGGTCAGCGACGCGAAGAAGCCCTGTGGTCCGATCCTGTTCTCCGGCAACGTCAGCAGCCGCTCGGGGATCGGTGCGTCCAGGTCGAGGTCCTCGTCCGGGTAGCCCAGCCACCGTGCGAGTGCCCGCACCGGGGCGCTGTCCGGGTGCAAGCGGGACTGCAAGGTGTCGAATTTGGCGGACGCCTCCGCGGTGGTGCCGGCGACGACGGGGACGAGTCCGGGCAGGATTCGGATCTGGGTGGGGTCGCGACCGTCCGCCGCCGCGGCGGCCCGGATCGCCCGGGTGAACTGCTGTGCCGGCTCCAGCCCGAACTGGGTGGCATAGATCGCCTCCGCGTGGGCCGCCGCGAAGGCTATGCCCTGGGCGGACGATCCCGCCTGCACCAGGACGGGTCGGCCCTGCGGGGAACGGGTGACGTTGAGGGGCCCGGCCACGGTGAAGAACTCACCGCGATGATCCACCGCGTGAACCTTGTCGGGGTCGGCGAATCGCGCCGACGCCTGGTCGCCGATCAGTGCGTCGTCTTCCCAGCTGTCCCAGAGCTTCTTGGTCAGGTCGACGTACTCGCCGGCACGCCGGTAGCGTTCGTCGCGCTCGGGTAGGTGGTCGATGCCGAAATTGCGGGCGGCGTTCGGCTCGAACGTGGTGACCACGTTCCACCCGGCCCGGCCGCCGCTGACATGGTCGAGCGAGAGGATTCTGCGCGCCAGGTTGTACGGCAGATTCAGTGTCGACGTGGCGGTCGGGATCAGCCCGACACGTTCGGTCGACACGGCCAGAGCGCTCGTGAGCAGGATCGGGTCCAGTGTCGCCGCGGGACCGCGGGCGATACCCGGCTGCTGAACCGGGATGTCCGGGAACAGCAATCCGTCGAGGAGTCCGCGCTCCGCCACGGCAGCCACCCGGCGGTAGTGGTCGAGACTGATGAACGACTCCGGCGCCAGCGCGGGATCCAGCCAGGCGGCCGGGTGGTATCCGGCACTTCCGACGTTGACGAGGAAGTGCAGCGAGCGACCGTCGGCTCCGCCCATCACGCCACCACCCGGTCCGTCGAGGTCGGGACGGTGTGAGCCGGGATCTTCAGGCCCAGATGCCCGCGCAGGGTTGTCGTCTCGTACTCGGTGCGGAACCGGCCGCGGCGCTGCAGGATCGGGACGACGTGGTCGACGAAATCGTCGAATCCGCTGGGCAGCACGTCGGGCATCAGGTTGAACCCGTCGGCGACGCCCTTGTCCACCCAGTCCAGGATCGCGTCGGCGATCTGCTCCGGGGTGCCGGTGACGATGCGGTGCCCGGCGCCGCCGCCGAGTCGGCGCAGCAACTGGCGCACTGTCAGATTCTCGCGCTGCGCCAATCCGACGGCGATCTTGTAGAACGTCTGCGAGCCGCCGGCCTCGTCCGCATCCGTCAGCAGGTGCCAGGGCAGGGGCCCGTCGAGTACCAGCGCGTCCTCGGGAACCCCGAGCTGACCGGCCAGGCGGGTGAGCGCGTACTCGGGCGGCACGAGTTCGGCGAGCAGGTCACGGCGTCGCTGTGCCTCCGCCTCGGTGCTGCCGATCACGATCGACAGGCCCGGCAGCACCACGACGTCCTCGGCGCTGCGCCCGTATCCGACCGCGCGGGCCTTGACGTCTCGGTAGTACTCGGCTGCTTCCTGCTCCGTCTGCGCGGCCGTGAAGATGACCTCCCCGACCTGTGCGGCAAGCGCCCGCCCGTCCGTCGACGCGCCGGCCTGCACCACCACCGGTTCGCCTTGCGGAGAGCGCGGCACATTCAGTGGCCCGGCGACGTCGAAGTGAGGTCCGTGGTGGTCGGTGCGGTGAATCTTGTCGGGATCGGCGAATCGCCGTGCGGATTTGTCGCCCACCAGGGCGTCGGGCTCCCAGCTGTTCCACAGTTTGCGCACCACCTCGACGAACTCGGCCGCTCTGGCATAGCGTCCGGCGTGGTCGGGTTCGTCGTCGAAACCGAAGTTGCGCGCCGATTCCTTCCCCGCCGTGGTCACCACGTTCCAGCCGGACCGGCCGCCGCTGAGCTGGTCGAGCGTGGCGAAACGCCGGGCGACGTCGTACGGGTCGTTGTAGGTGGAGGACAGGGTGCCGATAAGTCCGATCGCGCTCGTCGCCGCCGCGGCGACCGCAGCCAGCACGACGGACGGTTCCAGGCTGTTGAACGGCCGGTAGCGCAAATCTTCCCGGATCGCCGGGCCGTCGGCGAGGAAGATCGCGTCGAGCCTGGCCGCCTCCGCTTTCCGGGCGATGTCGATGTAGTGGTCGAGCCCGAACGCGGCGAGAGGATCGGTTCCGGGAAACCTCCAGGACCCACCGAAGACGCCGGCGTTGAGAATGTTGACGTTGAGGTGGACCTGCCTGCTCACTGCTCCTCCTCGCCGGGCGCGCCTGCCGCAATGGCCGACTTTCCGAGGTTGGCGACGACGAAGTCGCTCTGCGGGAAATGAATCCGGCCGACCATTGCGTTGCGGTGGTGACGCTCGAGTGGGTTGCTGCGGGAGAGTCCTGGGTTTCCGGTGAGGTCGAGAGCGGACTCGGTGATCCGGATCGCCGTCGTCGTCGCCACGTGCTTCGCCAACGCGGGCAGGGCATTGTCAGATTCCACTTCCGCCGCCGCGTGGCGGAGCAGTGCACGGCTGGTCTGCAGTTGCGCTTCGATCTCCCCGACACGGTCGTGGAAGCGCGGAACCGTCGCGAGCGGCGCGCCCAGCGCGGTGGGCACTCGGGTGTGGAGGTATCGGACCAGCCAGTCCCTCGTCGCGATCGACACCCCGTTGTAGTTGGCCGCCAGGAGCAGGGGCAGCGCCTGCCTGCCCGCACTGCGGACCTTGCCGGTTCCGTCGTTCGGGTCGCGCAGATCCACCAGGCGCGAGTGCGGAATCCGCGCATTGTCGAAGATCACGGTCTGTGTGTCCGACGCCCGCAGCCCGAGGTGGTCCCACGTCTGCTGCACCCGCCAACCCGGGGCCTGGCGATCGAACAGGAACGTGGCCACCCGGGGCTCCGGGTCCGTCGTGGTGGCGGTGACGGTGAACCAGTGCAGCCCCGAGATGCCTGTTCCGTAGGCCTTCTCACCGTCGATGCGCCAGCTGCCGTCGGGAAGGCGAGTGGCGGTGGTGGCGGGGACGCCGCCGCGGGACAGACTGCCCAGTTCGCGTTCCACCGCGAGACCGTTGATGAGGGCGCCCTCGGTGACCGCGGTGCGGAACACCGCGGTCTTCAGGTCGTCCGGCCAGAGGTTGTCGGGCCGTTGGAGCGTCAGGTGGTTGGTGTAGTTCCACTGCAGGATCAGTCCCACCGACGGGTCCGCGGCTCCGACGCGTTCGATCACCTCGACGGCCTCGGCGATCCCGGCTCCGCCCCCACCGAACTGCTGGGGTACGGTCAGCGACTGCGCCCCGATCCGCCGCAGCGCGTCGAACGCGTCGAACGGGAACTCGCCGGTGAGGTCGTGGTATTCGGCGCGGGAGGCGATGAACTCGAGGACCTCGCGGAATCGGTTCTCGTCGAGTCCTCGCACGGTGGTGCGGGGTTCGGTCACTCCGACAGTCATGTGAAGCTTTCCTTCCTGGTGCGGTCGGCAGTCTCGGTCACCTCGAGGCCGAGATTGCCTCGCAAAGTGCGGTGGGTGTACTCAGGGCGGAAGAGTCCGCGGCTCACCAGATGCGGGACCACCTGTTCGACGAACGCCTCGAGGCCGGTGCCCACCTCCCCCGGCATGATCGTGAAGCCGTCGGTGGCGCCGCTGCGGAACCACGCTTCGATCCGGTCCGCGATCTGTTCGCCGGTCCCGACCGCCAACTGGTGCCCGGCCCCTCCTGCGAACTTGTGGATCAGCTGCCGCGCGGTGAGCGGTTCGTCGGCGAGCAGTGCACGTGTGCTCGCGAAGAATCCGGCCGAGCGGGGTAGCGAAGACGCGGTGCCCGGAAGATCGTCGGCACTGATCACCGTGTCGAGCCGGAGACGCCCGGGGTCGAGACCGAGTTGTCCCGCGAGCTGCCGCAACGCCGGCTCCAGCGGAATGGTCTCGCGCAGTTCCTCCTCGCGCCGCCGGGCCTCGGATTCGGTACCGCCGACGACGGTGATGAGACCGGTCGAGACCTTGACCCGGTCGGGATCGCGCCCGTTCGCCGCCGCCCTGCCGCGGATGTCGGTCCTGAGGTTCCTCGCGACGTCGACGGTCTGTGCAGCCGAGAACACGAGATCCGCGTACTTACCCGCCAGGGCCAGGCCGCCTTCCGACGCACCTGCCTGCACGATCAGCGGCCTGCCCTGGGGTGAGCGCGGCAGGGGCAACGGACCCGCGACCGACAGGATCGGACCACGATGGTCGGGAGGAGTGATCCGGTCCGGGTCGGCGAACCGCCCGCTCTCGGTGTCCCCGATGATCGCGCCGGGGTCCCACCCGTCCCAGAGCTTGGTCACGACGTCGACGAATTCGTCTGCTCTGCGATATCTTTCGTCCTTGTCCGGGGGCTCCGAGTACCCGAAGTTGGCGGACGCCGCCAGATGCTGGGTGGTGACCACGTTCCAGCCGGCCCGGCCGCCCGTGAGATGGTCGAGCGACAGGTATCGCCTAGCCAGGTTGTAGGGGTCGTTGTAGGTGGACGATCCCGTCGCGATCACCCCGATGTGTTCCGTTCCCGCGGCTGCATCGGCCAGCATGACCACGGGGTCGAGACCGAGACCGGGAGCGTGGTGAATGTCCGAGGACAACGCGGGACTGTCACCGACGAAAACGGCGTCGAGGTGTCCGCGCTCGGCGATCCGGATGAGGCGACGGAAGTGCGCCGGGTCCACGAAGTCGCCGGGGTTGTTGCCCTCCACCCGCCAGGCACCGCGGAAGTGCCCGGGTGTGAGAAGTGAAATATTCAGGTGCAGTTGCGAACTCATGGTCACGTACTTCAGTGTCGAGCGGGACATTGAGGCGAACAAGCCAGTGACGCTACGAGAATCGTTAAGAAATCCTCAAACCGGACCGGCCGATCGCCGACGGTTCACGACGCGAGCTGCAGTGGTCCCGCGACCATCCGCAACGCCCTGATGGCCGCGGCCACTGCCGGGCGCTCGATCGACGCCTGACGGTACGTGACGCCGATCTGCCGCGCACCGTTGGCGACGGGGCACGCGATGAGGTGCCGGTGACTCTCGGACACCGCCATTTCCGGAACCACGGCTACCCCGAACCCGGCCTCGACCATCTCCGCCATTCCCGTGAAGCTGCCGCACCGATGCTCGATCCGGGGCGTGAACCCGGCCTGGCGGCACGCGAACATCACCGACACGATGGAGGGCGCCCCGTCGGAGGCGGCGATCCAATCCACGTCGGCGACCGCGCCGAGCCCGTGCTGCCTGGCGCGCTCCCGCCACGGAGTCGGAGCCAGGAGCACCAACGGGTCGTCGAACAGGAACTCCGAGGCGAGACCGGCGGGAAGGTCGCGGGCACGGAACGAATAGTTGTAGGTGATCGCCAGGTCGACTTCCTGCTGCCGGACGGCAGGCACCGAGTTGACCGGCATCGCGTCGATGAGCCGCACCCGCAGTCCGAGGTGCTCTCGGCCCAGCCGTGCGGCCACCGGCAGCGCGAGCCGGGTCAGGGCGGTCTGGAACGTCGCCAGCGTGAGCACACCGGTGACGGATTCTCCTGTCGCCGCGACCGCACTCTCCGCCTCTTCCAGTGCGGCAAAAACTCTCGATGTGTGATCGACCAGCACCCGGCCCGCGTGGGTGAGACGCAGCACGCGCCCCTCTCTGCGCGTCAGGACCGCGCCGACCTCGTCCTCGAGGATCCTCAGCTGCTGGGACACCGCGGACGTGGTGATCCCATGCAGTTCGGACACAGCCGTCATCGTCGTGTGCTCGGCGAGGTCGCGGAGCAGAATCAACCGTCGAATGTCATACACAGGTGGTCCTCGCGGGTAGATCGGCCGGTCGCGCGGGATCTCCGCTCGACCGTATTCCCATCCTGCCCACCGCCGACCGTTCAGCACAGGTTTGTGATCACGACGATTCTGTTCAGTGCACCTTGTCGCGCGCACTCGGTCTCCGACCGGGGACGGCCGCGAGCAGTTCGGCCGTGTAGTCGGTCACGGGGTCGGTGAAGACCTGTTCGGCGGCCCCGTATTCCACGACCCTTCCGTGGTGCATCACCGCGACATGGTCACTGATCGCGCGCACCACGGCGAGGTCGTGTGAGATGAGGACGTAGCTGAGGTCGAGTTCGCGCTGCAGTCGGTCGAGCAGAACCAGAATCTGGTCCTGCACCGAGACGTCCAGCGCCGAGACCGGTTCGTCGAGTACGACGATCTCCGGCTCCAGCACCAGCGCTCTGGCGATCGCGACGCGCTGACGCTGACCACCGGACAGCTCACTCGGCTTCCGCTCCAGATAGGCGGCGGGCATTGCCACCTCCTCGAGCGCCCGCCGCACGCGTGCCGCCCGGTCCGCGCGGGTGGTGCTACCGTGCGCGCGGAGGGGCTCTTCGATGATCGAGAACAGATCGAACCGCGGGTCGAATGCCGCGTACGGGTTCTGGTACACGATCTGGATGTTTCGGCGGTGCCGCCGGAACTGTCTGCGCGACAACGCGGTCACGTCGGTTCCGAGGATCTCGATCGATCCACTCGTCGGCTCGATGAGCCGGACCAGCATCCGCGCGGTGGTCGACTTGCCCGAACCGGACTCCCCCACGATCGACAGCGTCTGTCCCCGACGAACATCGAACGAGACGTCGTCGACGGCCGTCACCACGCCCCTCGCACCGGGCACGGCGAAGTGTTTGGTCAGGTGTCGTGCCGACAGCACGACCGGGGACTCGGAATCGTCCGTGCTCGCCGACCCGGTCCGGGTCGTCCGGCCCAGGGTGGGAGTGCTGCGCAGCAGGTGCCGCGAATACTCGTGCGCCGGGTCTGCGATCACGGACCGCGTCTCCCCCTGCTCGACGATCTCGCCGGCACGCATGACCGCGATGCGATCGGAGCGATCGGCAGCGACACCCAGATCGTGGGTGATGAGGACCATCGACGTCCCTGTGCGGTCGCGTAATTCGTCGAGGAGGTCGAGGATCCGCTTCTGCACGGTGACATCGAGACCCGACGTCGGTTCGTCCGCCACGATCAGGTCGGGGTCGCCCGCGATGGCAATGGCGATCAGCACACGCTGCCGCATTCCGCCCGACAACTCGTGCGGGTATTGCCGGTAGCGACGCTCCACATCGGTGAATCCCACCTGTTCGAGCAAACGGTGGACGTGCTCGCGGCGCGTCGCCCGGTTCTCGTCGGTGTGCAGTTTCAGGACGTCCTCGATCTGCGGGCCGATCCGCTTGATCAGGTTGAGCGACACGGTGGGGTCCTGCGGGATCAGGCTGATCCGCGAACCGGGGATGGATCGGCGATCAGGAGTTCTCGGGCTCGCCGTACCGGTCGGCGAACGACTTGGGTGTGGTGCCGTTGACCAGGTAGTCGCCGATAACCGTCGGTTTGTAGACCACGGGGTTGTGCGAGGCGAGAGTGCGGGCGTTCCGCCAGTGGCGGTCCAGGTTGCGGGTCTCTCGTACCGCGGAGGAACCGCCCGCGTTGAAGATGAGGTTGGCGGAGTCCAGGACCGCGTCGATCACGGCGATCTGCGCCGCGGACGTGTTCACGAAGACCTCCGCGAACAGATCGCGGGTGGGTCCCTCGGCCGCGAACCGTGCGTTGACGTCTTCGAGTTCCTGCGCGATCCGCTGCAGGATGCTGTCGACGACCAGAACGTTCTTCGCGATCTTCCCGACCACGCCGAGAACCGCGTAGTCCGACGTCGCCGCATCGGACGGCGCATGCAGACTGGTCCGGGTGCGGCTGCGCACAAGTTCCACCGCGTCGTCGCGCAGGTTGCGGTTGATCCCCGCCAGCGTCGCCAGGTGCACGATCTGCACGAACGAGGACTGCTGGTCGAGGAATCCCGGGCGGTGTCCGAATTCGCCGAACTCGGCGACCGGTGCCGCCTCGAACTTCGTGGTTCCACTGGCGGTGAGCCGCTGGCCGATCCCGTCCCAGTCGTCGATGCGGTCGACGCCGGCCGCGGTGGCCGCCACGACCACGAAGCGGCGCCGCGCGTCGCCGTCGGTCACGGCGACCCGGATGTAGTCGGCGTAGAGAGTTCCCGTCGTGTAGTACTTCTCGCCGGATACCACCGCCTCACCGTCCAGGTCGGCGACGGTGGTCGAGATGTCGAACGTGCCCCGGCCGGTGGGCTCCGACTGTGCGTTGCCGAATGCCGCTCCCGCACCGATCTTTTCCAGCCAGTGGGCCCGCACCGGTCCGTCGTCCAGATTGCGGAGGATTTCGACGGTGGTGAAGTGTCCGCGGAGGATCTGCGGGATGTTGGAATCGGCCTGCCCGAGCTCGGCGAGAAGTTCGAAGAGCTCGGGCAGGGTCGCCCCGTGGCCGCCGAATTCGACCGGGACGCGCAGTGCGCCGAACCCCGCGGCGAACAGCTCGGCCACCTCCGTGTACGGCAGCTCCCGGGCGCGTTCTCGCTGCGCCGCGCCGGCGGCGATGCGCGCGAAGATCTCCCGGAACCGGGGGAGCAAACGGTCGACGGCGGTGGAATGGTCGCTGACGCGGCCGGGCAGGGTGACAGCGGACATGAAGGGTCTCCTCGGACGACGTGATCGAGCGCCGTCACCCGGACGGGTGACGGTCGACGGAACGGACTACCCGGCCGGGCCCCGATGGGAGCGACCGGAAGCTCGGGTTCTCCGTCTCATCTCATATCGAGACATGTTGCCGATCAACACAATCGGCCTTTACGCTTCGTGTAGATCCGCTAAATCCGAGTCTCGTCGCCGTGTGCCGATGCAGGCTCGTTCGCGGGCAGGCCTGCGGCTTTCCAGGCGGCGAACCCGCCGTCGACGTGCACCACGTTGCGGAAGCCCCGCTCGAGTAATCCCTCCGCCACCGGGCCGGACCCCGCAATGGATCCGCACACGACGACGATCGGCTGGTCGAGCGAGACGATCTCGGCGTGCTTCGTGGGTGAGTCGAGTCCGAACTGTTCGTCGAGCGCGTCTCGGTCGGCAACGATTGCTCCGGGGACCTCGCCGTTCTCTCCGCGCCCCTTGGCGCTGCGCACGTCCACGAGGACGGCGCCGCCCTTGACGGCCGCGGCCGCGAGCACCGGGGTGACGAGAGCGGGGGTAAGCCTGTCGGCGGTGTCGGTGTTGTCCGTCATGTGATGTCCTTCTCGGTAGGTGGTCGGGATGTCAGATCGCGGCGGCGAGAAGTGGGTTCTCGCCGGGTACGGCGTGCAGCAGGTTGCGGGTGTAGGCCTCGCGCGGCGCACCGAAGATGTCGTCGACGCGCCCCGACTCCACCACCCGCCCGCCACGCATCACGGTGACGTCGTCGGCGATCAACCGCACCACACCCAGGTCGTGGGTGATGAACAGATACGTCAGCCCGAATTCGGCCTGCACGTCGACGAGGAGTTGCAGAATCTGCGATTGAACCGAAACGTCGAGGGCCGAGACCGCCTCGTCGAGAACGACGATGCTCGGGTCGGCGGCGAGTGCCCTCGCGATCGCGACGCGCTGCCGTTGCCCGCCCGACAGTTCGACGGGTTTGCGCCGGAGGAACGTGCTGTCGAGCGCCACCGCGTCGAGCAATTCGACCATCCGGTTGCGGCGTTCGGTTCGATTGTTCCGAATCTTGAACGCTGCCAGCGGTTCCGCGATGATCTGCTCGATGCTGAGTTTGGGGTCGAGTGACGAGTACGGGTTCTGACGCACGAGCTGGATCCTGCGGCGCACCTGGCGCAACCGGCGGTGGGACAGTCCGTCGATCCTCTCGCCGTCGAGCAGAACCTCGCCGGCGTCCGGTCGGCTGAGCCCGACCGCGATTCGCGCGAGTGTGGACTTGCCCGCTCCCGATTCGCCGACCACGGCGTGCGTGGAACCGGTGATCACACCGACGGTCACACCGTCGACGGCGACGAACTCGGACGCCTTCGAGCCCGACCCGACGGTGAACCGCCTGGTCACGTTGCGTAATTCCAGGACGGGGCCCGCGGCCGCGGTGTCGTCCACAGCGCGAGCCGCGAGCGCGAGCGGTGACGGCCCGAGACGGGCGCTGCGGAACGACGGCGCCGCGGCGATCAGCGACCGCGTGTATTCCTGCCGCGGATTCTCGACCAGCTCCCGCGTCTCCCCTTGTTCGACGATCCTCCCCTGCCGCATGACCACCACGCGGTCCGCCCGGTCGAACGCCACCCCGAGGTCGTGGGTGACGAGCAGGACGCCGAGCCCGAGCGTGTCGCGGAGAACCGCGAGATGGTCGAGGATCACCTTCTGGACCGTCACGTCGAGCGCCGACGTGGGCTCGTCCGCCACCAGCAGTGCCGGATCACTCGCGAGGGCGATCGCGATGAGGACACGCTGCTTCATCCCGCCGGAGAGTTCGTGCGGGAACTGCGAGTAGATCCGTTCGACACTGTTCAATCCGGCGAGACGCAGTTTGTCGAGCGCCAACTCCCGCGCGGGACCCGACTCGATCTTCCGGTGCAGCCGGATCGCCTCGAGGACCTGCACCCCGACTCTTTTCACCGGGTTGAGCGAGGTGCCGGGATCCTGTGGAACGAACCCGACGAACGGACCACGCAGTTGTGCCAGCTGCCGGTCCTTCCACCGGGTCACGTCCCGGCCGCCCAGGTGGATCGTGCCGGAGTCGATCGATGCAGACGACGGCAGGAGCCGCAACGCGGCGTGGACGGTGGTGCTCTTGCCCGAGCCCGATTCACCGACGACGGCCACGAACTCACCCGGGTGAACGCTCAGTCCTACACCCTCGACGGCGGTCTTCCCCGCCCCTCGGGCGGAACGGTAGCTGACCCGCAGATCGTCGATCCGCAGCAGTGGACCGTCACCCTGTTCGACGTTGCTCATCTCTGATCTCCTAGCGATTTGCTGATGCGATTGGTGGCGAGCACGACCACGGCGATCAGGACGCCGGGCAGGATTGAGATCCAGGGGTAGGTGGCGAGGTAGTCGCGCCCCTCCGCCACGGCGAGGCCCCACTCGGGCTCCGGCGGCGGAGCACCGTAACCGAGGAAACCCAGTGCCGCCACGGCCAGGATGGCCGAACCGCATTCGAGCGCAGCCAACGACAGCACGGCGGTGACGGAATTCGGCAGCACGTGCCGGACCACGACCCGGCCGAAGCCGGCCCCCGATCCGTAGGCCGCCTCCACGTAGTCGCTCTGGGCAACCTTGAGCACCTCGGAACGCATCACGCGGGCGAATGCCGCAACTGCGGATATTCCCACGGCCAATGCGACATTGAAGGTTCCGTACCCGAGTGCCGTCACGACCGTCATCGCGAGTAGGAGCGCCGGAATCGCCAGCAGCACATCGACGAAGCGCATGACGACCGCATCGGTACGACCGCCGACGAATCCACTGAGCAGGCCGACGATCGAACCGACGACGAATCCCACCAGCACTGCGAGCAACGTCGCACTGAGCGTCGTGGACGCCCCGAAGATCACGCGGGCGAGCAGATCCCGGCCGAGGCGGTCGGTGCCGAACAGGTGGTCGGGACCGGGTGGGCTGAAGCTGGCGTCGACGTCGCCGTCGTACGGACTGAACGACGTGAACCAACTGGGAACCACCGCCCAGAGAACGACTGTGACGATCACCAGCCAGGACAGGATCAGGCCTGGTGCGGTCGATGCAAACCGCACGAACCGCAGGAACCGGTCGGCCGCGGTGTCGGCGGTGGATGCGGCCGATGAGCGGAAATCGAATGTGGTCACTGTGATGCCTCCTTAACCGGCCACCGGGGCGGCGCCGGCCAGGACCCGCGTGCGCAGCCGCGGGTCGAGCAGCGGATAGACGATGTCGACCACGAAGTTGACGACCACGAAGACGATGGCCGCGAACACCACCACCGCCTGCACGAGCATCACGTCCTGCGTGCGGACCGCCGTTTCGGTCAGCCGGCCGAGACCGGACCGCGAGTAGATGGTCTCGACGATCACGGCGCCGGCCAGCAGGTTGCCGAGGGTGAGTCCGGCAATTGTCAGTGCGGGCAGGCACGCGTTCTTGAGAACGTCGCGCACCAGAACCCACAGCCGGCTGGCGCCCTTCGCCACGGACACCGTGACGTAGGGCGCGGTCAACCCGAGTTCGATGTTCTTCAGCAGCAGTTGCGCGATGGGCGCCGACACCGGTATCGCCAGCGTGACGGCGGGCAGCACGAGCGAGGCGAAGCCGTCGTTTCCGATGGGGGGAAACCATCGCAGCTGGAACGAGAAGACCTGCAGGATCGCGAGCCCCACCAGGAACACCGGCACCGACACACCGGCCGCGGGAAGGGATGCGATGGTCTGCGACAGCCAGGAACTGCGGGTGTACGCCGCCGACAGTGCAATGACGAACGCCACGATCACGGCGAGCAGCAGCGCGGCACCGGCGAGGATCGCCGTCTGCGGCAACACCGCGAAGATCATCGACCACACGTTCTCCCCGGTGCGCACCGAATGCCCGAAGTCCCCGTGCAGCGCGCCGAACAGTCGCGTGGCGTACTGCACGACCACCGGCTGGTCGAGCCCGTAGTGTGCGCGGGCCGCGTCCTTGTCGGCGTCACTGACCAGTTCCGCCTCGCTCGGGTCGAACATGAGGTCGACGGTGTCGTACGGAAGGACGTAGAGCAGGACGAAGGTGAGCGAGTACGCCGCCCACACGACGAACAGGGACTGGCCCAGTTTGGCGAGGATGTACCGTCCCATTGTTCAGCCCTGCTCTATCCATGTGTCGTAGAACACGTTTCGTGACTGTGCCTCGTAGCCCACGTTGTGGACCTTCGGGTTGGCCGCGGTCACCTGAGCCGGGTTGTACACCGGCACGCTGAGGATCTCCTCGTTGAGAACGAAGTCCTGCGCCGCGGCGGCCGCGGCGGCACGCTTGGCCGGATCGAGTGTCTCGTTGACGGCGCGGAACGTGTCGATCGCCTTCTGCCGAACGGGGTTGTCCGACGTGATGGCGGCGCCGTTCGTGAACAACGGCGAATAGGTCTGCTCGAGCACCGCCACATCCGATCGGCTGGTGTTGAACACCTGGACGTTCCACTTCCCCTGAAGCTTGCTCGCCGCCTGGTAATCGGGAATGGGAAGCACCTGCAACTGCAGGTCCACACCGATGTCACGTAGATCCTGTTGGATGAGTTCGAACGCGGGCTTGTTGATCACCAGGTTGTTGATGGCGAGCAGGCTCAGCGTGAGCGGCTTGCCGTCGGCGTTGACGCGAATACCGTCCGGGCCGTCCTTCCAGCCGGCCTGATCCAGGATCCGCCTCGCCTCGTCCTGGTTCTCGACCAGTTGATCGCTGAAATCCGCGTACCCCGGCACGCGCTCCGAGACCACCGAGGACGACGGCCGGTAGCTGTCGGTCAGTACCGTCTTCGCCAGCGCGTCCCGGCTCCAGCCGAGTTTGACGGCCTCGCGCACGGCACGCTCGTTGGTCGGGAAGAGATCGGTCTTGAAATCGAATGCGATATCGCGGCCCGGGATCAGCTGGGGAACGATCTCGTAGCCCTCGGCACGCAGCGGCGCCTCATCCGTCGTGTTGACGTCCAGGATCGCGTCCACCTCGCCGGAGCGCAACGCCCCCGTCCGAACCCCGGCCTCGGGGATGACGAGCACTTCCACCGTGTCGAGGTACGCGTCACCGTTGTGCCCCCGGCTCTCCGGCGCCCAGTTGTATCCCTCCCGCTTCCGCAGGACGGTCTTCTCCTGGTACACGTGCTCGGTCACGACGAACGGTCCGGTGGCCACGATGTTCTGCGGGAGCGCGCGGTCCTCCTTCCGCAACTGCAGGGTCGAGTGCCCGAGAATCCCGGCAAAGTACATCGAAAGACCCTGGAGGAAACCGGCGCTCGGTTTGTCGAGGGTGACCTTCACGATGCTCGGGTCGATCACCTCGGTGCCGAGGTACCCGCCCCAGTACGCGGATACGGGGACGACACCGAGTTCCTTGTTGCCGAAACCGAGGAGGTCGAAGTTCTCCTTCACCGAGTCCGCTGTCAACGGCGTGCCGTCGCTGAACGTGACGTCGTTCCGCAGGTGGAACGTGAATTCCGTCAGGTTCTCGTTGACATCCCACGACGTCGCCAGCCAGGGTTCGAGGGCACCCGATTCGGGATTCTGGAAGACGAGCTTGTCGCTGATGTTGCTCGTGATCAGCGACTCCGGGTACGAGCTGCCGGAATGCGGATCGAGGTTCGCGGGCGCGTCCAGGACGGCGAACCGGAGGGTCCCGCCGGGAACGGGATCCCCACCGGCGTTCGAGGAGGCCACCGACTGGGATGCGGCGCACCCGGTGAGCACCAGTGCTGCGGCGGCCGTGGCCGCAATCAGAGCTGTTGCTCTGCCGACGAATCTTCGGGTCATCTGACGGAACTCCTCAATACATGGACTAACGGAGGGAAGACGAGACACGCGTGGCGCCGAATCCGCGCCGACGACGGTCGGGCGACGGGACGATCAGGGGATCGGAGGGACGAACTCCGAATCGGGTGCCCGCAGGCGCCCGGTCACGAGATCAGCGACAACAGTGGAACGCAGCGGAGGAGAACAGGGGGCCATGGGCGCTCATCACGTTCTTCCTTCCGCGTCTCGACACTCGTCACAACTGTGACCAGCTGAGTGTGCACAGTGCAGGAATCGCGAACAACCAACCTGAACTACGAGGTTCTTTAAGATTGGCTCAAGTCAGCGATCGGCACGGCCGTATCCGTTTACGAGTCCGCGACCCGGGGAATGTCGTAGACGAAGGTGATGCCAGATGTTGAATTCCGAGATCTCGAACCCCGTGCGGTCCGCCCGCAGCTTCCTCGACCGGCGCCGGGGGCCGTCGGACCGTGAGCTCGTGTCCACCGCGAAGGCAGTCCTGATCACCAGGCGTGGCTACAGCGATGCCCAGGCCTTCGACGAACTACTCGACGTGGCCCGTCGGCACCACCTCTCCGTGCAGGGCGCTGCCCGGTGCCTGATCGATCTCACCAGCAACACCGGTCACCTCACGAGTCGCAGGCCGGTCGCATTCCCCGAGTGGGAAGGACTCCGCGGACCGTCGTCCGCGCACCACCGTCGTCCGTCACAGCGCATGGACAGTTTGCAGGGACGCCACCACCCCCACCTCGCGACACAGATTCGACCGTGACGGGCCGGATTGGACAGCGACAAACGTCACGGGGCACAGATCCATGGCAATTCAGCCCCGGCTGAGTTGATCCCCGGATCCCGCTGCCGATCCCGCGGTGAACCCGGCCACTGCCGCGAAAATTCTCTCACGCGTTGTAGTGAACGGAATGGGCCGATGAATCGTGGTATCGGATATGAAGCTCTCCACAGTTCTGCTGGGGTCGGCGTTCGTCGCCGCGTGCGCGCTCACCGCCTGCAGCAATGACGGCGGCAGCACCGGCGACTACGCACCCACCCCGGCGATCACCGACACTACGTCGATGCCGTCGTCGGAAGGGGCCGTGGCGGCGGGAACGAACGAGATCGTCATCTCGGGATTCGCCTACACCGCGCCCGCCACGGTGGCACCCGGCACGCAGGTCACCGTTCGCAACAACGACACGGCGGAACATACGGTGACCGCAGACACCGGCGGCGCGTTCGACGTCGAGATCGAAGGCGGCGAGACCGCGACACTGACCGTGCCGTCGACACCCGGGACCTACCCGTTCCATTGCACGTATCATCCGAACATGCACGGCGACTTGACCGTCGGCTGACGAGACCATCGCCGATCCGGGTTCTACGCGGTTGTTCTCGGGCCTCCCCGAGAACAACAAGTGACGGCGGCCGGCCCCCGCAGTGGTCACACACCTCAGTCGACGACGACCGAGTCCCCCTGAACGGAGACGCTCCGTGGGGCGAGCGGAACGGACGCCGGACCGTTGTGCACGGACCCGTCGAGATTGAACTTGCTGCCATGGCACGGGCAATTGATGGTGCCGCCGGAGACGTCGGATACGGTGCACCCCAAGTGCGTGCATGTCGACGAGAACCCGCGGAAGTCACCGCCGCTGGGCTGTGTGACGACAACATCGCCGAGCACCACGCCGCCACCGACGGGAACGTTGCCGGTCGGCACGGTTGCACTCGCGGGCTTCACAGCTGGGCCGGCACTGCCGCCGGACGCAGACGACGCGCGTGTTCTGCTGAACAGCGCGCTACCAGCGGCCAAGGCGGCTGCAACACCCATACCGGCGATAACCGTACGACGCGGAAACGCCATCTGGTTGATCCGCAGGCTCTGCTCCTGGTTGAGTTCGTCGGACTGCATGGCGGTTGCTCCCTGTCTGGGCTGGGGTCACGCGGGATCGCACACTGCGGCTCTCAATAGTTCTAACGCAGGACATCGACGACTGGTTCACACGCACGACGCCGGGCAGGCCGTATCCGACTCGGCGGGCGCCCGCGAAAACCCTCACCGTGCGCGGGTCAGTGCGGGGTTCCGCCCGCGGCCAGGTAGGTGTCGATGGCCTGCTGCAGGCGGTCCAGGGCCGCGCCGTAAGCGGTGAAGTCGCCGGTGCGTTGCGCGTCGCGCAGGTTGGCCAGGGCGTCGTTGAGTTCGAGGACCGCCGCGGTCAGCTGGTCCGATGCCGCCGGCGGCGGGGCGGGTGGGGCGCCCGGTGGAGGCGGCGCCGGCGGTTGCCCATCGGTAGGTGGTGGTGTGGTGGCGTCGCCGCCGGGTGCGGTGGCGACGGCGCCGGTCCCGGTGCCGAAGACCTGGTCGAGGGCCTCGGCGAGGGTGGGGGCGTATCCGATCCGCACCCCGCCGGTGCCGGGTTCACGGTAGCTGACCAGGACCCGGGCCAGCTGCGGGAACGTGGAACCGTTGGGCGTGCTGGTCAAGCGTTCGGTGAACACCGGTTCGACGTAGAGGATGCCACCGTCGGCGATCGGCAGGGTCAGCAGGTTGGCGTAGTAGATCCGGTTGGACCGCTCGAGCAGGGTTCGCTCGGAGGCGACGCGGGTATCGGAGATCATCGAGTTCTGGGTCTGCCGCGGGCCCTGGGTCTGGGTGTCCGTCGGCAACCGCAGAATGTCGATTCTTCCGTAGTTTTCAGGGTCGGAGTGCACCGAGAGGTAGGCGGAGAGGAACTCCCGGTTGAAGCCGACCATGGCGCTGGTGAGCCGGAACGACGGGGCCGCGGTGCCGGCGTCGCCGACCAGGACGTAGTACGGCGGCTGCTCGCCACCGGTGTCGGCGGTCGGATCGCTGGGCACCGACCAGAATGCATTGGTGGTGAAGAACTCCCGCGGATCATCGACGTGATATTTCGCCAGCAGGTCCCGTTGCAGGCGGAACAGATCCTCGGGGTAGCGGAAGTGCGCGCGCAGCTCGGTGGGGATCGCCGTCGGCGGCTGCACGGTGCCGGGGAACACGCTCATCCACGCCCGCAGGACCGGGTCGTTCTCGTCGACCTGATACAGGGTGACGGTGCCGTCGTAGGCGTCGACGGTGGCCTTCACCGAGTTCCGCACATAGGACACCTGCCCGAGGGGCAGGGTGCGGCCGGTGTCGGTGACCACCGGCTCGGCGAGAGAGCCAACCTGTGAGTACGGGTAGTGAGCGGCAGTGGTGTAGCCGTCGACGATCCACACGATCCGGCCCCCGACCACCGCCGGATACGGGTTGGTGTCGGTGGTCAGCCACGGGGCGACGTGCTCGACCCGGGTGGCCGGGTCCCTATTGAAGATGATCTTCGACCCCGGTCCGATGGCGCCGGAGAACAAGATGTTGCGTTCGGCGTACCGGGCGGCGAACGCCAACCGGTTGACCCAGCTTCCCACCGGCACCCCACCGGTGCCGGTGTAGGTGTACTGGGCGGTGTCGGTGTCGTACTCGCGCGGCGGTGCACCATCCGAGCCGCCGACGATGGCGTAGTCCGGGTCCGCCTGCGCGATCACCTCACCGAAATAGATGCGCGGTTGCTCGACCGGGATCACCTGGCCGCCGCCCCCCTGCGAGGCGATGTCGCTCACCGCGTAGATCGGGTACCCGCTGTCGCTGCTCGCGCTCTGCCCGGCGGCGTCGCGGACAGCGGCGTTGACCCGGTTGGCGGGGGCGGCGACGAACCCGTTGCCGTGGGTATAAACGGTGTGCCGGTTGATCCACTGGGTCTGGTTGCCGCTGAGGCTGTTCGGGGAGAGCTCGCGGGCGGCGACGATGTAGTCGGCGAGTCGTCCGTCGATGGTGTAGCGGTCGATGTCGAGGTGCTCGGGGAAGCCGTAGAAGTTCTTCAGCTGCTGCTGCTGGGTGAAAGTGCGCGAGAGCACGGTCGGGTCCAGCAGGCGGGCGTTGGCGATGGTGGTGACGTCGGCGGGAATGTCCCTGGGCGGCCGGGTGCCCACCCCGGGATAGTCGAGGTAGTCGACCCGGTCCGGGCCGATTCCGTAGGCCTGCCGGGTCGCGGCGATGTTGCGTTCGATGTAGGGGCTCTCCCGGTCGGCGGCGTTCGGGCGGACCGAGAACTGCTCGATCAGCGCCGGATAGATACCGCCGACCAGTATCGCCGAGAGCACCAGCAGTGCCGTGGCCATCGCCGGGATCCGCAGGTCCCGCACCGCAATCGCGGCGAAGAACGCCGCCGCGCACAGCACCGCGATCGCGACCATGATCAGCCGGGCCGGCAGCACCGCGTTGATGTCGGTGTATCCGGCCCCGGTGAAAGTGGGCTCCTTCCGGCCGCTCCACAACAAGGAGTACCGGTCGAGCCAGTAGGAGGCCGCCTTCAACGCGATGAACGTGCCCGCGAGCACCGCGAGTTGGATGCGCGCCGGTCGGGACACCTCGATGAGGTGGTCCTTGCTCGGTGCCAGCCGGATGCCGCCGAACAGGTAGTGGGTTCCCAGGCCGATCAGCAACGCCAGGAAAACTGCCATGAACAGCCACGTCAGGATCAGCCGGTAGAACGGCAGGTCGAAGACGTAGAAACCGATGTCGTACCCGAACTCCGCGTCCACGGTGCCGAACCCGCCGCCGTGCAAGAACAGTTGCACCGTCTCCCAACTCGACTGCGCGTGCAACCCGAACGGCAGCGCCAGCAGCAGCGCGATCCCTACCGCGAACGACCGCGGGCGGCGCTGCGCCACCGTCCGGTACCGCTCGAGCGGATCGATCGCCGCGTCCGCGGCAGCGGCCGCGAACAGTGGGCGGGATCGGTACGCCCACACCGTGGCCGCGAGGATCACCGCACCCACCAGCAGCGTCACCGCCGTGAACAGGATCAGCCGGGTGACCAGGACGGTCCCCCACACGCGGCGGTAGCCGACCTCACCGAACCACAGCCAATCGGTATATCCCACGACCAGACGCGGCCCGATCACCAGCACCGCAACGACAACCACCGTCACCATGATCGTGACCCGGGCCCGCCGCGGCAGCGCCCACGTCCGGTCCGACGGTTGCATGGCCACCTCCCACGGGTCGGCTCACGAGCAGCCCCGCCGCCGCGGACCACCCCCGCCCGATGCAGCGAAGGCATCCGTATCACCCCATTCTAGGCGGCGCCGGGCTCGTTCCGGCCGGCGCGCACTCGGCACCGGATTGGGCGCCGATGACACTGCTCTTCCAGGTCATCGCGATGGCCGTGATCGGCGGACCTGCCGAAACGACCGTCAACGACGCCCTGGCACCAGATCGAGAGGGACCCGCCCGTCGAACGAAGCTTCAGGTCGTGGTGCCGGGATCCGACTCCGACCCCAGATTTCGCACCAGCCAGCGCCCGTCGACGAGATGCATGAGAACCGGGCACACATACCGGCGATCGTTGGGCTGCCATAAGCCGCCCTCCAGCATCGAGGTGTCGAGGACGTAGAGCGCCTCCACCCCCGGCGCGACCATCCTGGTGGCTGAACCGATTCCCCACGTCGCCGGATCCGGCAGCATCGTCCGGAACGACCGCACATGCACACGCTCGAAATGCACCCACAGCGGATGATCCGGCACCGGCCCCGCAAGGGCCGCCGCGACCGCCTCACCATCCCAACCGTCAACAGTCATCTGATCGTGGTTGGCCTGCACCCACCGCCATGCGAGTACCGCCCGGAAGTCCGGATCCACATTCGGCCATACCGACAGCAGATCCCCGTCCTCACACACCGTCATCAGGAACGCCCACGCCGCATTCACCAGATCTGTGTGTCCGAGAAACCGCACCAGTTCGGCCGGATCCACCGCACGAAGCTGCCGGTACGTCTGCCGCACCTCGGGCGGCAAGGAGTCGATCTGCTCGTCGGTCAGCGCCGGAAGAGCGGACGCCGCCGGCACCGCACCACCGTCCGAGGCGTCGTCCCGGTCGTCCAGCAATGCCCTTACCGCGTCGACGAACCGTGGGGTCAGCCGGTCGAGTGACTCGAGCAACTCCCCCACCGTGCGCGGCGGAAGCGCATTCCGGGCGATCAGCACGTGTATCCGCTCGAACACCGTTTCCGAGTCCAGATCGAGCTGATCGCAGAGGAATTCGTCGGGGTGGATCGCCTCGACGTCGAACGGGTCGAGGGCCGCAGGCGGGAAGTCCGTCGGATCGGCGGTGACGATCAATGCCGCACCGGACCGTACCGCCGCGGCCAGGACGTGCCGGTCCTTCGGATCGTTGGTCATCGCGGGAATCAACTCGCGGTACCCGCGTGACTCCTCCTCCGCGAACGGGAACGCCCTGCGCAACTGCCGGACCCGCCGCGCCGCCTGCTCCTGCGACTTGCCGAACCTCTCCCCGGCCAGATTGCGCGCCACCTCATCGAGCAGATCCGGCGTCCACACCGGCCGGAACAACTCGGCATCGGCCAGGGTCAGCAGCAGATTGCTCAAAGCCTGGGGTAGCAGGACACGCGCGTCGAGAACCACCCGAAAGGTCGTCATGGGTCGCCCCCGGATCAGCGGGTCGAAGCGAAGCCGTCAGCGGCGTCGCCGGGGTCCGGGGTTTCCTCCTGCGCCATCTCCTCGAACACTTGGCGGCGACGCGCCCGCTCACCCTGCTGGAATTCGAGCACGTCCGCCAACTCCACCCGCCGATGCCGGCCCGGCGAGGTGTACGGAATCTTCCCCGCCTCCAACAACCGCACCAACGTCGGCCGGGTAATGCCCAGCAGTTCCGCGGCCTCCTGCGTCGTCAACACCGTCCGATGCGGCTCCACCGTCACCGCCTGCCCCCGATCCAGAGCCGTGACCGCGTCGACGAGTAACCCCCGGACACTGTCCGGCAACGGCACCGACCCAGCCGAGGTCGAGATCGACACCTCCTCAGAACCAGCGAGAACAGCTTTCAACGCTCCAAGCAGATCCCGATCATCGGTGGTCGGTGGCAACACCGTCTGTTTCATCCCAGGTGCCATACCCCAACGTAAAACGAAAAAAACGAACACGCAATGTTGTTGCGCACCGGGAAGAACTGACGGAAGGTTGCGCGACGATCGGCAGCATGCTCAATCACCAAGGCACACAGCACGATGTCGAATGATTGCAAACCCGAGCACCATCCGCAGCAGCGGCCGCAGAAACCATCGTGGCACCCACCCTTGCCCGGCCACGACGACTGTAGAAACATTTCGGTAGGCGGACACCGACCCGCGACTCGAGGTCGCGCGATGCCGGACTGCGACGTGCCCTCCCGCACCGCGCCGACGTGATCGGTCGGTGTGAGAGTTTCTCGCGTGCGAATCCCGGTGATCGGTGGCCGACGCTACCGATCGGAGAAATCGTGACCAGCGAAACCACACCAGTCTCCATGCAGCGTGAACCGGAGCTGGCCGGGCAGACCGTCGTCCTCATCGGCGGCAGCGCAGGCATCGGGCTCGAAACAGCGCGACGCGCCCGGATGGAGGGTGCCGACGTGATCCTCACCGGGCGCAATCCCGACCGGCTCGAGGCCGCAGCGGCAGACGTCGGCGCCCAGCGCACGGCAGCGTACGACGCCAACGACCCGACCGCACTGCCTCCGTTCACGGCGGCCCTCGCTCTCGAGCTCGCGCCGGTTCGCGTCAACCTCATCGCCGCCGGCTTCGTCGACACCCCGCTGTCGGCATCGCTGCTCGGTGATCGGCTCGACGAACGGCGGAACGAGTTGCGGACGAAGCTTCCGATCGGCCGGGTCGTCGGCCCTGCCGACGTCGCAGCCCTCGCCGTCCACATCATGAGCAACACGGCGCTCACCGGCGCGACGTACGACATCGACGGCGGCCAGCAGTTCGTCTTCTGACGACCGCACGACGACAGACGCAGCGATACGCAGGACCTGTCCGATCGATCCCGACACATCCCGAGAGGAAACCCATGAGCACCAACGAAGTTTACACCGACGAGGCAACCGGCAACGCGAATGTCGCGACCGTCGACATGAAGCTGGAGGTCGTCGTCCTCCCCGTCTCGGACGTCGACCGCGCCACCGAGTTCTACACCGGCCTCGGCTGGAGGCAGGACGTCACACCGCCCGGCTCCGGCGTCGTCCAGTTCACTCCGCCCGGCTCCGACGCCTCGATCCACTTCGGCGCAGACCTCACCACGGCCGCACCCGGTTCGGCCAAGGGATATCTCATCGTCTCCGACATCGAGGTCGCCCGCGACCAACTGGTCGCTGCCGGCATCTCGGTGAGCGTATTCCACCGCGGACCGGACGGGCCTGCAGACGGACCGGACCCCGACCGTCGCAGCTACTCCTCCCTGGCGTCGTTCAGCGACCCCGACGGCAATACCTGGCTGCTGCAGGAGGTCACAACCAGGCTTGCCGGGCGGATCGACACGGCCATCACGTCGTTCGGCTCCGCACGCGACCTGGCGACCGCGCTCCGCCGTGCGGCGGCCGCCCACGGCAGGTACGAAGAGCGCACCGGCGAGGAAGACCCGAACTGGCCCGACTGGTACGCCGAGTACATGGCCGCCGAGCAGTCCGGGGCAGAGCTACCCACGTGAGGAGCGGCGACCGGTAGCGGAGCGAGGTGTCATTCTCCGGACAGATCGGCCGAAAGGTCGCGGACCTCGACTCCGGCAGAATCTCGACCTCGGCGATCAACTCCGGCCGGTCGTCGAATTCGAGGCGGAGGGCCCGGCACATGGTCGCGTGCATGTCGTAGAGGGTGGTGATGTAGGTCAGCTGCAGAACTTCGGGATCCGTCAGGTGGGCCTTCAGGACCGCGAACACCTCGTCCGGCACCCGGCCGCAGTCGTAGACGAGGCCGTCGGTGTAGGCGAGGACTTCCCGCTCGAGTGCGGAGAAGCAGTCGCTGAACGCCGACGAGGTGCGGCTCGTCGTGTCCGGCGAAGCCAAGGCCGAGGCCGTGGCCGCCGCGATCGCGGGCGCACCGCCCGTCGAGATCCCGGCGTCCGGGTTCTGGCGCAGCGAGGGGTCGGAAGAGGCGCTCGCGGGATGACCAGCGGTCCCTCAGCCGACACAGCCCGGCAGGTGACGGTGCAACAGTGCCGCCGCCGAGGTCCAGTCCAGTTCCAGAACCTCGGCGGCTCGTCCGTCGCCGACGCACCCTCGAACCTTGGCTTCGAAATCCGCGGTGGACGCGGGTCTGCGCGGATGCCCCTCGGGAACCGCGACAACGGCCTCGAGATGTGATCCGTCGGCGAGTTCGACGACTACCGCGCAGTCTCCGTCGAGCACCCCCTCCCCCACGGGCTCAGCCACCAGGGTGACACGGTCGAGAATGCTCCGAACTTCCCGCCGCCGCACGGCAGCGTCGGTGAAGCTGTCGATGCCGGGGAATCCGTCCAGCAGCGCGGCGGCGATACCGTAGTTCAGCGAGAACTTGCCCTCCAGGCCCGAAGCCGGATAGTCGTGAATCAATGGAAGAACAGCGCTGCGTGGAGTGCGTAGACGTATGCGGTCGATGCCGTCGACCGGTAGCGTGCCGAGCGACCGGATCGCCGCGATCGGACGTTGGAGCGCGTAGCAACATGGGTGAAGCTTCAGCCCGAGACCGTCCGGAACGATGGGACCATCGAGCTGCGGGACGCTCCGCCCGCCGACGAGCCGAAACCATTCGCCGACGGCCCGGGGGTCGGCAGTCGCGCCGGCGGCGGCGAGCCTCGCCGCACGCACACCGGCCTGGGCAGCAAAGCCGACCTGCATCGACTTGCCCGCGGTGCCGAAGGCTTGACGGACGCCACCCGCCCCGGGGACGGCATGCGCCATCGCAGTTGCAATACCGTCCGAATCGAGCCCGAGCGACAGCGCTGCCGCGACCGCGGCCGAGATGGCACCTACGGTTGCGGTGGTGTGCCATCCCTGTGTGTAGTGGTTCCAACCGAGCGCTGTACCGAGACGCGCCATCACACCCGCCGCCGCCAGATACTCCCGGCAGCCGCCGCCCGCCGCCAACGTGGCGGGCACGCAGACCACACTGATGTGTGTCGTGGAAGGAATGTGCAGATCGTCGAAATCGAGCACATGTCCGACCGACGCCCACCGAAGGGCAGCCGGCAAACCGTCCGTCCACGCAGCCACCAGATCGTCCAGTGCCGCAAGGGTCACCGCAACAGTATCGACGAGAGCACGCCGCCCGAGTTCGAAATCTGCGAACCCCGGCTCGATACCGGACGCCCATTGCGCGAGATCGTGCGCGCTGACTTCGGCTGATTCGTGCGGCGCGACCGCCATGGCCTACTCCCTTTCACACCAGCGCACCCTTGCGCCCTGGAATCAATATCGGCACACCATATCGCTCATCGGCACACTCGACAAGAACTCGTCCCCGAGCGCCCAGGCCTCACCCTCGCATCCATCGCGGGCCAGATCCGATGATGTGTGTCCCATTTCGACTGGTGCTCAACATTCTTCACCGCGGCGCGCCTGGCGTACCAACCTTGACACCTTGTGATCCAAGGCACGATACTCTCAAGTGACACAACGTGCCGCTATATGGCACACGCGGCATCGCTCCGCTATGTGATCAGCCCCCACTCGTCGAAGTACGCCCCTGCCGAAATCCGCGAGGCCGGGTGGTCGGCACATCGAACTCGCGCCGAAAGGACCTACATCGAGCGATCTGCAATCGAGATCCAACTGAACCACGAGCAACACCATTCGCAGAAAGACACTTCGCACATGAAAATAGAAACATCCGATAAATCGGCCATCTCGAACCCGAGACGACAACTGATCGCCGGCACCATCGGGCACTCGGTCGAGTTCTTCGATTTCCTCGCGTACTCGTACCTCGCGGTCTACTTCGCGTCTTCGTTCTTCCCCTCCTCCGAGTCCTCGGGACTGGTACCGCTCTTGAGCGCCTTCGGCGTTTTCGCCGTCGGGTTTCTCGCGCGTCCGCTCGCGGGGCTCTTCATCGGACAGTTCGCTGATCGGTACGGCCGTCGCCGAGCCTTGAGTCTCACGATCAGCCTCATGGCCGGTGGCAGCCTGCTGGTCGCCGTCTGTCCCACATACAGCCAGATCGGGGTCGCCGCGCCCATAATCCTCACCGTTGCCCGCATTTTGCAGGGCTTGTCCGCCGGCGGCGAGTACACGACCGCGGGTGCCTTCATCGTTGAATCCGCCCCCGCCGGCCGCCGTGGTTTCTACTCGAGTTTCATGTTCGTCGCGTCGGGCATAGGGAAACTGACGTGTCTGGCTTTCATCACCGCGTTCGTCGCACTGATCGGTGAAGACGCGATGCGAGATTACGGTTGGCGAATCCCCTTCGCCGTCGGCGCCCTTGCCGCCCTCGTCGCCTGGTACATTCGCCGCGGAACGCAGGAAACACTCGAAACTACCGTCTCCGACGAGGGCACGTCACCGGTTGATCGCAATCCACTCAATGCACTGCAGCGTTACCCCAAACAGTCACTCATCGTGTTTGCAATCGCAACCGGAATGGGCGTTGGACAATACTTTTGGGCTACCTACCTGACTACATATTTCCAGATCCGGAACGGCGCCTCGGCCACCACCGCGATGACGGTCGGCATCGTCACGCTCGTTCTCTACACAATCGCGCAGCCGGTAGCCGGGTTGATCTCCGATAGATACGGGCGTAAACCATGCATGTACGCATTCGGCATCGGCACGGTGATTGCGACCCCCTTTCTGCTGTCGATCACGAGTTCGAACTTCGGGGTACTGATATTCATTCAGCTCGTCGGGCTTCTGTTGTTGAGCTTCTGCACTTCGATCACGTCTGCGGTGATGGTCGAAAACTTTCCACCGCACGTACGAGTGAGCGGTCTGGGCTTTCCCTACTCGCTGTCGGTGGCAATTTTCGGTGGAACGGTGCCGCTCGTGGCGACAAGCCTGGCCAATGCCGGTTATTCCCAGTACTTTCCGTGGTACATCGTGGCCACTGCGGTCATCACGCTTCTGGGCGCCATATCCGTACCGGAAACGTTCCGCAGCGATATTTCGGGAGAAGAATCCTGATCGGCCTTCGCCGCCGCCAATGTTGATTCACTCTTTCTCGGGCCCGCCTCAGGGCCCGAGAAGGGGCGAGTCGACTCGCCTACCATCTGCCTAGTGTCGTCCGGTAGGTGTAGCGTTCCGGCAAGAAGTAGGTAATCGCCAGCTCGACTGCCCGGTCATCCGAGTCGAGATACAAGCGATCGGCGCGCAACAGCCCATGCCCGATGGGGCAGCCGAGGTGCTGGGCGATCTCCTCGGCCGCCGTAGCCACCGTGATCGACTGCACGAGTTCGACGACCGGAGTCACCAGGTGGGGTTCGAGAACACCGATGATCGTGTGCACCCCGATCGTGCCGAGCTCCGATTCGGCATCGCTCGGGAGGTGCATCCCAAGATCCGGCAGATGGACAATCGTCACCGCGAACACGATGCCCGTGTGGCGCCGTACATACGTGAGGGTGGAAACGAAGTCGCTCTCGAGGCGTAAACGGCCCGCGGCTTCGATGTCGGCCCTACGTCGCAGAGGTGCAACGATTTCGGTGGTGGTATCGGTGGGAAGGTTGGTCAGGTCTTCGATCGCTCCCAGCCGTCGGAGGCGCGAACTCCCCTGCTCGGTGACGAACGTCCCCTTCCCCGGAACACGATATACAAGACCGTTCGCCACGAGATCGTGGAATGCTCGCCGCACCGTCTGCCGACTCAGTCCGTACTCTGCGGCGAGTTCGAATTCGGTGGGAAGTCGACGTCCGTCCCTGAAGTGACCCGCAGCGATCTGCTCGCGCAGTGCGTGCGACAACCGCCGATGTGCGGGCGCTGGTTCGTTGTCGGAGTCACCCATGAGCCCACATCGCTCCATTCCTGTCGCCCTTCGGCGTCGCACAGTGCATTCGACGCGCTGTCCGTCGCAGGCCGATCCATCGTGATCGTCCGGACATCATGATAGATCGAATCGGCACAGCATGCCATCTATCGGCACGACAAGCGATCAACGCGAAGAGTGGGGTTGACCAACGGCCAGTCTGTACGGCATCCTTTTCGATATCGGAACACTGTGCCGCTTAGAGGCACGGATGAAGGGTTGAACCTCATGACTGCTGTAGTTGACGATGTCGGATCGTCGGGAGCCGCTTATCTCACCGAAGAACGGCTCGCGATCCAGGCGATGGCGCGGGAGTTCGCAGCCAGGGAAGTGCTGCCCGTCGCGAACGAACTCGATCCGGTCAAGGGCGAGATTCCGTTGGAACTGCGCCAGAAGATGGCCGACCTGGGATTCTTCGGCGTCCTCATTCCCGAGGAGTACGGCGGGCTCGGCCTCGGAGTCTTCGAGTACGCCCTGATCGTCGAGGAATTGGCCCGCGCGTGGATGAGCGTGTCGAGCCTGATCGCTCGCGGACAGCAATTCACCGCGGGGTTCACGGAGGACCAACGCCGAAAGTATCTGCCGCAGATGGCTGCGGGCGAGTTCCTCAGCGCCTTTGCCCTGTCCGAGCCCGATGCCGGCTCCGACGTGGCGGCGCTGTCCACTCGCGCACGCAGGGACGGCGACGGGTGGCGTATCAGCGGCCAGAAGATGTGGTGCACGTTCGCCGACGGATCCGACTACCTCCAGGTGTTCGCCCGCACGAGACCGATCGACCGCGACCACCGATCGCGGGGTATCAGCTGTTTCATCATGCCCAAACCCCGCGGAGAGCTACCCGAGGGAGTGACGGGAACACCGGTACGCAAGATCGGATATCACGGGTGGCAGACTTGGGAACTGTCCTTCGACAATGCCTGGGCCACGGGTGACTCCATGGTCGGCCCCGAAGGTGATGGCTTCAAGGTCGCCATGGGCGATCTGGAGACAGCCCGGATACACACTGCCGCCCGCGCGATCGGTGTGGCCCGTGGGGCACTCGAGGACTCCGTCGCGTACGCGCGGCAACGCGTCCAATTCGGCCGCGCCATCGGCGAGAACCAGGCTATTCGGTTCAAGATCGCGCACATGGCGACCGAGGTGGAGGCGGCCAGATCGCTGATGTACCGGGTGTGCACCGAGGTCGACGCGGGCCGCCGCAATTCCGTGGAGGCGTCGATGGTCAAGTACGTCGCGACCGAGATGGCCGAACGAGTGACCAGCGAGGCCCTGCAGATTCACGGCGGTGCCGGATACACCACCGATTTCGCAGTCGAACGGTACTGGCGGGACGCGAAGCTGACCAAGATCTTCGAGGGAACCTCGGAAATCCAGCTGAAGATCATCTCGGATGCGATCCTCGGAAGGCAGGCACGATGAGAGTGCCGGACGGCGGGCCACTGATCGATGTCGTGGTGATCGACCTGACCACCATGCTCGCAGGGCCCTTCGCCACCATGGTCCTGGCAGATCTGGGTGCCGACGTGATCAAGATCGAACCTCCTCGTGGTGACTTCATCCGAGAGCAGGGTCCGTTCGCACCGGATGACGAACTACGCGCATTCGGTGGGTATTTCCAGAGCGTCAATCGCAACAAGCGCAGTGTCGTTCTCGACCTCACCACGGAGGAGGGACGCGGCTCGCTGCTCGAACTGGTCGCGAACGCTGATGTCGTCGTGGAGAACTTCCGGCACGGAGTCATGGACCGACTCGGACTGTCCTACGAGCGCCTTCGTGAACAGAATCCTCATCTGGTGTACGCGGCGATTCGCGGATTCGGGGACGAACGCACCGGTAGCAGCCCGATGCGGGACTGGCCGGCGTACGACATCACCGTCCAGGCCCTCAGTGGCTTGATGGAAATCACCGGCGAGCCCGACCGCCCCCCGATCAAGACCGGTCCCGGTCTCGGTGACACCGTGCCGGCACTCTTCGCGGTGATCGGACTGCTGTCGGCCGTGCACCGCGCTCGCCGCGACGGAATCGGCGGCTTCGTCGACGTCTCGATGTACGACGCCATGCTGGCAATGTGCGAGCGCACGGTGTACCAGCACTCCTACACCGGGGACGTGCCGACCCGGCAAGGAAACAGCCATCCCCTGCTCTGCCCGTTCGATGTGGTGCCCGCGGCAGATGGGTGGGTCAGCATCGCCGCGCCGGGCGACAATCACTGGCAGAAACTCTGCGCGGTAATCGGACGCCCCGAGTTGGCGACGGACGAACGGACACGGGACAACGTCAGCCGACTGGCCAATCGTGACTTCACCATGTCAGCGGTGACCGCATGGACAACCACCCGGACCAAAACCCAGATCGTCGAAACACTCGGCGGCAAGGTCCCGGTCGCACCGGTCAATACCGTCGCTGACATCTACGCGGATCCCCACGTGCATGCCCGCAACATGTTGGTCGACGTCGATCATCCCGGCGTATCCCACCCGCTGACGATCACCAACACCCCGATCAAGTTCGCAGATTCACCCCCGACCCCGATCCGGCGAGCACCGCTACTCGGCGAACATACCGATGAAGTGCTGGCCCAATTCGACATCACCACAGCTGCTTTCCAGCTCGAAGAAACAAGATAGGGAGATCTCATGTCCAGAACACAACGACCGCGGCGGTCCTGTCTCGCGGTTCCCGGTTCGAGCCCGAAGATGATCGAGAAGGCGAAGGGCCTCGACTCCGACCAGGTCTTCCTCGACCTCGAGGATGCCTGCGCACCCCTCGCGAAGCCCGGCGCCCGCAAGTCCATCGTCGCCGCACTCAACGAAGGCGGCTGGGGGTCGAAGATCCGCGTCGTGCGGGTCAACGATCTCACCACCCACTGGACCTATCGCGACGTGGTCGAGGTCGTGGAGGGTGCCGGCGAGAACCTCGACTGCATCATGCTGCCGAAGGTGCAGTCGGCGGCCCAGATCGCCTGGCTCGACTTCACTCTGACCCAGATCGAGAAGACCATGGGTTTCGAGGTGGGCCGTATCGGAATCGAGGCGCAGATCGAGGACGCCGCCGGATTGATCAACGTCGACGAGATCGCGGCAGCGTCGCGGCGTACCGAAACGATCATTTTCGGCCCCGGGGACTTCATGGCGAGCATCAACATGAAGTCGCTCGTCATCGGCGAGCAGCCGCCGGGCTACGAGGTCGGTGACGCATTCCACTACCCACTGATGCGGATCCTGATGGCCGCCCGAGCGAACGGGCTGCAGGCAATCGACGGACCGTATGTGCAGGTCCGTAACGTCGAGGGCTTCCGCCGAGTGGCCGGACAGGCCGCAGCCCTCGGCTACGACGGCAAATGGGTGCTGCATCCGGCCCAGATCGAAGCCGCCAACGAAACCTTCAGTCCTGCACAGGCCGACTACGACCACGCCGAGAACATCCTCGCCGCGTACGAGTGGTTCGCCTCCGACCGTGGCGGCCGCAAGGGCGCCGTCATGCTCGGCGACGAGATGATCGACGAGGCGTCCCGCAAGATGGCGTTGGTCATCGCGGGCCAGGGCCGCGCCGCCGGAATGGAACGGCTCGACGTATGGGAACCGGAGACCGAAACTGTCGAGAGCGGTGTGTAAGAAGATGACTACCACGGAAAAAGAACAGAACATGCAGTTCGGTCGATTCTTCGAGGATTTCGAAGTCGGCGCAATCTACAGGCATTGGCCAGGCAAGACCGTCACCGAATACGACGATCATCTGTTCTGCCTGCTGACGATGAACCATCACCCGTTGCACATCAATTCCCACTTCGCGGAGGAAACAACAGAATTCGGCCGCAACGTGGTGGTGGGCAATTACGTCTACTCACTGCTGCTCGGAATGTCGGTGCAGGATGTGTCCGGCAAGGCGATCGCCAACCTCGAAATCGAATCGTTGCGACACGTCAAACCGACGTTCCACGGTGACACGATCTATGGCGAAACCGAGGTCCTGGAGGTCACTCCGTCGAAGTCCAAGGACGACCGGGGTGTCGTGTACGTCGAGACCCGCGGATACAAGCAGGACGGGCAGATCGTCTGCATCTTCCGGCGCAAGGTTCTCGTACCCAAGCGAAGCTACGGCGACACGCACGGCGGCGACCAACCGGCTCGACCACTGCCACACGTGTAGTCACCTCCGGCGAGCCCGAATTCCGCCAAACGCCCCGATGAGATCTACTGGAGTGGATGGGTTTTCCTCCGGTTGCGGACCCGGGGCTCGCCGGACCGTCGATGTCCGTCGCGGGCTGAGTACCACTCCCGGCGAAGGAGAGGCACCCAGCCCCGCGACTGCGGTTTCGATGCCGCTTTCGTCCCGATCCCACGGTCCGAGGGAGCTTGACAGAGATCATCGAAACCACGGATGCTGAAACATAACGAAACACTGTGCCGAATATCGGCACGATTACGGTGTGACCGCTCACGCGGGTGCACCACTCGGAGAAGGAAGCACAATGCGAGAGCGTTACGAGTCGTTCGTCGGCGGACAAGACGAACGCAGTAAGGGTGGGCAATACTTCTCCACCCGTGACCCTGCCACAGGCGACGTCATCGCCGAAGTCGCGCTCGGCGGGGCGGAGGACATCGAGGCTGCAGTTGCCGTAGCGCACAGCGCCTTCGGCTCGTGGCGCGACACACCGGCCGCCACTCGCGGTCGCATACTCCTCGAGGTCGCCCGCACACTGCGAGAACACGCGGACGAGCTGGCCCGAATCGAAACGCTGGACACGGGTCAGACACTGTCACAGTCGAAGGTCGACATCGAGACCGCTGCACGGTACTTCGAATACTACGGCGGCGCGGCCGACAAGGTACACGGCGAGACGATTCCCCTCGGACCCGACTATCTCTCGTATACCCGCAATGAACCGTTCGGCGTGATCGGTGTCGTCACGCCGTGGAACGCGCCGATCAATCAGGCTGCCCGGGCCATCGCACCCGCTTTGGCGATGGGCAACGTCGTGGTTCTCAAACCTGCCGAGGACACTCCGCTGTCGGCACTCGAAATGAGCCGCCTCGCCGTCGACTCGGGGCTGCCCGCGGGGGTTCTCAACGTCGTCCCCGGATTCGGCGCCGATGCGGGAGCTGCGCTGACCGGCCACAACATGGTCCGGAAGATCGTCTTCACCGGCTCGGTGGAGACCGGCCGGGCGATCATGCGGGCGGCCGCCCAACGACTGATTCCCCTGACGCTCGAGTTGGGCGGCAAGTCTCCCAACATCGTCTTCGACGACGCCGATCTCGAGGCGGCCGCCGCCGGCGCCTGGACGGCGTTCACAACCAAGGCGGGTCAGGTTTGCTCGGCCGGCAGTCGGCTGCTGGTGCATTCCTCGGTGCACGACGAATTGATCGACAGACTCGTCCAGCACGCCGAAACCACGGTCATCGCACCGGGGATCGAGGACCCCGACATCGGATCCCTGGCCACGCGAGGGCAGTTCGACAAGGTCCGCTCGTATCTCGAGCTCGGACCTCGTGAGGGCGCACGTGTTGCTGCCGGCGGAAACGTCGCCGACACCGGTCGGCTGAGCCGCGGGTTGTTCATCGAGCCGACCATCTTCGTCGACGTCGACAACACCATGCGCATCGCGCGCGAGGAGATCTTCGGCCCGGTGCTGACCGTGCTCCGATTCGATTCCGACGAGGAGGCGATCGAGATCGCCAACGACAGCGACTACGGACTCGTCGCGGGGGTCTGGACTCGCGATCACAGCCGGGCCCATCGCGTCGCCGGTGCCGTCGAGGCGGGACAGGTCTTCATCAACCAGTACTTCGCCGGTGGTGTCGAAACCCCGTTCGGCGGCTACAAGTCGAGCGGTTTCGGCAGAGAAAAAGGCTTCGAAGCGCTCAAGCACTATTGCCAGCTCAAGACGGTGACCGCCCGCCTGTGACGGTGCCCGGCGCCTGGCCTCGGAAGGGCGTTCGTTCCTCCGAGGGCGGGCGCCGACACCGCGACCCCGAATGTAGTCGTGAACGACCGTGAAACGCGTCGACCCCTGTCAGGAGGGTGCAATGCCGATTGATACCGAGACCCTCCGGGTCGCCGACAATACCCATCGCAACCGGTTCGAACTCGAGGTGCGGAACGAACTCGCGGGAATCCTGGGCTACGTCGATCTGCGCTTCCTCACAGAACCGCTCTCGCTCGAGGACCGATCCGGACCGCGGTCGCACGGTGTCGTGATGTCCCTCATGCACACGGTCATGGCGGAGGAGTTCGAGGACTCCGGCCTTGCCACCGTCCTCGTGCGGCAGTCGCTGGAAATCGCCCGCGGCTACGGATGGACGGTGCGGCCGGTCTGCCCCTACGTTGCCGAGTTTCTCACCGCCCACCCGGAGTACCACGATCTGATCGCGGACGTGTCCGCGTAGTGACGACATCCGCCTGTGCGGCCGGGGAAACGCTTCGGACGCACAGGCGGCAGCGGTGAAGTCAGAGCAACGAACTCACGTTCGCTGCAGTGTCGGAAACCTGCTTTCCCCACCATGGCACACGATTCTCGTCGAAACGGGTCTCCGGCATCGAGATGCCGATGCCACCGACCGGGCAACCACCCTCCCCCAGCACGGCGGCCCCGACAGCACACACTCCCATCCGATTCTGATTGACGTTCACCGCATATCCGACTCGGCGGATTTCGTCGATCTTCTTTCGGATCGATTCGGGGTCCGTGTCGGTCTGCGGGGTCAGTTGCTGAATCGGGCTGGACAGAATCCTGTCGACCTCGTCGTCCGGCAGGCGTGCCATGATCGCCATTCCCCCTGAAGTGTGGGGTAGCTGCCAGGTGCTGCCGACCTTGATGAAGGTGCGGACCGCCTGATGGGAATCCATGCGTTCGATCTGAACCACCCGCTCCACACCGTCGCGTATCTGGAGCGTGATCGTCTCGTTCGTCAGATCCCGCAGCTCACGCATCGGCTCGAGCGCAACCGTTCGCAAGTCGCCCTTGTCCCAGCCTTTTCGGCCCACGGCCAGCGCCCGCGAGGTGAGCTTCCATTTTGTGTACTCGCTGTCATCACTGCGGATCCAGCCGGCGGACGCGAGTGCCTGAAGAGTTCTCTGGACGGTCGATTTCGGCAGCTGAAGAGTGCGTGACAGTTCGCCCACTCCGACCGGCTGGCTCTCCGCCACGGCCTCGAGTACGCGCAAACCTCGTTCGATGCCTTGCACCTGCTGCTCCTCTCCCTCGACCGCCACGGAAACCGACACCGCTGCGATGAACATTCGACGTACTGTGCCGATTATCGGCACAGTATGTCGAAATGTCCAGCCCTCTGCCGCAGCTACTGGCTCACGGCCGCCCGGCCTCGGCGACCACACCGACGCCGACCGCGGCCGAATCCCCGGCGAGAATCTTGAAGACACCCGCCGCCGTGGCCACCACCGACTCGTTCACCCGCAGATCGGAGTCCGCGAAGACGATCGAGGCCGTACGCCGCACGATACGAGGTGAGCTCGTCAGGAGGTCACCGACCCGGACTGTGCCGAGGAAATTCACACTCAGTTGCACGGTCGCCATGTTCCGGGTGCCTGTTTCGTCGAGGGCGGTCGAGCCGAGAGCACGATCGGCGAAGGCCATGATCAGTCCCCCTTGGACGACTCCTCGAAGGTTGCGATGTTTGGCCTCGCACCGCAGTCCGAACTCTCGCACACCGTTCCCGTTGTCGCGCACCAGCAGTGGACCGATCAGCCCGATGAAACCGCCGTCGGGCACCTCGACCCATCCGACTTCGCTCACGCCGAACCTCTACTTCCGTCCTTGTTTCGTTCTCACATGCGGAGCCGCCGACGGCGAGCTTGGAGGAACTCGTCCGCCGGCGGCTCCACGAGGCTGCGCCGGCCTTGCAGCGTGACCACACGAGGCCCCGGCCGCACGCAACCGGTCAGTGCCCTACTGGCTGGCCGACAGCACCTTCGACGGCACGGCCGCGTCACGGATTTCCCACAGCACCGGCTTGATGCAGCGGAAGAACTGGGCTGCATCCTCGCTCATCGGGAAGTGTCCGAGCCCGGCCATCGGAACGACCTTCGCACCCTCGATCTGCGCGCCGAGTTCCTCGGCTTCCTCCGGTCCCGTCGCGAAGTCGTATTCGCCGTTCAGGATGTACACGGCGGTCTTCGTCGTGTCGATGTCCTTCGCCGTTTCCCGAAGATCGTGTTCGACGCTGTAGTAGTGCAGGTCGCCCTTGAAGACCGGCGGAGAACCCTGACTGTAGACCCAGGTCGTTTCCCGGCGGCCGACCTCGGGCGCCGTCGGCGAGGTGAGCGCGTACATCGCTGCCGGCTTCGAGTCGTTGCTGATCTCGGGGTGGAACCAGTAGTCGAGGTAGTATCCGGGCGAGTGCAGGGCCGCTTCCAGGGCGATCACGGCACGGAACACTCCGGGGTAGTGCAGGGCCAGGTCGGGGGCGAGATTGCCTCCCATCGAGCTGCCCATGTAGACCGCGTCCTCGCAGTCGAGAGCCTCGGCGAGGGCCACGACGAACTTCATGAAGAAGTCCTGGGTCAGGTTGTATTCCTGCTCCCACCACCGCACCGAGAGCGGCGGCAGCGACCGCCCGTGGTACGGCAGGTCCCAGGTGATCACGCGGAAGTTCGACGTGATCTCCTCGTCCTCGAGCAGATGACGATACTGACGCCCGTCACAGCCGGCGGTGTGCTGGAGAAGCAGCGGGATTCCCGAGCCGCTCTCCTCGTAATAGACCCGGTACTCGATGTCGTCGATCGTGAGATGGACGTACCGCCCGACCGCCTTGTCGAACTTCGTCGTGGTCATTTCGCCTCCTCGGCAACGTTGGTGAAGGTACGCATGAAATCGAACAGTCGCCGAAGCGCGGCGTAGTAGGCGAAGAACATCTTCATGTCTCCCCCGTAACGGAAGTTGTGCCGGGTGACTGCCGAAAAGAGATCCTGATAGAACGGCTGCGGCACCCGCTCGAAGAACTTGCCCCATTCTTCGACCGGCGCCGAGATCTCGATGTCGTAGTTCCGCGACACCGTCATGAGGTTGTTGCCCGCAGGCGCCCCCATGGAGTCGAGTCGACCGTCACGAATCACCAGCACATAGGTTTCATCGCCGATCTCCAACCGGACGGTGGCGTTCCAGAAGCGTGCCGCAATCTTGAATTCGGGATCCAAGTTGAGCGCCTCCGTGAACCTCTCCGTGTCCACAAATGGCATGGCCTATCCCTTTCTAGGAAGTCGCTGTTCGACCTGCGATCACACGCAGGCGGCGTGGGGTTCGCGAGACAGGCGGACCGCAGATCCCCGAACGAGCTGTGCCGTTCAGCGGTACGCCGTGTCAGTTTCGAGTATGTGCACTGCCTCACACTTTGTCAATACCGTGATACGGCCGTTCGGCTCCCAGCTCTCAAACCGACTACCCGGATTGTGTGCAGCCGCCGTCGCGCATCGCTTCTTCCACGAGGCGGGAGGAAAAGACTTTGAGCAGCAAAGGATCCCGAGACAGGCGGTGACGCCTACTCGCTTCGGAGATCCGACGGAAGCCGCAGTAGCGTACGGGGACGGAACCTGATCGCCGAAGCCATCGACGACGCCGTCACCGATCGAGAGCTACCCCTCGGCGGGCTGCCAGTTGACAATGAGGTCCACGAGGCCGGGAAAGCGGTCGTCGAGGTCCTCGAGGCGGACTCGGCTGCGCCGCTCGAGCCCGTGCTGCCGCTGCCGGATGACGCCCGCTTCCCGGAGGGCTTTGAAGTGATGGGTGAGGCTCGACTTCGGCCGGTCGAAGCCGAACCAGCCGCAGGTGTGATCGTATTCTTCGGACCTGGTCAAGAGCTGCTTGACGATTGTCAGCCTCAGCGGATCGGCAAGGACACCCATGACCCGCTCCAGGCGTATCTCCGACGCCGCCGGTTCGGGCAGCGGGTGCGGCAGAGCGACGTCTTCGCTGCTGCTCGTGCGATACGTCGGCGCGAGGTGGGCCATAGATCCAGCATAGCGTCAGTACGATTCTTGTCGTATCGTGTCAGTACGAGAATTATCGTACCGCTACGACCTGCATCGAACAGATGGGGAGAGGAGAAAGCGATGGCAACGACTTCCACCGACCGCAAAGGCCTGGGATGGTGTCTGGCCGCCGCGAGCACGGTCACAGCCGTGTTCGTGCTGTCGAACGCGCCCACCCCGCTCTATACGCGCTGGCAAGCGGAATGGAAGTTCACTTCCGGAACCTTGACGATCGTTTTCGGGGCGTACATGGTCGGTCTGATCGGAGCTCTACTCGTCACCGGGAAGCTTGCCGATCGGTACGGGCGGAAGGTCGTGCTCGTCCCGGGGCTGATCGCCGCGGTCACCGCATCGGGCCTCTTCCTGTCCGCCACGAACGTCATGTGGTTGCTGGCGGCGAGGCTGCTGGCAGGTGCCGCCGTCGGCGCGGCCGTCACCGCGGGCATGTCGGCGACGGTCGATCTCGCCCCGGAGCACCGGCGCCGGACCGGATCGATGATCGCCTCCGCCGCAATGGTATTCGGCGCCGGACTCGGACCTCTCCTGTCCGGTGCGCTCACACAACTCATCGACACTCCACAGTCGTGGATATTCGGAATCGTGCTCGCCGTAACGTCCCTGACACTGGTGATCGCGATCCGGTTGCCCCTCCCCCGGCCGAACGTGGACGACGGCTCTGTCGAACGCCCGTGGTCGTGGCCGTCCGTCCCTCACCAGAATCGGCGTGAACTCGCTTGGGGAGTAGCGGCATTCGCCCCCGGAATCACTGCTACCTCGTTCTTCCTCTCACTCGGACCCACGGTTCTCGCCGACGGTATCGGCACCCCCAGCCCACTTCTCGCCGGCACCACGGCCTGCGGCATGTTTCTCGTGGCCACCGGAATCCAGTTCGTCCTTGCTCATCTACGAACGAGAACCCATCTCGCCCTGAGTTCCTCCGCCGCGTTCCTCTCGATGGTGACGGTCACGGCGACCGTCACCGTCTCCCCGACGCCGACACTGTTCGTGATCGCCGCACTTCTCGCCGGCGCCGCGCAGGGCCTCGGCCAGCTTGCGGCACTCACGCTGATCGGCACCCGGGTTCCCTCGCATCACGGCGCAGAAGCGAATGCGGCTCTGAACATCGCCGGTTACATCCCCGCGGCTCTGCTACCCGTCGGAACCGGCTACCTGATCCAATTCGCACCCTTCGGCACTGCCGTCGCCACATTCGCCGCAATCGTCATGGCGTGCTCGATCACCGCACTGATCACCGTACGAGTCAGCACCGCCGACCACCTGGTGTCACCCACTCCAGGATCGACACCGCGGAACTCCGCCGCAACCCTCGCCCACCGTCGATACCCCCACGATTCGACGGACCTTCCCGGAGCCAGCGGACCGAGGCCCGCGTCCACCCTTGTCAGGAGCTCCGCTGAGGGTCTTGACTGAAACGTGGGTCTCGTTCGCTCACGACGACAGACAGGAATGATGCAGATGCCTACCCACAAGGCAGTTCACGTCCAGGCCCCCGGCGAGCCGCTGACACTCGTCGACGTCGAAACCGAATCGCCGCCGCGCGACCACGTTCGCATAGCCGTTTCGGCGTGCGGCGTATGCGGCACCGACCACGCGTTCGTCAGCGGCGCGTTCCCCGAGATGTCGTGGCCGTTGACACTGGGACACGAGATCGCCGGAACCATAGCCGAACTCGGCGCCGGCGTCGACAACTACGCCGTCGGCGACCGCGTCGGGGTGGGTTGGTTCGGTGGGCACTGCAATCAGTGCATCCCGTGCCGCAAGGGGACCTTCATCTATTGCGAGAAGTTGCAGGTGCCGAGCTGGCAGTACCCCGGCGGATACGCCGAATCCGTGACGGTTCCCGCCAACGCGCTTGCCCGGATTCCGAGCGAACTGTCCTTCACCGAGGCCGCGCCCCTGGGCTGTGCCGGGGTCACCACGTTCGACGCGCTGCGGAAGACACGGGCCGTTCCGGGTGACCGCGTCGCCATCCTGGGCATCGGCGGACTCGGCCACCTCGGTGTGCAGTTCGCCCGGGCGATGGGCTTCGAGACGATTGCCATCGCTCGTGGCGCCGACAAAGCCGACGACGCTCGCCAGCTGGGCGCCCATCACTACGTCGACTCCACCGCCGGCGACGTCAGCGAAGCGTTACGCGCACTCGGTGGCGTGTCGGTGGTCCTGGGGACGGCGGCGAACTCGAAGGCGATGGGTGCCGTGGTCGGTGGGCTGCTTCCGCTCGGTGAGCTCACAGTCGTCGGTGTCACACCCGACCCACTGCCGATCAGTCCCCTGCAGCTGATCACTCCCGGCGTCAACGTCACCGGTCACCCCTCCGGCACCGCCCGCGACGTCGAGGAGGCGATGCAATTCGCGGTCCTGTCCGGCGTGCGGGCACGGATCGAGGAGCGGCCCCTCAGCGAAGCCGCGGAGGCCTACGCCGCGATGGAGGCAGGGCGGGCGCGCTATCGCATGGTCCTCACCATGTGACCGTTCCCGGGCTGATCGACCGTCTTCAGCGGAGTTCGTTGCCGCCCCGCCGCTCGACGCCCCACGTGACGGAAGGTCCGTGGAGCTTCTCGTACGCCGCCTTTTCGGCGTCATGACGGGACGCCTTCTTCGGGTTTTCCAGATCGGGCGGCAGCCCGTGCCTCTCGAGGCGTCGAGATCGGTTCTGCGCCATGTACGACACCGCGTAGAACACGGCAAGCAGCACTCCGAGCAGGACCATGGAGGCTCGCAACCCGAGCGGTCCCGGGAACAGGAAGAACACGGCGAAGACCGGAACGAACGGGACCATGCTGCGGACGAGGTGCCGCGGAACGGCCCAGTCACCGACCAGGTCGTTGCGGACCCAGTCCTGCATGGAGTCGGGAAGTTTGCGGCCTACCGCGTAGCCCAGCCACTGTAGGGGTCCGGGCCGGGTTCGTTGCGTCTTTCGCGACATGACAACTACCTGTTCATGTTGTGCTGGAATCGAATTCGACATGGTTGTCCTCATTGATCGAGCGCGCCCGCTCTGAGTGCAGCCTGATTGACGCGGGTGAGAACGTCGTGAAGTTCCTCGAGTTCGGCCAGGCTGACGCCGAGCTTTTCGATCACGGCGGGCGGAATCTTCACTGCTTCCGCGCGCAGGGCAGCACCGGCTTCGGTCAGTTCGACATCCAATTGCCTCTCGTCGGCCCGACTGCGGGTGCGCGTGATCAGTCCGGACGCCTCGAGGCGCTTGAGGAGCGGCGAGAGGGTGGGTGAATCGAGTTGCAGTGCGGTCCCGATCTCCTTGACCGCCATCGGGGCCTTTCCCCAGAGGGCGAGCATGACCAGATACTGCGGATGCGTCAGCCCCATCGGTTCGAGCAAGGGGCGGTAGACGGCGAGCACCGCCCGGTTCGCGATCGCGAGCGCGAAACACACCTGCCGGTCGAGAGCAAGTAGATCGTCGCCAGCCTTACCCTGCTGCACGTCTGCGGTCATGCGACCAGGCTACCAGATTGATTCGTGCAATAACTAATATTGCACGAATCAATCTGGTGCTCGTCAAGGCAGACGCGCAACGAGCGCATCGAGGCCGGTTCGCGGGCCGGAGAAGAAGGGCGTTTCCAGCCGAACGTGCCGGCGCGCGTCGGTGGCGCGAAGGTCTCGCATCATGTCGACTATCCGGCTCGGGTTCGGAGCCTCGAAGGCGAGGATCCACTCGTAATCGCTCAACCCGAAGGAACTCACGGTGTTGGCGCGCACGTCGGGTAGGCGCGAGCCGCTCGGCCGTGCTCGGCGAGCTGCCGTCGTCGTTCGGCGTCCGGCAGCAGATACCATTCGAGCGATCGGTTGAACGGGTACACGCACACGAACTGCCCCGGCTCCTCATCGGCCACATATGCGGCGATATGGCTGCGGTTGAATTCGGCCGGCCGGTGGAGCGCGGCCGCACTCCAGACCGTCGTACACGCTTTCCCGAGTCGGCAGCGGCGAAAGCCCGCGTAGGCCGCCTGCAACCCTTCGACGGTGTCGGCATACGTCCAGATCATGAAGTCGGCGTCTCCACGCAATCCCGCGACGTCGTAGATTCCGCGGAGCACGACACCGGAGTCGGCGACTCCCTCGAAGTAGGCGTGGGCATCGTCCACCACCTCAGCGCGTACATCCGGAAGCGCGCCGGGAACCACCTGGAACACGGTGAACATCATGAACCGCACGCGTTGATTGAGTTCGACGAAGCGAGAGCCGATCAAGGCAGGTCACCTCTCGACCGGGACGCCGACCAACGAGCGTACTCCACCCAGGAGCCGTCGTAGTTCCGGACCTCGGGGTAACCGAGCAGTTCGTGGAGCACGAACCAACTGTGCGCCGATCGCTCGCCGATTCGGCAATAGACGATGATGTCCCTCGTGTCGTCGAGACCGGCATCGGCATACAGGGCGCGGAGTTCGCCGTCGCCGAGGAAGGTGCCGTCGTCAGCGGCAGCCTTGGACCACGGCATGTTGCCAGCGGTCGGGACGTGCCCAGGAACCTGGGGTTGTTCCTGTGGGAACTGCGCGGGAGCGAGGATCTTGCCGGAGAATTCGTCGGGAGACCGGACGTCGACGATGCTCTTCTTTTCGATCTGCTCGATCACCTCGTCGCGGTGCGCGCGGATACCCGACACGGGCTCGGACGCCACGTAGTCGGTAGCCGGTCGAGAGACAATATCGCTCGACAACGGCCGGGCGTCGAGTTCCCACTTCTTGCGTCCGCCGTCGAGCAGCCGGACGTCGCGGTGGCCGTAGAGCTTGAAGTACCAGTACGCGTAGGCCGCAAACCAGTTGTTGTTCCCGCCGTAGAGGATCACCGTGTCGCCGTTGGCGATTCCCCGCTCGGACAGGAGTTTCTCGAACGATAGCCGGTCGATGAAGTCGCGGCGTACGGGATCTTGAAGGTCGCGTTTCCAGTCGATGCGGACGGCACCGTCGATGTGGTTCTTCTCGTACTGGGTGGTGTCCTCGTCCACCTCGACGAGGACGACGTCGGGGTCCTGCCCGTGTTCGACGACCCAGTCGGCGTCGACCAGGAAATTGCTTCTGCTCATCGTTCATCCTTCACATCAGAAACCGGGGCGTGCACATATTATTAATGCACGATCTATTCGCCTACGCTACAGTTTCGCCCACACAGTTTCGACAGGAGCACCGGATGACAACACCGACGACCCGTCCTGCCCAAGCGAAGTCCCAGCGCCCAGAGGGGCAATGGGCACAGGGCGATCGCGAGCCACTCAACGTGAACGAGAAGGTCAAGCAGGATGATGACGGCCTCAACGTGCGCAAACGAATCGAAGAGGTGTACTGCCGTACCGGTGTCGCCGGCATCGACCCCACCGATCGGCGAAGCCGGTTCCGCTGGTGGGGGCTGTACACCCAGCGCGCACCCGGCATCGACGGCGGCCGAACCGCCACGTTGCCGCCGGAAGAGCTCGAGGACGAGCACTTCATGCTCCGCATCCGCATCGATGGCGGAGCACTGACCACCGAACAGTTGCGCGTCGTCGGCGAAGTTTCCCGACTGTTCGCTCGCGACACCGCGGACCTCACCGACCGCCAGAACATTCAGCTGCACTGGATCAGGGTCGAGGACCTACCCGAAATCTGGCGGAGGCTCGAAGGAGCAGGCCTCACTACAGCCGAATCCGCAGGTGACACCCCGCGGGTGGTCCTCGGCTCGCCGATGGCAGGCATCGCCGTCGACGAGGTCCTCGATGCCACGCCCGCACTGCGCGAGATCACCCGCAGATTGATAGCGAACCCCGAATACTCCAATCTGCCGCGCAAGTTCAAGACCGCCATCTCCGGACTCCAGGACGTCGTCCACGAAATCAACGATGTCGCATTCATCGGCGTCGAACACCCGGAACACGGTCCAGGACTGGATGTCTGGGTCGGCGGCGGTCTGTCGACCAACCCTCGCATCGGCGAACGATTGGGCGCTTGGGTTCCGCTCGAGGACGTGCCCGACGTGTGGATCGGCATCGTCTCCCTCTTCCGTGACCACGGGTATAGACGTCTGCGGGCGAAAGCACGCCTGAAATTCCTCGTCGCGGACTGGGGTGTCGAGAAGTTCCGGGACGTGCTCGAGAAGGAGTACCTCGGACACCCGATGATCGATGGTCCGGCGCCCGAGCCGCTCGACGAGCCGCGCGACCACGTCGGGATCCAGCGGCAGAAGAACGGTCTCAACGCCGTGGGAATCGCACCTGTCGTCGGGAGAGTCGGAGGCACCATGCTCATCGACCTGGCGAGTGTTGCCGAATCCTCCGGATCCCGACGGGTCCGCATCACCCCGATGCAGAAGCTGGTGGTCCTCGACGTGCCCGACGAACGAATCGCCTCACTCCAAGCCAGTCTCCACAGTCTCGGATTCCCGTCGCGTCCGTCACCCTGGCGACGCAGCACCATGGCATGCACCGGCATCGAATTCTGCAAATTCGGGATCGTCGAGACCAAGGCGCGGGCCGCCACCGTCATCTCGGAAATCGAGGACCGACTCGCCGACGTCCAGGATCAGCTCGACCACCCGATCACGTTGCACCTCAACGGGTGCCCCAACTCCTGCGCTCGCATTCAGGTCGCCGACATCGGCCTCAAGGGCGTGATCGTCACCGACGCGAACTCCGAACAGGTCGAGGGATTCCAGGTTCATCTCGGCGGCAGCCTCGGGCTGGACACGAGCTTCGGGCGCAAACTGCGCGGCCACAAGCTACCCGCCACCGATGTGGCCTGCTACGTCGAGCGCATAGTTCGACGCTATGTGGCCGACCGATCTCGCTCCGAGAAGTTCGCGAACTGGGTCCACCGCGCCACCGACGCCGACCTCACATGATCCGGCACCGCCCCGGCATCCTCGAGATCGACAGCTACGTTCCCGGTGACCCCGGATCCTCCCTGAGGAGAGCGGCGAGGCTCGCTTCGAACGAATCACCCTTTCCCCCGGACGACAAGGTGGTGGCGGCGATCCGCGCGAGCATCGTCCGGGCCAATCGGTATCCGGACTTCGAGAGCGGGGAACTGACCGAGGCCCTCGCCGGTCGGTGGCACCTGTCCCCCGATCAGGTGAGCGTCGACAGCGGATCCAGCAGCCTCCTGCGCAACATCGTCACCGCGTGCGCCGGCCCCGGCACTGAAATCGTCTACGGATGGCCGTCCTTCTCGAGCTACGAGCACAGCGCGCTGCTCGCGGGAGCGACACCGATTCGAGTCGCGCTCACGCCCGACCACCGCCTCGATCTCGCGCGCATCCTCGCCGCAATAAACGACCGCACTCGGGTGGTGATTCTGTGCCTTCCCAACAACCCGACCGGCACCACCGTCGACCACACCGCGCTCGAGGCCTTCATGGAGGCGGTACCCGAAGACCTGCTGATCGTCCTCGACGAGTGCTATCGCGAGTTCGTCACCGATCCCAACGCTGCGAGCGGCCCCAGACTCCTCGGACGATTCCCGAACGTCGTCGTGATCAAGTCGCTGTCGAAGTCCGCGGGATTGGCGGGACTGCGGATCGGCTATGCCCTGTCGTCCCCCGATGTCGGCTCCCTATTGCGTGCCGTACGCATCCCGTTCTCCGTTTCCACGGTGGCGCAGGCTGCAGCCCTCGCGTGTTTAGAACCCGCGGTGACGGCTGCCCTCGAATCGCGCATCACGGCAACGGTGTCCGAGAGGAAGCGTGTGTACGACACTCTGACAGGTGCGGGGATCGAGGTAGTTCCCAGTCAGGCGAACTTCCTGTTCCTCCCCCACCAACACAGTGCACCGGAGAAGGTACGAGTCCTGGCGCAGGACGGTGCATTTGTCCGGCTGGCGGGACCGCGGGAAATCAGAATCTCGGTAGGCAGCAGGAGAGAGAACGACCACCTACTCTCGTGCATCGGCCCTTTGACCGTTGGGATACGGAAGTCGTCACCTTCCGAATCCCACCTCACATGATCTTCTCGTCAGGCCATCTCGGGGACGTGCAAATGGGCGATCGCCAACTCGAATTCCCCCACCTCGAGGAGCCGAGCGCCCGACTCGCACATTTCCGACGTTCCGAGGCTCTCGGCCACTTCCCCGGTACCGCCCATCGCCGGGGCGCTGTCGAAGGTCATCGAAGACACCATCCGGCCGGCGGCCGGATCGACGAGCAGACTCGCGCTGCAGAAGCCTGCGACCTCGTGCATGGCGGGCAGCGATGACATCTTGTACACGTCGATCACACGGTCCAGGTGACCCGGCTCGGCCTCGAGCCACGCGACCCGCACCCAGGCGCCTTGATGTGACCGATGGTCGCGGTGCAGGGCCGCGATGTCCCAACGCGCGACGGTAGCGGTGGCGTGGAAAACCTCCGCCATGCGGTCACGCAGCTGTCGAACAGGTGCTTCGCTTGCGCGCAGAGCCTCGTCGTCCGTCCAGGAACTGGTGGCGATGCACCGGCCGGAACCTCGGTCGACCAGCAGGGACATTCCGGCGGATCCTGCGATGTCGGCAAGCGCGGGCATCACGGTGTCGCGCACATGCTTGATCCCCTCGTCGATGAACGACGGGTGCGCATCAAAGGTGGAAGAGCGTGCATACACGATGGGCCTCCTTCTCCTCGGGCGGCGCCGCGCGGCGCCGACGTCCAATCTCCATCTCCCACACTCCTCCCCCTACGCGGGCGAGACAATGATCGACAGTGACAGACGAAAACCCGGGCGCCTACTCGTGCCGTGTGGAGGGTTCACCCTCGGTGTAAATGGAGGGCTCGCCCTCGGTGTAAATGGAGGGCTCGCCCTCGGCAAGTGCGGTCGCGTGGTCGATGACCACTCGCTTCCACCACGAATCGAGCGGGCTCGGGTCCGGCCACACCACCGCGTCGGCGGTGAGCGACGACGTGGTTTCGCGGGTGAGGCTCGTTTCCGTTCCGATGATCTTTTCGGGATCGGCCTGGATACCGCCCACCGCCCCCTGTTGCGTCAACTTGCCTGCGCGTGTCGGCGGGGAGGGAGTTGGGCGACCAACTGCTCCCACTCGTCGAATCGAGCGGTGTCGGCCCTGCGCGGTCGGGGTGACGGGCCTGCCGCCAACTCGACCAGGCTCCGGGCAGCGCCGAGGACGGTGAGGTGATGGCGTCGTGCAACGTCGAGAAGTTCGTCGAACGCCTGGGCGTCGGTGCAGCCGCGGCCTGCAATCAGAATGCCCTTGGCCGTACCGAGCAGTTCTCGGCCATCGGGGCGCCTTCGCGGAATCAGGCGCGTCGGGCTGGGGACTGGAGTGAGGGATGGGTCGGTGCTGTCCTCGATCATTCCGCGTAACTCCTTCGTTCTCGTGCATCTGCCGCCGGTGTGCCGACGATCCCGTCCGGACGCAAAATGTGAGTCACGTCACTGTCGATGCACGATCAGTTCTAGCGGACCGAGCCGCACCTGTCATCTAGACACATGTCCAGCTCCACAGGCGTTTGCCCTGATGAAACGGCACGCGGTGCGATTCGCGACTAACATCGCGATACCAACTTGTGACCTGTACCACACAGTAGCGTTATCTCGAGGCGAGATTGCACCGGCTTGGACACCATTTCGACCCACGAGCACGACACGGTCACGCGACCGGGGACGGCGTTAACGAACGCCATCAGATAGTGGCCACCAACAGGTCCTCGCCGCTCGACGGACGCAGGCCGTCGGTGCGGTCCGGCACGATCGACGACCCCGACGAGATCGGTGGGCAGCAGGAACGACATGGCCACCGTCGAACCGGGAGCGAGACCGGCGAGCTGGCGCAGGGTGGCGGCGGTGGCGGCTCTCGTGAGGTACATGGTGACGCCGGTGGAGACGACGACCGCGGGCCGGCCGGGATCAAAGCCCGCCGCGAAGCCACTCCGACCACGACTCGTTCGCCTCGAAATCCACCGAAATGACGTCCATCTCTCGATCCATTGTTCAGATGAAAATGGACGGTTGTCAAATTTCAATATGTGAGAATATTCCGATTTGGTGAAACACCTCGAGATCGCGAACGCGATAAATGAAGTAAGCGGCGATCGACGATCCCGTGGATTTTCATCACCAGCACAGGAGTGAATTCCGATGGGTTCTGCAGGGATCGACGTCAACGTCGCATTCGAGGCGTTCCTGAAGTGGCTGAGCCTCACCTTCGGCGGCGGATTCGGACTGGGCTGACCAGCGGAGAGATCCGCCAAGCGATGGCCAGGCTCACCTAGGGACAGCCTGGCCATCACCCTGATCTGTACGTATGAACATTTCGGCTGCGGAGTCACGCCACCTAAAGGACTCGGACGCAAATAATCCGAAATTCACCATTACTGCGCGTGGAAAGAATTCGACCGTCGCGTCAGTGACTTCACGCGCGATCGCCGGGCATTCCTGCGCGACCAAAGCGGGGCTGTTTTTTCTCTCCGCGAAAGAGGAGCTCACGCGCGGCGTGATTGACGAGGGGTTCGCGCGGTCGAGCAGCGGGGAGCGACCGGTCGGCCTGTTTCGTCGCATGATCACGCACCGAAATGCCCAGTCACTTCGGGCTTTTGACCGATTGAAGATCAGTCGTTGGGGGTAGTCGGGTTCGGTGCGGTTTGCGTCGAGCGACGAATGCCGTCCGGGTGAAGGGAGTCGACAACGATGACCACAGCAGGAGGGGGCCCGAGCTCGAGCAGCCTGGCCGACGTCATCGACACCATTCTGGACAAGGGCCTGGTCATCGACGCCTACGTACGGGTCTCGCTGGTCGGGATCGAACTGCTCACCATCGACGCCCGCATCGTGGTCGCCAGCGTCGACACCTACCTGCGGTTCGCCGAAGCGGCGAACCGGCTCGCGATCGGCAGCGAACCCAAGGGCCTGACCGATCTCGTTTCCGACGTCAAGGGCAGCGGCAGCACGAAGTCCAAGACGAAGGGCGTACTCGAGGGAGTGGGCGAAACGCTCAGCGAGCTGCTCGACGGATCGGGCAGCAAACGCGAACCCGCACCACGCGGGAAGTGAATTTGTATCCCGGATAGATCGACCCTCGACGGTGAAACCTGTTCGGGGGGACCGGTCGGTCCGTGACATCGGCCGCCTGATCGACTACAAATGAGACACTTGCTCGTCGCTGTCGGGGGCCGCGAGTTACATCAATCCACTCCAGCGCGATCTTTTGGGGAACAAACACTTTTCCTCTAGGCACGCCTTGTTACCGGGGAGGCGACCGCATGAGCACATCGCGGTCCTCGCAGCCACGATCGGATGCCTACTGGCAACAGCAGGTGGTTGCAGAACTCCGTCCCCACCGAGGTTCGGAGACCCGGCCGCAGGCGCCCATCAACCGGCCCACCCTCGCCGACCATGGCCAGGCGGGCGGGGTGCCGATGGAGCGGACCTACACCGCGGACGGCGCGAGGTGCCGGCAGAGATAGGCGGCGGTGGCAGAGTCGGCCGTCTCGGCGACGATCGCCGGCTGACCCGAGGCGATGATGCGGCCGCCGTTGTCTCCGCCGCCGGGCCCGAGATCGATCATCCAGTCCGCCGAGGCGATGACCGACATGTCGTGTTCGACCAGGACGACGGTGTTCTCCGCCGCGACGAGACGGCGCAGCACCACCATGAGTCGGTCCACGTCGGCGGGGTGCAGTCCGGTGGTGGGTTCGTCGAGCACGTAAAGCGTGTGCCCGGATCGGACGCGCTGCAGTTCGCTGGCCAGCTTGACGCGTTGCGCCTCCCCACCCGACAGCGTGGTGGCGGATTGGCCGAGCCGCAGATATCGGAGACCCACCTCCACCAGCATGTCCAGGCTCTTCTTCGCGGCCGGGACGTGGTTCAGGAAGTCCCGGGCATCGTCGACGGTCATCGCGAGGACGTCGGCGATCGACCGGCCGTCGACCAGAATCTCGAGGGTCTCCGCGTTGTAGCGTGCGCCGGTGCAGGCCGGGCACGGCGCGGAGGCCTCGGGCAGGAACAGCATGCCGATGGTGATCACACCGGCGCCCTCGCACTCGTCGCAGCGGCCACCGGTGACGTTGAACGAGAATCGGCCAGGACTGTATCCGCGCTCGCGGGCGGTAGGGTGTCCAGCGAAGAGTTTCCGGATCACGTCGAAGAGTCCGGTGTAGGTGGCGAGATTCGAGCGCGGAGTCCGCCCGATCGGGGTCTGGTCCACCCGCACAAGTCGGTTGATGTGTCCGAGCCCGTGGGACGACACGACTGTCGGCTCGATGGTGTCGCGGCCGTCGGCCAGGACTGCCGTGGAGTCGTCGGCGTCGTCGCTCACGGTGTCGGGTCCGGGTTCGTCGTCGACGCCGAGGTGCCGGGCGATGACGTCCGTGAGCACACGGCTGACGAGCGTGGATTTGCCCGAGCCGGACACGCCGGTGACCGCGGTGAGCACCCCGAGCGGGATCCGGACGCTCAGATCCCGCAGATTGTGCATCGTGATTCCGGAGAGTTCGATCCACGTGCCCGGCTGTGCGGGATCCGGGTAGTTGCCCGATTGTTCGAAAAGGTATCGGCGGGTGACGGATTCGGCGATCGAAGCGAGACCGTCCACCGGGCCGCTGTAGAGGACCTTCCCGCCGTGCTCCCCGGCATCGGGGCCGACGTCGACTATCCAGTCCGCCGCCCGGACGACGTCGAGGTTGTGTTCGATGACGAAGACGGAGTTACCTGCCGCGCGAAGCCGCCGCACGGCAGCGACCAGCGCCTCGGTATCGGCGGGGTGCAGGCCCGCGGACGGCTCGTCGAGGACGTACAGGACGCCGAACAGGCCTGACTGCAGCTGGGTGGCCAGCCGCAGGCGCTGAAGCTCCCCCGGCGACAGGGTGGTGGTCGATCGGCCGAGACTCAGGTATCCCAGCCCGAGCTCGGACAACCCCCGGAGACGTCCGAGTAGGTTGTCCACCAACGCCTCCGATGCTCGATCGGTGGCGTCGTCTGCGGAGGCATCGTGGGAGGCGACGGCGGTTTCGAGAACCGTGGCCAGATCGGCCAGTGGCAGTTCGGTCGCGTCGGCGATGTCGAGGCCGGCGAACCGCACCGCCAATGCCTCGGGTCGCAGCCGCTTGCCGTCGCATGCGCCGCAGGGGCGGGAGACCAGGTATCGCGAGACCTTCGCCCGCTGGGTTGCGCTCTTCGTCGTCGCGAAGGTGTGCAGGACGTAGGTGCGGGCGCTCGAGAACGTTCCCTGGTAGTCGCGCACCATCTTGCCCGGGTCGCGGATCGGTGACACCGTGACCGTGGGCTGCTCGTCGGTGGTGAGGATCCACTCACGTTGGCCTGCAGGGAGTTCCGACCAGGGGCGGTCCACATCGATCCCGAGGGTGTCGAGGATGTCGCGGTAGTTCTTCCCCAGCCAAGCACCGGGCCAGGCGGCGACGGCGCCGTCGCGGATACTGCGGCTCGGGTCCGGGACCAGGGCGTCGACGTCGACGTCGTGGGTGCGTCCGAGGCCGTGGCAGGTCGGGCATCCCCCTTCCGGTGTGTTCGGCGAGAAGGCGTTCGAGTCGAGGATGTCGGCGTCCTGAGGGTAGGTGCCGGCCCTGGAGAACAGCATGCGCAGCACGTTGGAGATGTGGGTGAGGGTGCCGACCGACGATCTGGCGGACGTGTGACCGCGGGCCTGCTGTAACGCGACCGCCGGGGGAAGCCCGGTGATGTCCCCCACCCTGGGCGCTCCGACCTGATCCATCAATCGGCGCGCGTACGGGGTGACGGACTCGAGAAAACGTCGTTGCGCTTCGGCGTAGATGGTGCCGAAGGCCAACGACGACTTGCCCGATCCCGACACCCCGGTGAAGGCGACGATGCAGTCCCGGGGAATGAACACATCGACGTGGGCGAGGTTGTGTTCGCTGGCATCGAACACTTCGATGCCGGCGAATTCCCGACCAGGTGATGGTGTTGCCGGCGGTCCGGGATCGAGTGTCGGCACAACTGCTCCAGGTGTCGGTTCGTGCTCGGGCAGGTCGGGTCCCAGTCTTCCTCGAGGGGTACAACCACTGTCCCTTTGGTGGGTCCGGTCAGACGATGTTCGTCTCGCCTGCGCCGATACCGGTCTGCGCGAAGCGGCCGAGGGTGAACGAACTGATGTCGTAGCCCGGCTCCCTGCCGTGGTAGAGGTCGCGCACGATCTCACCGGTCGCCGGTCCCATCAGGAAGCCGTGGCCGGAGTAACCGGTGGCGATGAGCAGGCCCTCCACCTCGGTGGATCGGTCGATGATCTGGTTACGATCGGGAGTGACCTCGTACAGTCCGGCCCAGCCGGTGCTGATGCCGTAGTCCAGAACCGCCGGCACCCGGGTCTCCGCGATCGCGCCGAGACCCATCAGCCAGTCCTCGAGTTCGAACCTGAGGTTGAATCCCTCGGGCTCGTTCGGGTCGGACCAGCCCAGCAACAGACCTTTGCCTTCGGGATGGAAATAGAAGTTCGAGGGAAAGTCGATGGTCAGCGACGGCGAGAAGTCGGGCAGCTCGGAAAGCGGCTCGGTGAACGCGATCTGCCGGCGGATGGGGACCACGGGGATGTTCACCCCGACCATGGTGCCGATCTCCGCCGACCACGCCCCGGCGGCGCAGACCACGGTGCGCGTCGCGATACGTCCGTGTTCGGTGACCACGGCGGTGATGGTGCCGCCCGTGCTCTCGATGTCGGTGGCCGCGCAGTGCCGGATGATGCGGGCACCGTGGCGACGGGCGGCCGCGGCGTACCCCATCACCACCGATTCCGGGGTGGCCTTGCCGTCCTCGGGGGACCAGGAGGCGGCGAGGAGTCCGTCGGTACTGATGAGCGGCGAGATCTTCTTCGCCTCGTCGGGCGTGATCATCCGGCTTGGAACACCGTGCCGGTTCTGCAGCGCCACGCTTTCGGTGAAGATGTCGACGTTGGTCTGGTCCGAGAGGAGGTAGAGGTAGCCGTCGCGGCCGAAGTCGATCTCCTGACCGTAGTCCTGGGCGAACCGCGAATACACCTCGAGGCCCCGCAGACCGATCGCAATGTTGGCCTCGTTGCTGAACGACGCACGGACACCGCCGGCGGCCTTACAGGTCGAGCCGCAGGCCAACTCGTCCTTTTCCAGGAGGACGACATCGGAGACCCCGGATTCGGCGAGGTGGAACGCGATACTGGCGCCGATGACGCCGCCGCCGATCACGACGACGGACGCCTGCTCGGGGAGTTCCTTGCTCATGTCGCTTCTTCTTTCCTGAAGAGTGATTATGTTATGCCGGACCGTCTTCTAGAACGCTGCGTTCCGCGGAGCCCGTCCACGCAACACCATGGCTTCGCGCACGCGGTCCTGGGCGGTGCTGCGCGCCACCTCGTGGGTGGTCCGCCCCTGAGCCTTCGACGCTTCCAGCGTGTCGATGGTGCTGGCGCGCAGCGGGCAATGTCCGGGCGAGATCGGCGTCGATGACGTCCTGCAATGCGGCCGGGATCACGATGTCCGCCGTCACCGAGAGTTCTTCCCCGGCGGCGAGCGGTTTGGCGTCGGAGTACTCGTCAACCAGACCGTCACCGTATCGTTCGCGCAGGTCGAGCAGGGTAGCGACGTCGAGGCCGTCCGAGTTGTGGATGCCACCCCGCGACGTCGAGACGGCGACGACGGTGGCGCCCAGTTCGGCGAGCCGTTTCCCGCTCGCCGCTCCGACCGCTCCGAAGCCCTGGATGGACACGCTCAGTGAACCGGTGGACAGGCCGATCGCCTGTGCGGCGGCGTCGGCCAACTCCGCGACTCCGTGGCCGGTGACCCCGAGTTGGTCGTACGGGAGTCCGCCGAGCGCGTGTGGAGTGCCGACGGCGCCACCGCGACCACCGACCTCGTCGAGCATGATCGCGGCGTCCTTCTCGGTCAGTCCGACGTCGAGCCCGAAGACGTACTCCTCGGGAACCTCGTTGCGCAGGGCCCGCGCGAACGCCCGCAGGACCGCTTCCTTCGACTCGGCGTGCGGGTCGGCCCAGATCCCGGCCTTGGCGCCGCCGTAGACGAGGTCGACCCCGGCCCACTTCCAGGTCATGTTCCGGGCCAGCCTGGCGACCTCGCCGACACTGACGGTGGTGGACATGCGGGTGCCGCCCTTACCCATTCCGCGGGCGGTGTTGTCGATGACCAGAACGCCGCGCATGCCGGTGCGTGCGTTGGAGACACACACCACCTTCTCCGGGCCCCATTCGTCGATTAGTTCGAACATCGTCGGTGCTCCTCGTACGATTCGAAGGGATTTCAGGCGAAGTTGACGCCCTGAGCCAGGGGCTCGCGGGAGTAGTTGACGGTGTTCGTGGCGCGGCGCATGTAGGCGCGCCACGCGTCGGAGCCGGATTCGCGGCCGCCGCCGGTGGTCTTCTCCCCACCGAATGCGCCGCCGATCTCGGCGCCGGACGTGCCGATGTTGACGTTGACGATGCCGCAGTCCGAACCGTCGGCGGCGATGAACCGCTCGGCCTCACGCTGGTCGGTGGTGAAGATCGACGACGACAGACCCTGTGGGACGTCGTTGTGCAGAGCGATCGCCTCCTCGAACGTGTCGTAGGTCAGGACGTAGAGGATCGGTGCGAAGGTTTCGTCCTTGACGATCTCGCTCTGGGTCGGCATCCGCACGATCGCTAAGTAACACCATCACGACGATCGACGGCCGTTTCAGCTCAATCATCTGTTCCGCGTCATCCGCGGAGTCCCAGCCCACGATCCCTGGTCCGGCACTACGTCCACCCTGCGCAGGCGCCCCCTTCCTGCCTTTCAGCGACCGCCGCGTCCACGCGCAGCGACGAATCTTGGCGAGCAAGTCTTGCGATCGCGATCGGGTAGTTTGCGAGAGCGCTGATTTGCGCGGTCAGCCGAACCCCACTCTCGGTGACATGAAGGCCAGGTAACCCCGGCGCGGCCGGTGACCGGTGTCAAGGGACACGAAGGCGTCGCTGTGGGCGGACAGCGGATCTCCCTGTGTGCGGACAGCGGATCTCCCTCGAAGGGGTCAGGTCAGGGGCATCACCCGCGTCCGGCAGTGGCCTCACTCAACCGCAATGAGGTGCCTTCGGTGAGGACGATATGATCTGGGGCGAGCAGATATTCGTTCTGACGGAATGATGCTGCGAGCTGGTCTTAACAACGTTCTGCGTGTCGCACCGCTTCTCAACGGGTTGCGATTGGCCCCGGGTGGCGCTGCACCGGCCGGTCCGAGAACGATGGGCACCAGCCAAGGTGTCCATACCTTCGCGCTGCCTCCCAACCCGTACGGCGGGATCGGAATCACCGTCACCTCCGACTTAGTTGATAGGCAGGGAATCCCACAAAGCTGCTGCGTTCAAGGCGCCCGCGAATTCAGGGAACCAGTAGGACCGAGCTGAGCATGACCACCACCTCCTCGGTGTGTATCGCCGGGAAGAGGCGGATCTGTACAACACCTCCTCAGCTCCGCCGCGATGGAGACATGTCAATCTCCGCAGGTGGATGAGGGTGTCAGTGGGCATCCTGGAACACCTGCTCCACCTCGGTGAGAATGCGGCGGCGTGACGAGACTTCATAGCCCTGCTCGGCCGCCCAGGCGCGGAGCGGATCTCCTTGGAGTTGCTGCGCCTGCGCACCAGGGTGCCCGCGGCGACGGGACCGCCCGAGCGGCGCCTGCGGCCACAGACCCGGGTGGCGTGTTCGACGAAAAAGTCGACCTGTTTGTGAAACTTGCTGGCGTGCTTACCCTTCAGATCGATCTCGTAGTCCACCCATTGACGGAGAAGCGACGCCTCGCATCGCCGACCTCTTCCCCGGACAGGGAAACCGATGCCCGAGACGCATTCTTCATCGCCTTTCGCCGCCCGCACCATGCCGCACGCCCTGCGCCGCGTCTTTCGCCGGCGACGAGGCCCTCGCCGGCGAGGCCACCCGCGTGAGCAACCGCATCCGAGGACTGCTCACTGGAATCCATCCGGCCCCGAACGGGTCCTCGGACCCCACATCACCCATCGACGGTCCCCAGGGATCCCTCTCCCGCTGCAGCGGACCAGCCGGTATTCGGAAGGCAGGCAAGCGCAAACTCACCGCGATCGCAGTCAAGCACGCGTCCCGCATGGGCCCCCGACTTGTCGACAAGATCCTCACCGCCCTCGACGAGCAGACCGTGGTGGTCCCTGGCACCCAGGCCGCCGAGACGATCCTTCCCAAACTTGCCGGAACCAAAGAGACTCTCCAACAGCAGAAATCGGTCGCCGAGGACGTGGAGAGCGCCCTCGATGACCACCCTCTTTCTCGAGTCCTGACCTCGATGCCCGGCATCGGTTTCTTCGGTGGCAGCCCGCGTCGTGATCAAGGTCGGCGACGACCTCCGCCGCCCACCTGACGGCCTACGCCGGCATCGCACCTTCTCACCCGCAAATCGGGCTTACCGATCCGGGTGAGCACCCCGCCCGCTCCTGCAACAACATCTTGGACGCACCCCGTTCCTGTGCGCCACTTCCCCTCAGCGGCTTGACGGGAGCGATTGGGACACCCCCCCACCGTCGTCGTGGAAGGTGTTCTTTGTCGTCGCTGGGGTACCGGCGCGGTTTAGAATCGGATGACGACCTGAGGTGTGCAATGAGTAGACGTAGGGATGGCTGTCGCAGGCCCGCGAACGGACGCGCTCCGGACTCCTCCGCTGCCCTACCCCGCATACGGGTCGGTGAGGTGCCCGGTGCCTGACGGTGTCGCCACCACTCCCGGAACCCCGGGCCAGGAGGAGATTGCGAACGAGCTGGCCGCGGAGGGCTTCGACGACATCTGTGTGGTCGGCCGGGGGGGATTTGGCGTCATCTACCGCTGTCGCCAGCCCGCTCTCGAACGAGTGGTGGCGATCAAGGTGATGATTGCAGACCATCAAGCAGGCGATCGCGCGGCGTTCCTTCGTGAGCAGCAGGTGATGGGCAGGCTTTCGGGGCATCCAAATATCGTCCAGGTGTTCGAAGTGGGTGTTACCCGCACCGGACGTCCCTACCTCGTAATGCCCTTTCACCGCCGAGACTCGCTCGAGGCCTGGATCAACCGGAAAGGACCACGCACGATCGCCGAGGCGCTCGACATCGGCATCAAGATGGCCGGAGCGTTAGAGGCAGCACACCGTGCAGGAGTGCTACACCGAGATATCAAACCGGCGAATATTCTGATGTCCGAATACGGCGAACCGCAGCTCACCGATTTCGGGATCGCCAGGCTGTCTGAGCAGCAGGACACCACTCGAAACATCGTGGTCGGTTCTCCTGCATACACCGCCCCGGAGCTGCTTCACGGACAGCCGCCGACGGTTGCCTCGGACATCTACAGTCTTGGCGCCACCTTGTTCACCACCTTGGCGGGCCGTCCGGCCTTTGCCCGCCGCCCCGGCGAGGAGCTGTTGTCACAACTGTTACGGATCAGCACGGAACCGATACCCGACATCGGGGATCGCAACGTCCCAGACAGCGTTCGGGCGATAGTCGAACAGGCGATGACCCGAAATCCGACCATTCGCCCTGATACGGCCGCAGCGATGGGCGAGGCTCTCCGCCGTGTCGGCACGGACCTCGGGTACGTCGTCCCCGACGTCCCCCTGCCTGTGGCATGGGACGATGAACCTGTCGCTCTGTCGCCCGAACGTGAACCCGGGCGGACAACCTACCTTCACTCCGATCAGACAGCATTCGACAGTCAGCTCCCTCGGCCACCTACGGTGGACACGAAGTACCGCCCGCCGTCCCCGGCTCACCCCACGGTCCAGCGAACTCGGCTACTCGACCGATTCCGCAGTGACACAAGCGCGCGGCTCATCCTGATTCATGGACCCGCCGGATACGGCAAGACCACCTTGGCCGCCCAGTACCTCAGGGCCCTCGAAGGTACGGGGCGAAAAACAGCGTGGCTCTCGCTCGACGACGACGACAACACTCCCGCCTGGTTTCTTGCGCACCTCACCGAGGCCATCGCCCTACCTCTTCCCGGTCTCGGAGCGGAACTGACCCGGGCTCTCGAAGGGCATGGAGGTGGCGCCGAGCGCTTCGTTCTCACGACTCTGATCAATCGAACCCATTCAGCGGGCCATGAGATTGCCGTAGTGCTCGATGACTGGCACCGTGTCACGGCCCCGGCGAGCCGCGCCGTCGCTCGATTCCTGCTCGAGCACGGATGCCACCATCTGCAGCTTGTGGTAACTAGTCGCACCAGGCAAGGACTGCCTTTGAGCTCTATGCGAGTACACAAGGAGCTGATCGAGATCGACACGGTCGCACTACGGTTCGACCTCGACGAGTCCCGCGAACTTCTCACGGAGACTGCCGGTCTCCAACTGGAGGAGACAGCTCTCGCCGAACTGAAGGAATCAACAGACGGTTGGGTCGCCGCGCTTCAGCTTGCATCGCTTTCGCTGCGCGAACACCGCGATCCACAGGCTGCCATCCACCGCTTGTCCGGCCGACATCGTGCCATCGGCGAGTATCTCACCGAGAACGTCCTCGACAGTCTCGACCCCGCATTGCTCGACTTCCTTCTGTCCACGTCGGTCACCGAACGGATCTGTGCATCGCTGGCTACTGCATTGACCGGACATCAGCACACTCAAACGGTGCTCGAGGACATCGAAGAACGGGATTTGTTCTTGACGCGTCTCGATGAAGAGGGACAATGGTTCCGCTATCATCACCTGTTCGCCGAACACCTGCGTCGTCGTCTCGAACGCAACGAACCTGCACAACTAAAGGAATTGCACCGACACGCATCTCGGTGGTTCGGGAATCAACACATGCTCAGCCCGGCGGTCAGCCACCTCCTCGCCGCCGGTGACCATGACGATGCGATCGCCGCAGTCGAAAGTGAAGCGCTGCTGTTGCTCGAACAGTCACAGATGAGCACACTGCTCGGCCTCGCTGCAAAGCTTCCTGCCACTGCCGTTACTCATCCTCGCCTGCAGCTGGCACTGGCCTGGGCTCACGCACTCCTGCACGACCGGGAAGCTGCGGTCGAAGCGCTCGGTCACGTCGAGGCGGCACTGCCTTCGCGTTCTGCCGACGAGGACGCCGACACTCGAGCGGAAGCCTCTCTGGTCTGGGCCGCCATCAGTATCATCGACGATCGGCTCAACGGTGTCGATGAGGCGATCGACGCCTGCATGGCTCGGGCCCACAGACTCCGCCCGTGGGTGTTATGTGGGACGGCAGATGCCGCCACGTTCCGATCGATCTGTCGCTTTGACTTCGACGAAGCCAGACGCTGGCAGCAATGGGCTCGCCCGCACCAACACCGGGCGGCCGGACCGTTCAGCGTCGTCTACGGTTACTGCCTGGACGGGCTGGCGTCGAGGGAGCAGCTCGACCTGGCAGGCGCTGAGGTCAGCCTCCGCCATGCGGTGGATCTGTCAACGAGCCCCGGCGACGATCTTTCCTACGGTTCGCGGCTCACCGCAGCGCTTTTGGGAGACCTTCTCTACGAACAAGGGCAGTTGGACGAAGCCGAACGCCGTCTCGATCAGAGCTACGCTCTTGGTACCCAGGGCGGAACGGTCGACTTCTTGGTCGCCACCTACGCCGTGGGAGCCCGTCTGAAGTTCCGGCTGGGCCGGCGCGACGAGGCAGAGGAGCGTCTGCAGGAGGGAGAACGACTCGCGGTCAGGCTGAAGCTGCCGCGACTGAAAGCGCACATCACCAATGAGCGCATCCGCACCGGCCTCAAACCAGCGCATATCGACCCTCCCACCGCCCTTCCCGACCGGCTCGGGCACGCAGAATCGAGCGGCATCAGTCGAATCACAGCTGAGATCATCGAGGAGTCGTCCATTCGGCTCCTACTCGCCGCCGGTGCTAATCGGTCCGCGAAGCAAGCCTGCTCTCGAGCTCGCCACCTCGCCGAGTCGATCGACGCCGGCCGGAGACCTCGAGCCTCCCTCTATGCCCGTCTCTTGCTGGCCGAATGCCAGGCAACACTCCGCCCGCGCTCGCAGGTAGAACACACGCTGCTTCCATTGCTCGAGCGATGTGCTCAGTCTGGACTACTTCTGCCGATCCTCGATGCGGGTCCAGCCGTTTGCGCACTTGTGCAACACATCAGCGACACTCACAAGATGAATCCCGCGATGTCCGATTTCCTCGATCGCCTTCTGAGCCTCCGGTCCCCTTCGGCTCCGTCGACCACCTCGTGAACTGAATGTTTCCTCGTGCGCGTTCCAGCGGGACTGGCTCACCGGGGAGCCACCCAACAGGATGTGCTGATCACACGCAGTGGCCATCGGCAGGTACGAAGGTACCGGAGATACATCGAATACTCCCGCTGATGTCGTACGACGCTCTCGCAGCGCTGGCGCGTCAGCGAAGTGAAAGCGTATTTGGTGGTGTCGAGGAGTGCAGCCGTGCACGGATGCGTAATGGCTGGCATCCCGTCAGGTAATCAGAACACATTGGAACTATGCGCGAACCGTACCCGACTTTGTCTCTCAAGCTACGGCATCGACCGCGACGAAGATTCGCGCTGCTCAACCGGGTATCACCGACGTTCGCGGCAGCGCCTGAATTTCTGATCCGACGCGCTCGACCAGGACAGCCATCTCATAACCGACCTGTCCGAGGTCGCAATCCGCGGTGGTCAGAGCGGCGAGATGGGTGCCGTCACACACGCTCATCAACAGCAGATAGCCGTGCTGCATCTCGACGACCGATTGCAGCACCGTGCCTCCCTCGAACAGGGTGGAAACACCGACGGACAGACTGGCAAGACCCGCTGTCACAGCCGCGAGTTGCTCCGCGCGTTCGATCGGGAGACGAGCGCTGGCAGCCATCAGAAGTCCGTCGGCGGACACGAGAACGGCGTGAGTGACCCGTGGTACGTCATGGGCAAAGTTCGAAACCAACCAGTCCAGCGTGCCCCGAGTTGTCATATGAGCCCTTTCTGCGCTTCGAATGCCAGGCCGACGTCGCCATGACACCCAGCCCTGCCCTCCCTGACGCCGGCCTGGTGACGGGCGAGGTTCTCACGAATAGCGGCGGGTGTGCGGAGCCGGGACGGATTGGGCCCGACGACATCGACGCTGCCGGGCACGAGTCGGCGACCGGGAATCCGCTGTGGCAGGCCACTGGTTGCGGCTTCCGCAGTGGAGTCGACGGCACGTTGAGCTGCCGACCACCCCTCGTCTGCGCTCGACACCCACTCGAGATTGTCCCAGGTGGTGGGGTCGGTCAGCCATGCAGGCGCGATACTCGCGAAGATCGGCGGCGGTCCGTTCGGACGCGTGGAACTGTCCTCGCCGAAGGCGCGGGACTCGAAGAACGCGGCGGTCCGTGATGGGTCGAGACGGTGCCGCGGGGCGGCTTCCTGTTCACCGGTGTCACCCACCGTGGCCGCACGGATTGGCTTGCGGTCGATGCTAATCGATGCACCGGGCGTGCGATGCGGAAGCCGCGGGTGATCCGAGTCATCACGGCTCGCGGTGCCGAAATCGACCGCGGGCGCCCCATTCGCGGGCTCAATTGGACTTGCGTCAGGCGCTTCCGGTTCGGTCGATGATACGGGTACCTGTTCAGCGGGCCGCAACCCCTGGCCACGCCTCTTGCGGGTGAAAGACGTTGCAGCGGCGCGGCTATCCCGGTCCACTACCGCGACGAGCAGGGAACCAGGAATGGTCACGGTGACGGTGATCCCTGCGTTGCGTGACATGTCCTCGGTCGCGCGGAAGGCGACGGTCATCCCGTGCCGGGTAGCGAGCGTGCCGACGACGAACAGTCCCATACGGCGGGCCGTGTCTGCACTGACCTCGAAGGTGCCGGCGAGCCGGTCGTTCACCGCGGCGACGTCGACTGGTGACATCCCGACTCCGAGGTCGGCCACCTCGATCAACAGACCACCTTCAGGGGTACGGATGCAGCGGACGGTGACGGCTGTGTCGGGTGAAGAGAATCGTAGGGCGTTGTCGACCAGCTCGGCAACGATCCGCACCAGGTCGGCACCGGACACGCCGGTCACTGCGACATCCGGGACGGAACGTACCTGTACACGCCGATATTCCTCGACCTCTGAGACTGCTGCGCCAACCGCGTCGGTCAGTGACAACGAGGACTGACGCGTGCGCCGGTCACGGTTCCCGGCAAGAATCAACAGATTGTCCCCGTGTCTCCGCATACGTGCGGCGAGGTGATCGAGACGGAACAGATTGTCGAGTCGCGTGGGGTCGCGTTCTTCGAACTCGAGTTGATCGATCAGATCCAGTTGTGTGTCGATCAGTGAGCGGCTCCGCCGGGCGAGGGTTTCGAAGACCCGTGTCATTTGCATCCGTAGATGAGCTTGCTCTCGCGCCAAACGCACGGCTTGGCTGTGGATGTCGTCGATCGCGCGGGCGACCTGACCGATCTCTTCGGTAGTGTGCACGTTAATCGGCTCGACATCGGGCGCCTCAGTGATGCTCTCGGTTTTCAGACGCGCCACTGCTTCCGGAAGCCGGGTGTTGGCAATTTCGAGCGCATCCCGCCGCAATCGACGCAGGGGGGACAACAGCGAGCGAGCGACCACCACAGCCAGTGCTACGGCGGTGACCAACAGTCCCATCACCACGGCGGTGTCGCGCCAAGCGCCGCTGCGTTGGGTGCTGGACTTGGCCGTGACGGCGTCGCTGAGGGCAGCCGACGCGGCGGAGACGGCCGCCCCATACTGATCGATACTGGTGAACAGCGACAGCTTCAGATCTTCCAGGACTTGCGCGGCGTTTCCAGGTGCGTCGAGCCTCGTCAGTAGCTCGACACGATTAGCGACCTGCTGTTGCAGCGCCGCAACGGCCGTTCCGTCGACCAACGGCAGCTGGACGGCCTGGTCGAGGAGGACATTCTCGGTGCGCAGGTGGGCTCGCAGCTCCCCCATGGCGGATGCAAATGTCCTGTCCGACTCGCTCGCGATCATCGGTGTTGCGGCGACTACCGCCAGCCCCTCCGGCGAGAGCATCTTCTGCGCCGACCACAGTCCTTCCACGCCTCTGGCATAGGCGGCCACATCGCGATCGGCGATCGGTTCCATGATCGCACGTACCGAAGTCCCGAGTGCGTTGCGGATGGCATCGAGTTGTTCGGTGAGCGTCTCCACGGCAGTCGGCCCACGCTGGGCCTGGGCGCTCAGCGCATGTGCGCCGGACAGCGCGTCGAGTACCGAATGCGCAGCGTCATCGGTGAGCACCGTCACGGGATCCAGTGATTCGACAGTGCGGATGGTGGCATCCAGGTTATCGATCAGGTTCGCGGTGACGGTGCGCTGCGCCAGAGTGCCCGCCACCACGGCCGCGCCGGTGTCGAGCTCGATGAGCGCTGGGATCATTCGTACCCGGTTGGCCACTACGGCGAAGTCGGCCGACTCACGAAGGCGATCCTGGACGCGTAGGACACCTAGTGATACCGCCACCACCAAGGGAACAACGAGAACTACGGCCAGCTTCCATCGCAGCGGCCACGAGGAAAGCGACACGACCGCAGTACGCGGTGGGAATCTGGTATCGACCACGACTCTCCTTGGTGGTACCCGACTGGGATTCCCCGGTGCGGTCCGAGTCACCTGTTCGCGGATCCGCAAAGCCGCAGCGCGGTGCGGTCTCGTCGGCACTTCCTTCGTCAGACCGGGGTCTTGCTGCCCTGTCGAGCGCGTACTTGGTTCGCGATGCCGACTGCGGTGACCTGCATGAGGTTCCGCAGCCGTGTTGCGATACCTAGCCCTTCGAAATGGGCGACCTGTGGAGTGGCGACGAAGAAGCCGGCCAACGCGTTCACCACTTTCTGCGCATCCGGCGACGCACTGAACGCCACATGCTGCTCGACGGAATCCCAGCCGACGCGCATCAGGTACAGGCCGTCGGTGTCGACGCTGCGAACGAGTTCCGCGGTCTTGCCTCCGTTGGCAGCCACGAGGTGCTTCTTCACACCTGCGAACGCGCGCTCGAAGTCGGATTGGCGATCGACCGCCACGGTGACGTGGGCGTGCTCAAAGATCATGAAGGTACTCTTTCCTGCGCGGTCCAGTGTGTGAGTCGGCATCCATATGTGCTGTGCGGCCGAGCGTTCCGGATACGTTCCACGCGATGCCTCGCACATCGATGGGTTAGTTGGGGAGTGAGCGGCGCCTGCGGAATCCGGCCTTGCAGAGTTCGGCACCGATGCCGAGCAGCCAGATGTTCTGGGCCATTGCGGTTCCGTCAGCTGTGGGGCGAATCCCGGTTCGCATGCCCGGGGTTCGAATGTACAAGCCGAGGAGGCCAGTGGCGAAGCCTGTGAGCGCCGCACCGGCAACAGCGGCCGGGACGACAGGGGTGAGCAGGGCCGAACCGAGGGCGATCTCGGCACCGGCGAGGACTTTGAGGAACTTGGGTGCCTCGAGGCGGTTGAGAACCGGATAGGTCCCCGCGGCCAATCCGTGCACACCTGCAGCCATCTCTTTGTTCCCCGACCACTTTCCGAGACCGGCGCTGAGGATGAAGGCGCCCGTCGCGATCCGGGTCGGCATGTGGGAGGTATCGATACGAGGCATGTATTCGAACGCTTTCGGTCGGCTGGTGAATTATGTGGAGCGTGATGGGTGGAGCGGCCAGGTGACTCACGCCGGTTGCGTGTGCCGACGAGCCGCCGACTGACAATCGCGGCGGAGCGTTGCCGTCGTGGTGATTTGATGCGGGTGTTCAACGAGCTCCTGAGTGCTCGCGATCACGGTGGGGCGTCGACTCCGTCCTCGAGGGATGCTTGCGGAGCCGAATCAGCCCGGCCAGGATGAGGATCACGCCGAGCGCTGCAAATCCTATGGGGGCGACAATCCCCATCAGTGTGAGCAACTTCCCCACCGTGGACGCGGTGGATGCGGCGTTCGCTATCGACTGGTCGGAAAGCTGGGTGTCGAGCGCCAGAACCGGCATGACGTTGACGTTCTCGCCACCGATCACGACATTGGCGGTCACTTGCAGGCTCAGGGATCCGTCGGCAGGTGTTCCGAGGGTCCTGTCGGTGGACAGCGCCAGCTTGCTCGTCGCGGTGTAGTTGAACGGTACTGGATCGGGCAGTGAACCGGCTGCGGCACCCAACTTCGCTTGCAGATCCGCCGGCAGAAGCGGAGCGAGCGAGGCGAGTTGCGCCTTCGGCATGGCGGGCGGGAGAGCCTGAAGAATATTGGGATCGGCCAATGGACCGGCGACATCGACCGTGTAGTTGAGCACATCTCGGTCGGCCACGGAACCTTCGCCGGCGAACGTCATGGGCGCGGTCGTCCTGGTCGCGAAATCGTACAACGAGTAACTTGCGCCCTGATCCGGATTCATCGGCCACCCCACTGTGAGACCGGTGTGCGGCTCCACGTCGACTCTGTCCGGGGCCGGCGCAGATTCCATGGTCGTGCGGTCGATCGCGTAGGTGTGAGGGGAGGGCATCGACACTCCTCCGGGCGCTTCGACGGTCAGATCGTCGTGTGTGATTGCCGTGTTCCCGTCCACACTCGACACATAGACGTGTCGGTTGACGGCTACTGGAACGTTGGTCGCTACGACGTTTGCGAGGTCGCCGGACTGTAGCGCCGAAGGATTGAGCATTGTCCCGGTGCCTTCGTATCGGAGCGTGACATCGAGATCATCGGGCAGCTTCGATGCTGCCGGCACGAGGAAGAATCTCAGCCCTACCGCGAGCAGGACAAGCAGAACACCAATTACTAGAGTGAGTTTTGTTGATCGTGGTACTGACATGGGAATCGTTCCTAGTGCGAGATTCTTGCGAGTTCGCCGGCGAGCGACGCGATGGTGCTAGCGGGCCGGCGTTTTGGTTTCCGTCGAGGTTCCGTGTTCGGAGCCTCAACGACAATCGACGATCTTGATTGAGTGTCGTCGTTGGTCGTGCCAGCGATGGGGTGCGCATCGGCCAAGACTCGAGCAGCCAGGGCTTGGCCGATGCGGTGACCCGACTTCGCCGGCCGCCCGTGCTCAGATGAAGGGGACGTCGGGTTCGTTGCCCGCGAGGATCCGCCCATACAGTTCCGCGTTCGTCGAGTGCAGCAGGAACGAGTGCACCGACATCGTCCGGATGTCCCGCAGGATCGAACCCAGCTTGTCCTGAGCCCGCAACG
>NZ_NHML01000089.1:0-1221 GCF_002165735.1 Rhodococcus sp. NCIMB 12038
TAGAGACGACTCCCCTCGGGCGATCCCGACGACAACCCCGCGGGCAGGATCCCTATTTCACGCGGGCTGCGCAGCCCCCGTTCACCAGGCGCCGGGGCCCGGGGCGCGTGCAGGTCACAGCGCCGAACACGGCCTCGGCCACGATGCGGGGATCGCGCCGGGCGATCACCGTTAACGGGTCATCCATGGGGTCGACGGACTTCTCCGAGCCGACGCCTTGTGAGCCTGTAGCCTCCTTGACATGGTGGAAGTCGCTGATGAGAGGCCCGCGCCGCCCTATCCGATCGAGTCCGTCGACCGCACCTTGACCCTTATCCGTATGCTTGCGGAACGTCGCGAGGTCAAGTTGTCTGAGGTCAGGGAACAACTAGGCGTCGGGCAATCCACCGCGCATCGTCTTCTCGCGATGTTTGTCTATCGAGGATTCGCAGTGCAGGACTCTGCGACACGTGCCTACCGGGCAGGCCCGGCGTTGCTGACTCTCAGGCACGATCCTGAGGTCCGTTTGGATGTGGCTCGAGACATTCGGCCCATGCTGTCGTGGCTGGCACGAGAGAGTGGCGAGACTGCGCATTTCGGAGTCTTGGATGGCACCGATGTGAGATACGTCGACGTGGTGGAGAGCAATCAGGTACTGCGGGTGACCGGGAGGCGTGCGCAGACACGACCGGCACACGCTACAAGCATCGGAAGGGCGATGCTCTCTGCTGAGAGCGATGCCTCGGTCCGCGCGCGTTACCGCGGGGGCCCGTCGCACGCTGATACTCACACAGACTTCGATGCCCTGTTGCGCGAGCTGGCTCAGAGTCGGCGCCGCGGATACGCCCGTAACCGTGGGGATGTAGAACCTGGAGTCTGTTCGGTAGGCGTAGCGGTCGTCACGCGGGACGGCGAGTTGCTCGGTGGTCTGAGTGTCGCTGCCCCGGAATCGCGTTGGAGCACGCCGATTGAGCGAGCCCACGTCAAGTTGCTGCTTGATGTCGCCGCAAAGCTGGCGGCCTCGACCGAGTAGTCGGCCTTCTGCCGGCCCGTTGTAAACAGGTGCAGTAGAGCTCGTTCGGCGTTCTGCTGGTGATCGACCGTGAAGTGTGACAAGGCCGGCGAAGGGGGCCTGTGAGGTTCCCCCCGAACGGTGGACAAGGGGGTTACATACTTCAGGCGACTGCCGCCTGAAGTGACTTCTCGTAACTGTCGGGGCTTTGCATCCCCACTGCCGAGTGC
>NZ_NHML01000107.1:0-36446 GCF_002165735.1 Rhodococcus sp. NCIMB 12038
TGGTCAATCCCGCGGACATCGCCGCGGAGTATCCAGGTTGAACGACCACGTCGACGACGACGGGCCTGCCGGATTGGACGACCTTGACGGCCTCGGCGAGCACGCCGGGTAGCTCGGACACCGAGGTGATCGGCCCGAACCCCTCCACCCCCTGCGCACGCGCCAGCTGCGCGAGGTCGGGTGCGGGGTCGTCGATGCGTTGGCCGATCCACTTGCGTTGGACGTCTCGGTCACGCACGACCGCGACCCTTTCTTGATGCACTTCGTCGTTGTAGTACGACCGATTGTTCGAGACGACAGCGAGGAAGGGTATGTCGTCGTGGGCGGCGGTCCACAATGCTTGCACACCCATGAGGTAGTCGCCGTCCCCGAGGACCGCCACCGGGATGCGATCCGTGTCCCGCAATGCCAGTGCGGCACCGATCACCATACCGGGACCAGAACCGATACCTCCGCCCCCATCGTAGCCAAGGAAATCCAGTGGATGACCGAAGTCCCAGTCGTCGCCGTTCCACCCCAGCGGCAACCGTACCAACGTCGTCTTCGTTCCCGCGAGGGCGCCGCGCAACGTGACAGCTATATCCGGCAACATAATCGGGGCATCAGAAAGGTTGATGCTATCCGATTCCCTCTTCGTAACAACAAAGTCGAATCCCTCGTCGGTTGCCGGAACACAATCGAACTCGCGCAATAGCTGGTCGACAGCCGTGTCGGGGTCTGTTGGTAGCCAGACATCGACAGTCGGGCGGGCTTGGCCGTCTTTGCTCCAACCGTTGAAGAGGTGCTGATCGAGCGACGCGTTGACGAGGCTGCGGGTGTCCTCGGTCGGCGCCTGTTTCAGCGTTCCGGCGGGGTCAATCCAATCGAGAGTCAGTACGCAGTCGGAGGTAGCGAGGACCCGCTGCGCTTCACCGCCGAGAAAGAATCCGGGACCGGGTACGTGTGCCGGGTGTGCGGTGGGGAACGTGGAGCCAGCTTTGAGGTCGGTGACGACTCGTGCACCGAGTTTCTCGGCGAGCTGGATCCGGCGGCGCCAACCGACCTCGGTGCGGTTAACGCGTCCGATCAGGATGACGGGCCGCTCGGCGGCCTGCAGCAGTGCCGCTGCCCGCTCCACCGATGCCGGCGATGCGACCGAAATATCCGTCGGTGGGGTCGCCTCCACGACTGGGAGAGACACATCACGGTCGAGTGGTTCTTCCTGGACCGCGGCGTCGAGGCAGACGTACGTCGGACCGGTCGGCGCGGTGCGTGCGATGTCCCAAGCGCGGGCTAGGGATTCGACGGTCGCCTCTACCGACAGCGGCTGATCGTCCCATTTTATAAAGGGCCGCACCAGAGCTGCTTGGTCTGACGAGGTGTGGATCCAGTCGATCCAGGGACGCCGCCGGTGCGCGTCGACCGGCCCCGTCGCTCCGATGAGATAGACAGGGACTCGATCGCACCAGGCGTTGTAGATCGCCATGCTGGCGTGCATCAGGCCGACATTGCTGTGCAGGGCGACAGCGAGCGGGGTTCCGGTGACTTTGGCCCAGCCGTGTGCGAGCGCCACCGCGTGTTCCTCATGTAGACACATCAGCATTTTCGGCTGCTCGCCGCCGAGGTGGTTGACGAGACTGTCGTGGAGGCCGCGGAAGCTGGCACCGGGATTGAGCGCAATGTACGGAATGCCTGTGCTGCGCAGAAAGTCTGCAACAACGTCACTGCCGTACTGCGGCGTGGAGGTCACTTCGGTCACGACAGCACCACCGTGGTCGCCTTGGTCTCCGAGTAGGAGATGAGTTCCTCAACGGATTCTTCTCGTCCGACGCCAGATGACTTGACTCCGCCGAACGGCAGGCCCCAATAGTGGCGGCTGGCGCCGTTGATGAGGACATAGCCCGCGTCGAGGGCCTGCGCCATCCGGTGGGCGCGGGTGACGTCCGTGGTCCAGATCGCGCCGGTCAGCCCGTACTCGACTGAGTTGGCGATGGTGATGGCTTCGTCTTCGTCGCGGAAGGTGATGATCGACAGGACCGGACCAAAGATTTCATTCGTCGCGACGTCGCTGTCCCAGGGGACATCGGCGAGCACTGTGGGCGATAGGAACCAGCCGCCGTCGCCGATAGTCGTCGGCCGAGACCCGCCGGCAACTATGTGGGCTCCGCTAGAGACACCGGATGCGATGGCATCCAGTGACTTCTCATATTGCATCTGCGAGATCAAAGGGCCCATTTGTGCGGCAGGGTCCAGCGGGTGTCCAACGACAATGCCGGCGACGATGTCGGCGACCGCGGCGGTGAGCTCGTCTGCAATGGATTCGTGGACGAGCAATCGGCTTGTCGAACCGCAGGACTGCCCGGCAGTCCAGGTGAAGTTCATTCCGGTGACGGCGGCCTGCGCCGCCCGCGAGAGATCCGCATCCGGCATCACGATCATGGCGTTCTTGCCGCCGAGCTCGAGAGAGATGTTCTTGACCGCCACCGACGCTGCTTCCTGCTGGATCAGTCGACCGGTTTCGGGGGAACCGATGAAACCGATCCGTCGCACTTCGGGGTGGCGGACCAAAGCCCTTCCTGCACCAGACCCCCGACCGCTGATGGTGATGCACAGATTGGGAGGAAGAACCGTCGCCGCCAGCTCGGCCATTCGCAGAGCGGACAGCGGCGCTTGATCTGGTGCCTTGAGAATCACGGCATTGCCTGCGACCAGGGGTGCGGCCACCTTGGATGCGGAGAAGAAGAATGGGTGATTGAACGCCCCGATGCGGGCAACGACGCCGTACGGCTGCTGCGTGGTGAAGTGCAGGTTGTTGCTGACCGGGATGGTCCGTCCGCCCAGTTCGAGGGCGGCATCACAGAACAGATCGAGCAGTTCCACTGCCGCGTCCACGTCGATGCGCATCATGTGCAACGGAAAACCGGCGTCGATCGCGTCGAGGAGTGCGAGCTCTTCCCGGTGTTCTCGCAGCACCTGGCCGAACTCGCGCACTTTGGCGGCGCGCTGGCGGGGAGGCAATGCACCCCACTCCCGCTGCGCCACAATGGCTGCGCGGACCAATTCGTCGACTTCGGCGTCCGAGCAGTCCGGCACCTCGGTCAGCTTGTTTCCTGTCGAAGGATCCTCGATCGGATATGTCGCCGACGCTGGCATCGGCGCTCCGTTACGCAGTACCGCCCACGAACGGTGGGCGGCTGAGATGTCGATCGTATCGGTCATCGGGTTCCTTGTCTGTGGTGCGGTGTGGGGTCGGAGAGCCGCGCAATCAGTGGGATTTCTCAGAACGTGCGACCTCGTACCGCCACGCCGCTCCGGTATTGAACTGCCGACCGAGGTCGGGGAGGTGGGCCCAGTCTCCGTCGTCGATCTCACGTAATGTTCCGCCGGCGGAGACGATCTGCAATGACATTCGCGCGAGCTCACTGGCGCTGACCGCTTGCAGCACTGCTTGCTGGACAGTGTTGGCTGCCGAGGTGATGCCGTGTCCGCGGCAGATGACGACGGGCCGGCCGCTCATCGCTTCGGCCATCTCCTTCGCGAGCTGCGGTGTGCGGATCAGCACTGCTCGCGGGTAGACGGGGACACCGCCGCGGGCCAGATGCGCGCCGGGGATGTCGTAGGCCCCGTAGATCGGCCGCAAGGTGATGCCGGCGAGGTCCGCGGCGACCACGGCCGGCGGGTGCAGATGCGCCACGGCGAGGTTGTCGGGAGAGACCAGCATCGTCGCGGTATGTACTGGGAGTTCGTTGGGCACCGAGTATCCGTCGAGTTCCCCCGGCCGTCCGGGTGAGCCGTCGAATCGGATCAGCCGGATGTCGGAAGGCCTGGTGAACGCCACACCGGCGTCGTCTGCGCTACGACACCGGATCAGCAGATGCTCGTCGTCGACCCGGAAGCTGATATGCCCCAGTATTCCGTCCACGAGACCGCGGGATGCGGCCACGCGGCACGCCTGTGCGACGACAGTGCGTGCGTCGTCGATTGTGGGGTCGTTCACGAACCGGCCTCCAGGAGGGTGTTGGGTCGGGCCAGCCGATTGAGCTGCTCGGTGAAACCGTCGAACGTGACGCCCGTGGCCAATGCGCGGCGGGCGGCGATGAGGGCTTTCGGCCAGTTCACGGTGACCAGTCCGGCCAGCTGCATGTGGTCGGTGGCGTAGGCGATGGCGAACTGATCTGGCTTGGTTGGATGGTCGACGACAGTGTGCATCCGAGATCCGGCGACACCCACGATCTGAATCTTCCAGTCGTACTGGTCGCTCCAGACGTACTCGATAGGCGTGTGTTCGCGTGGATCGGTGGGGTGGACGATGTTGTGTGCTACGACTGATGCCTGGTCGACAGCATTGGTCCAGTGTTCGAGCCGCGTCAGTTCGTTGCGGCGGGCGTTGTCGAAGCGTGCGATGTCGCCGATGGCGTAGATGTTGCCGTGGCCGCGGGCCCTGCTGTGCCGATCGCAGACGACCCCGTTGTCGACGTCCAGGCCGGAGGACGCCAACCATTCGTCGTTGGGTACGGCACCGATTCCGACGACGACGACGGTCGCATCGAGTGTGCTGCGGTCGGTCAATTGGATGCGGAATGCTCCGAGTTCGCCCGAGATCGATTCGACACCGACGCCGAAACGGGTATCCACACCATTGCGGGTGTGCAAGTCGATGAATCGTTGCCCCATGTTCGCACCGAGGACCCGGGACATAGGGACGGGGTTGGGGTCGATCAGGGTCACGTCGAGGCCCATCTTGCGGGCCGTCGCGGCGGTCTCCGCTCCGATGAACCCCGCGCCGATGATGGCGAGATGGCCGCCGCGTTCCAGGTGCTGGCGTAGCGCGGTCGCGTCAGCGAGCGAGCGGACGACGTGCACCCCGAGCGGCTCGCCCCAGGGCGAAGGTCGTGCGTTGGCACCGGTGGCGATGACCAGGTTGTCGTAGCGGATCGTCGATCCGTCCTCCAACGCGATGGTCGAACCTGCCGGATCGAGATCGCTTGCCGCACTACCGAGAACGAGTTCGATGTCAAGGGCCGACGCTCCGTCGGCATCGAGCAGGCGGATCTCGCCGGCGGCGATGTCGCCGGAGAGCAGTGCCTTCGACAGCGGCGGCTTATCGTAAGGCAACTCGGGTTCGTCGCCGATCAGAACGATGCGTCCACCGTAACCGGTGTTTCGTAAGGCCTGCGCGGTCCGGACGCCGCCGATCGACGCGCCCACGATTACTGTCGTGTGTGCGGTCATTCGTCGACCAGCCACAGTGCCGAAACGGGGCATGATCGGGCTGCGGTCTCCACGCGTGCGCGTTCGGAGTCCGGGACTTCCGCCCGGATCACCTCGACGACGCCGTCGTCGTTGATGTCGAAATAGTCGTCAGCACCGACAACACAGTTGGCATACCCTTGGCACGCCGCCAGGTTTACTTGCACCACGGCCATCGGGACTCCTCTCATGGAAGAAATAGTTAACCCGGTAGTGCTGGGCTAGTGGGGGTTCGGTTTGGGCGCACCGATTCCGAAACCACCGTCTGGATGCGTGGCACCGCCTGTGATGCCGCGTGAACGATCGGAGGCGAAGAAGACGAAGCTCCACGCATGGTCGATACCGGAGAGTGCAACATTGAGCGGCGTCCGTGCCGCAAGCTGGCGGGCCCGGTCGGGATTGTCATCGAGCCGGTCGGCCGTCGATCCCAGACTGTCGAGCCCGCGCAGGTCGGTATTGAGCGTGCCGCCCGGAGCGACGCCATTGACTCTGATTCTTGGCGCCAACTCGTAGGCGAGAGTGGTCACCAGCCCTCGAACAGCGAATTTGGACGACACGTAGAGCACTCCACCGCGGCCGGGGTAGAACGACGACGCGGACTCGGCCAACACGATGGACGCGCCGGCGTGCTTTTCGAGTTCGGGCAGCGCGGCTTTGACCGACTGCAGATGACTCAGGACGTTGGTGGTGTACATCTCCGAGAAGGCGTCCACGAGTTTGTCGGTGGGGATATCACGAATGCCTTTGTAGAAATCGAAGATCCCCACGCAGTTCACCAGTGTGTCCACACCACCAAATTCCTCCGCGGTCGCCGTCACGGCCGAGACGTTGTCCGCGAACACCGTCGCGTCGCCCTCGACGACCACGACGCCGGGCAGATCGATGCGCAACTTCTCGCACTTGGCGGTGTCGCGTTCGAGCACGCCGACTTGCGCGCCCTCGTCGAGGTAGGCATCGACTACGGCACGACCGATCCCGGATCCTGCGCCGACGATCAACGCACGCTTGCCCTCCAGCCAACCGGTCACGGCTCTTCCTCCTCAGGAATCAACGGCGCGAACATGTTTCCCACCATCGCCGCGAACGTCTTCTCGTTCTGCCACGTCAACGACTCGAGTTCCAACGGGTCGACAGACACCCACTGCCCGGACTTCGCAGACTGAATCAGCAGGCGGACACCATTGCGGGTCTCCACCTTCCGGACCATGACCTCAGCGAACTCGTTGGCGATCACCAGCGGTTTTGCCGTCGATGCCGCAAGTAGCGTCTCGAGTTCGGCGGCCGCGCGGCGTGCCGACTCGGCGTCCTTGTCCTGGCCTTCCCACTTCAGGGTCATAGGAACACCGCCAGGTTCTGCATGCGCATCACCGATTCGTCGACCGAAATGGTCCGGCGCGCAAGTTTCCATGCGCCGTCGACTCGGCGCAGCAGGTCCTCGCGACCACAGGAGACCAACGCCGAGTCGTTGACGTCACCGCGACTGCGGAACAGCAGCTCGGCGCTGTCGACGATAAGGTGTTCACCGTCGCCGTCAGCGACGAAGGTACGGACATTGGTAACGAAGTGACGCAACCGGGAGGGCGGATCCTCGGTCCACGCGTGCTCTGTGGCGAACCGCGCGACGCGACGACTGAGGGAGTAGTAGTTCTCGTCGAAGTGCGCCATACCCGGGGAGGTGTCGAAGCCAGCGCCGAGTGCCGTGGTCACCTTGACGGGCATGACGTAGTGGACGTCGGCCGTCAGAGTTTCCAACCACTCCTCGTAACGTTGACTATCGAACAAATATGCTTCCTCGACGAGGAACTGGTGCGCATCGAGGTGCCGTTCGTCGGCGAACCGCAGCGGTCCCCCGACCCGGGTGTTGCGGGGCGCGTGATCACCGAGTACGGCCTGTTCGGAGTAGGTCGAGCCGCTTCCGGCGCGACTGTAGCCCGTGGTTTGAGGTGCGGTGGTCATACCGTCACCGTCCCGTTCGTGTGTGAGGCGCAGTGACCGTTGGTCTGTGCCAGTGGGCGAATGCCTTCCGGGTTGTCCGTACCGACCGCGGTCGGACTCGCCGTCAGGGGCGGCTTCTCGAGGTAGTCGGCCCACAGGGACAACAGTTCACGCTGGTTGTGTTCGTTGTAACCGACCTGCGCGAAGCCAGGGCCGTGGAATTCGTCGCCGGTGAGCTGGGGGACGACGGGTGCGCCATCCTCGAGCAGTCCCATGCGACTGTTGAGCGTCAGACGGCGCGCCATGGACCCGGCGGCGGTGTTGGTCAAGGAGACCCAGTTTTCCACGTCGTCTTGCTCGAACATTCCAGTGGATCCGAAGCACATCAGGTACGCCTTGTAGGAGTTCTTCTTGTACTCCTCCGGTGCGCTCGCATCGACTGCGAACCAGGACAGCACCTCGGTCTCGTTCTCACTGATCGGCTGCCACATGCGAATCGAGATGAAGGGCAGGACGTCATCGCCGTCTTCGACCTTCGGCCAGTTGTGCACGAAGCTGAGATTTGGGAACACCGAGGCGGCGGAGATCATGAATCCGTCCTCGCCGATGACTTGTTGCTGCTGATCTGTCCAGGTCGCCTTGGCGCGCTCGATCATCTCATCGGTGTAGCCGACGTACCGCATTCGTTCGTCGAATGAGCCGTCGGGCAACTTGTAGGTGGTGCCACCGCCCTTGCCTGCCCAGTAGGTTGCACCGTCCTTGCGCTTTTCGGCCTTCGGCTCGCGGAACAGCCCGATCTCCACCACAGAGGTGTGGGTCTGTGGTGTGTGGTACATGTCGCCGGCGAAGTTCTCCGCTCCGATCTTCCAATTCGCCTTCACCCGCCACCGCTGAGGCCCCCGAACCTCGAGGCCGTCTGCGCTCTGCTTCGTGTAGTAGTCGAGGTAGAACGTGAAGTCACCGAGATAGTCCTCGAGCGATTCGGCGTCGGGATCCATGTTGATGAAGATCATGCCGTTGTAGCTGGCCAAATTTGGTGCCGGAAGAAGGGTTTGCCCCTTCTTCCTGAAACCGGCCTCGCCGCCGTACGCATCGGAATGGAAGGGCAGTCCAATGATCCGTCCGTCATTGCGGTAGGACCAGCCGTGGTAGGGGCACCGAAAATTCGAGGCGTTACCCATCTCGGCCCGGCAGACCTGCATACCCCGGTGCAGGCACATGTTGAACATGGCCCGGATCTCACCCTTCGAATCCCGGGTGATGATGAAGGAGTCCTCCAACACGCGGCGAACTACATAGTCGCCCGGACTGGGGATCTCCGACTCGTGCGCGACGAACAACCAGGCGCGACTGAAGATCGTCGCCTTTTCCTTCTCGAAGATCTTCCGATCGTTGTAGATGTGCGCGGGGATCATGCCCTGCCGCACCTCGTCGAGCACTCGACCATCAGTGGTCATCGATTAGCTCCCATGATTCGTCCCATCAGGGTTCGGCGTACATAGTTTGATGCTTTCTGTATACCAGAGTGACCCTCTTCTAGATAGAGGGCATGGAAGGAGGTTCGCGCAGAGGGTAGGGCTCCACAAGCGTCTTTGCAGGTCAATGGCCTATGAAACCGGGCGCGTAAGGGACAATCTGAGGTATCCTCTCTGCTATGCAGACATCGGACGTCGCTCAGACGCAAGTAGGAGTCCTGCCGCAATACCCGATCGAGTCGGTAGACAATGCGCTGAGGCTGCTGTTGCTCCTCGGTGAACGATCAGAAATCCGTATGACGGAGGCGAGCAAGTACCTCGGAGTGGCGTCATCGACTGCACACCGACTGCTTGCGATGCTGCAGTATCGGGGTTTCATCCGTCAGGATCCGGCATCCAAGGTCTATCTGCCCGGTCCCGCTCTGACCGGTGTGGCATTCGCTGTTCTGGGCAGACTCGACATCCCCACCACCGCGGCACCAGTCCTTCGCCGTCTCAGCGAAGAACTCCGTGAGACAGTGCACGTCGGCGTGCTCGACGGTCGGTCCGTCCGATTCGTCGCCGCGTTGGAAAGCCCGGCCGCAGTCCGAGTTGCGTCACGTCTCGGGCGAGTTATGCCTGCCCATTGCACATCGACCGGGAAGGCGATGCTCGCAATGTTGAGTGCGACCGAGTTGCACTCGCTGTACCCCGACGAACGACTGGAGCAGGTGACCCAATGGTCAATCGACAGTCGCAGCGAACTCGAAAACCAACTGGACCGCATTAGGAAGGACGGTTACGCAGTCAATCGTGAAGAATCCGAAGAGGGCGTAGCATCAGTCGCCGTTGCAGTCCCGACATCGGCACCCGGAATGAGGTTGGCACTCAATGCCTCAGCTCCGAAGCACCAGCTGCCGCCCGGCAAGGTGAAGGGCATCGCACGAGTGCTGACAAGCGCAGCGGAAGAACTGGGACAATCTTTGCTCTAATGTTGTGCGCCACACGCCGCTGCCCGTCCCAAATTGACGGCAATTGCGTTCTGCGCCCGGCTCGATCGCGCCTACACCGCCGTCGTCAGCCTACCGATACCCATGTGCGCATCGGGTTCCGGCGCTCTAGTAACGCCAGACCATCCCCATATGGCCATATCGATATTCTTGGGCACTTAAGCGTCGAGCGTGCCTCGAACGGCACCTGGTCGGCAAGGTGTCGCTTGCAGGGTGATGGGACCACCTCGTTGCCACGTGCATGGGACCACCCGAAGGTGTCATCGAGCATCGACCTCGCCCTCTGAGCTGTCAGTGGCACCACGCCCGGGGCGGGTGTGTTGGTGGTAGGACGGTCCCTCGATGACGAGGGTGTGCGCCGAGGAGGTGAGCAGGTCGAGCGCCGACTGCGCGAGCAGGGCGTCGGTGGTCATCGACAGCCACTCAACTGGACGGCTCCCTGCTCGAGCTGACGATCGTCGCCTTGCGGCGATGGCGGTCGACTACAAGTTCGTAGAAGTCGTGGGTCTCGGTCGCGTCCAGGGGCCGCAACGCGAAATCGTCGAGTAATCCCGATGTGGAGATTGCTCGACTTAGAGCGTGTCTCATGTGGATGAAGTGATGTGTGGGACATAATGTGACGCGTGGTAGATGAGTTGTCACTGAGGCTGGTGCCGGATGCCTTGTGGGAGATGGTCGAACCGCTGATTCCGCGTTTTGTCGCCCGGCCGCAGGGAGGTGGCAGTGCGCCGGCCGATGACCGGGCGGTGTTCACTGCGATCGTGTACGTGCTCACCAGCGGATGTGCGTGGCGGCATCTGCCGCCCTCCTTCGGGGTGACGGTGCCGACCGCGCATCGACGGTTCAGTGCCTGGGTGCGGGATGGGGTGTTCGAGAAACTCCATCGCGAAGTGCTCGACCGGCTCGGGAGCGCGGGCGAACTCGACTGGACGGCAGCGATCCTGGATGCGGCAAGCGTCCGGGCCAAAAGGGGGGCTCTCTGACCGGACCCAGCCCGGTCGACCGCGGCAAGAAGGGATCGAAGATCCACGTCCTGTCCGAAACGAATGGAATACCACTCGTCGTGGGTGTGACCGGGGCGAACACCCACGACAGCACGATGCTGCAACCATTGGTGGCCGCGATTCCGGCAACGAAGTCCAGGCGCGGACCACGCCGGCGCAAACCGGGAAAGCTTCGCGGCGACAAGGGCTACGACTACGACATTCACCGACGGTGGCTGCGCGAACGAGGCATCGTCCCGAGGATCGCCCGCCGCGGCATCGAGCGAAACGATCGCCTCGGCCGGTACCGGTGGAAGATCGAACGCACCATCGCCTGGCTCACCGGCTACCGGCGCATGACCATCCGCTACGAACGCTACGGCGAACACTTCGCCGGCTTCCTCCACCTCGCCGCCGCACTCACCTGCTTCAAGAAACTTCCCACATGAGACACCCTCTTAGTGGTTGGATTCGTTACTGTAATTCGTCGGGGGCATGCCGCTTGCCGTGTTCGGTCGAGTCGTTCGAGGTGTCGGTGTAGGTCCGCGGCAGTGGAGCGCCACTTGAACGCCACCGCGGTGGCGTTGTACCGGTCCTCGAAGACGAGCACGCGCCGTTCGACGGCATGAGGTCTTCGAAATCGTTGGGCGAGGGCACCTTGCGTTGAATAGTCGAGAAGTAGATCTCTACCTGGTTCAGCCCTGAGGCGTGCTTCGGGGTATGGACCATCACCGCGTTCGGATACCTCGCGGCCAACCGATCGATCGCGGCCCGCCCACGATGCGAGGCCCCGTTGTCGATAATCCAAAAAAACCGGGCGGCCGCCGGCTCGTGACCTGATCGTCCAGCGCGGTGAACGGGGCGATGCCCGTCGTGGTTTCACGCCGGCCGAACGCCTTCGCCCGGTGCATGTCGTAGGCCGCCAGATACGCCAACGCCCCACCACGGCGATAGTCGTGATTGACACGCATCGGCCGTCCCGTGCCGGCCGGCTGTGTGGGATGGCAGCGCCGGCGGGCCGGGTACGAATATCGCTCTCGCAGGGGCCAATGCAAGATGTAAGCCACGGCAGCGAGCACACACCATGACCACCTCTAGTCAAGGATCAGGCCTGGGAGTGTGCTACGGCGAGGGCCCACTGACGGTCGAGCGTCCGACGCGCAAGGTCTTGGCGATGGCGGGGGACACTGCTGCCGTGCGCGAATAGCGAGCGGGCGAACTAGGTGCGCTCGGCGGTCATCGCGCGGGGGCCGCCGCCGTGAACGACCCCAGTGGGCTGCGGCGTCGAGTCCATTTCGGATCCGCTCGCTGCGCAGGCGTCGTTCCATGTGGGTGAGTGCGGCGATGGTTGTCGAACGGCGAGCGTCCGTCGCCGCGGGTGGTGTCGATGTTCTCTTGGAGTGAACGAAGTCCGATGCCGCTTTCGCCGAGTTGGTGGATCGTGTTGACGACGGCCGGCATGGGCGGTCGAGTCGGTCGAGAACGACGACGAGGACGTCACCGTGGCGGGAGGGACTCAGGGCAGTTGCGGAGTTCAGGATGCGCTGTCGGTGCACAAGTGTGGTGGGCGGTGAACACGTGAGTAGTGCCGATTGCGCGGAGGGAGCGGTCCCGCGGCGTGTGGTTCGCGCACGGAGGTGCGGGCGTAGCCGATGACGGTCACGGTCGCTTCTCCCTTTGATCGCCGGTTCGTCCGCCGGCGCGGGTTGGAGCGTCTCACTCCAGATCGGACGGTTCCCGGATTCCATTGGTGGCTTCCTCCCTGTGGATCCAAGAGCGTAGGAGCCTGTCGGTCAGCGCAGGGGTGACGTCGTCGACTTGTCAGATTTCTACGGCCCAGGGAAGTGAATGGGGCGAGAACGTGTATTTCGTTGTTGTGGAGCCCTGTTCACGGGATCCGGTGCTGGTCTCAGGCACCCGCGCCCCTTTGCGATTGCGGGTCAGTGCGCGGTAGCGCGCATGGAATTGATTTTCGCTTAGCCCGAACTGCGCGAGAATCTCCGATGCGGGAGGGCCACCGAATGGTTCCCATCGTCGATAGAACTCGATAAGGGCTAGGTTGTACTTGTCCATCTGGAGTGACCCTCTCGTTGTAAAGAAGCGGTTCCGACGAGTGCGGAGATTTCGGCGCTTGTCCGCCTATCGGTGATGAATTTGGTCTACTCCCTGGAAATCCTTCTGGCGGTGTGCCACTCGGCGTGGTGCGGTCCGGCCGGGGCAAGGGCGATTTCTGGCATGGCCGACGCTGTCCGCCCGCAGAACGCAGGGCTGCGTTGCACCGGGATCGCCTGACCGAAGGCCTCGGTCCTGACCGACATCGTCCGGTCGTGCTGGTTCACCGATAAGTCGACGTCCATCGTGAGAACCCCACTGCCATCGCAGAAATCCACTGTTATCAATCGGATTGAGCGGTCATCGGTAAAATCGAAACACAGGTTCTGCCACGCACACGGGCTTGTCGACCGCGGTGCAGTGCACTGTTGCTCGGAGCGCGATTTGGACGCCGCCGGCAATGTCCTCCACGGAGTCGATCTGGGCGGACAAGCGGACCTTGGATCCGACGGGCACGGGTGCTGGGAACCGGACCTTGTTCAGGCCGTAGTTCACGGCCATCGAGGCCTGCCGGACGGTGAGGACCTGCAGGAACATGGCACTGAGCAACGACAGGGTGAGGTAGCCGTGGGCGATGGGCCCGCCGTAGGGGCTTTCGGCGTTGGCGCGTGCGACGTCCACGTGGATCCATTGATCGTCGTCGGTGGCGTCGGCGAAGGTGTTCACCCGGTCCTGGGTGATGTCGAACCACTCACTGCATTGGAGTTGGTGTCCGAGAAGGCCATGGAGTCCGTCGACGTCCTCGACTGTGGTGGGCATGATTACCTGCTCTCGGAGAGTGAAGAGATCGGCGGATGGTAACGGGGTCGACGGAACGATCAGGTGATGGTGACGCCGCCGTCGACCGCGAGAGTCTGTCCGGTGACGTAACCCGCGGCATCCGAAGCCAGCCAGACGAGGGTCGCGGCAAGTTCCGCCGGCTCACCCGTCCGCCCGAGAACCATCCGGGACGCCAGACCGTCGAGGTAGCCGTCGTGATACTGGTCGGTCATCTCGGAGGCGAAGAAGCCCGGGGCGATCGCGTTGACGCGAATTCCCTTGCGTGAACCCCATTGTTGGGCGAGGTCCCGGGTCAGACCGACGATGCCGGCCTTGCTGGCACTGTATGCGGCCTGGGGCAGACCGGCAGTCGTGAGTCCGAGGATGCTGGAAATGTTGACGATGGAGCTGCCCGGTTGCATCACCCTGCCACACGCCTGGGCGGCCCAGTACGAGCCGGCCAGGTTGATGTCGATGACCGACCGGAACTGATCGGGGGTCTCGCGGGTGGCCGGGAAGGCAGTCGCGATTCCGGCGTTGTTGACGAGAACATCGACGCGGCCGAACTCCGCCATCGCCGCGTCGACCATCGCCGTGCATTGATCCGGGTCGGCGATGTCCGTTGCCACAGCGAGAGCGCGGCGTCCGCTGGCCCGAACCATCGCGGCCGTGTCATACAGCTTGTCGACGCGCCTGGCCGCGAGCACGACGTCCGCGCCGGCCTCGGCGAAGGCCTTGGCGAACGCGACGCCGAGGCCGGACGACGCGCCGGTGACGATGGCGACACGGCCGTCGAGACGGAATTTGTCGAGCACACTCATGCGCAATGTCTCCTGGGGTTCAGAACCAGCTGGGGTTCATGTCGAGGGTGGTCCGGTCCAGGCTTGCCAGCAGGTCGAGTTGCGGTGTGACCTTGGGCAGCTCATGGCGGTAGAAGTAGCGGGCGGCGTGGCGCTTGCCGTCGTAGAAGTCGCCGTCCTTGCCGTCGACGGCGGTGAGCTGCTCGAGCCACATCCACGCGATCACCGTGTGCCCGACCGCCTCCAGGTACACCGACGAGTTCGCCAACGCCGTCGTCGCGTCGCCCGCAGACCACAGTGTCGCGGTGACCTCGACGATCCGATTCCACACGGCATCGAGTTCGGCCGCGTAGCGGGCGGTGTCGCCGCCGATCACACGGCCGCGTTCGATGGTCGCGGTGACCTTCGATCCGAGCAGTGAGAGTCCGGCACCGTCTTGCATGGTGACCTTGCGACCCAACAGGTCCAGTCCTTGAACGCCGTGCGTGCCTTCGTGGATCGGATTCAACCGGTTGTCGCGGTAGTACTGTTCGACGTCGTAGTCGCGGGTGTAGCCGTACCCGCCGTGGACCTGGATGGCGAGGCTGTTGGCTTCGAGGCACCATTGCGACGGCCAGCTCTTCGCGATCGGGGTGAGGACGTCGAGGAGCAATGTTGCTTCCTCGGCCGTCGCCGTGTCCTCGGCGGTGTCCTGCTCGTCGACCAGGCGTGAGCAGTAGAGGCCGAGCGCGAGAGCGCCTTCGACGTAGGACTTCTGCGCCAGCAGCATGCGGCGGACATCGGCGTGTTCGATGATCGGAACCGGCTGCGAGGACGGGTCCTTGGCGCCGAGGGGGCGGCCCTGGGTTCGCACCTTCGCGTACTCGAGCGACTTCTGGTAGCCGACGTAGCCGAGGGAGATCGCGAGGAAACCGACACCGATCCGGGCCTCGTTCATCATGTGGAACATATACGACAGGTCCCGGTGTTCCCGCCCCACGAGGAACCCGACAGCGCCGGATTGCCCTGCTGGGGAATGCGTTCCGTCACCGAACGCGAGCAGGGTGTTGGTGGTGCCCCGATTGCCCATCTTGTGGTTGAGGCCCATCAGCGTGACGTCGTTGCGCTCGCCGACCGCGCCGTCGGCGCCGGGAAGGAACTTCGGGACGATGAACAACGAAATGCCCTTGACCCCGGGACCGCCGCCCGGGATTTTCGCCAGCACCAGGTGCACGATGTTCTCGGTGAGCTCGTGGTCGCCTCCCGAGATCCACATCTTGGTTCCGGTGATCCGGTAGCTGCCGTCGTCCTGCGGCACCGCCCGGGTGGTGATGTCCGCCAGCGACGACCCTGCCTGGGGTTCCGACAGGCACATCGTGCCGAACCAGCGGCCCTCGAGCATCGGACGGACGTAGTCGTCGATCTGCTGTTCGGTGCCGTAGGTCGCGATCAGGTTGGCGTTGGCGGCGGTCAGGAACGGGTAGGCGGCGGTGCCGGCGTTGGCGGCCTGGAACCAGGCCATCGCCGCCCGCGCCACCGTGGCGGGCAGTTGCATGCCCCCGACGCTCTCGTCGAAAGATCCGGCGATCAGGCCCGAGGCCGCGTAGGCGTCGAGCGCCGTCTTGACCTCGTCGATCATGTCGACGGTGCCGTCCGGTCGCATGGTCGGCTCGTTCGCGTCGGCCTTCTTGTTGTGCGTGGCGAAGTGCTTGTGCGCGATGTCCGCACTGAGGTCGAGGACGGCGTCGAAGGTGTCCTTCGAGTGTTCGGCGAAGCGTTTGCGGGAGGTCAGCGAGACTACGTCGAGCCATTCGTAGAGCAGGAAGTCGATGTCGCGCCGGGAGAGTACGTCGGTCATGGGTTCATCCGTTCAGAAAGTGGCGTCAGATGGAGACACCGCCGTCGACCGGAAGGACGACGCCAGTGATGTAGCCGGCTTCCTCGGAAGCGAGGAAGCAGATGGCGTCGGCCATCTCGGACGGGTCGGCGAACCGCGAAATGGGGCCGGTGAGCTCGGCGATCTTCTCCTCAGGAATCGAGGCCGTCATCCGCGTGGCGGCATTCGGCGAGATCGCGTTGACGGTGACACCGAATGCGGCCAGTTCTTTCGCCGCGGTCTTGGTGAACCCGATGATCCCGGCCTTGGCGGTGGCGTAGTTGGCCTGGCCCCGGTTGCCGTGCAGTCCGGTGTAGGAGGTGATGTTGACGACCCGGCCGAATTCCTGCTTCCGGAAGTGCGGCACGCAGGCCCGGGTGAAGCGGAACGTCCCGCCGGCGTGGACATTCAGGACCTGGTCCCAGTCGTCGTCGGTCAGCTTCCACAGCACCTTGTCCCGCAGGATGCCGGCATTGTTGACCAGGACATCGATCCGCCCGGTTTCGGCGATCACGGTGGAGATGACCTTCTCGACGTCGTTGGTGCTGCTGACGTCGGCGGGGATGCCGACCGCGCCGACCTCACGGGCGGACTTGTCGAGTTCGTCCTTGTCGAAGTCCACCATGAACACGGTCGCCTTGGCGTCGGCGAAGTGGCGTGCGAGTGCCTGGCCGATGCCGCGGGCGGCGCCGGTGACGATGACCGATTTGCCGGTGAAATCGTAGGTGATGTTGCCCATCGAGGTTTCCTGTCTTTGTTGTCAGTTGAGGCGTTCGAGGACCATGGCCATGCCCTGTCCGCCTCCGACGCACATGGTTTCGAGGCCGAACTGCTTGTCGTGGGTGGTCAGGTTGTTGAGCAGGGTGGCGGTGATGCGGGCACCGGTCATGCCGAAGGGGTGGCCGAGGGCGATGGCACCGCCGGAGACGTTGAGCTTGTCCTCGTCGATGGCCAACTCACGGGCGGAGCCGATCACCTGCACCGCGAACGCCTCGTTGATCTCGACGAGGTCGATGTCGGAGATGCCCAGGCCCGCGATCGCCAGGGCACGCTTGGACGCCTCGATCGGGCCCAGCCCCATGATCTCCGGCGACAAACCGGACACCCCGGTGGACACGATCCGGGCCAGCGGGGTCAGTCCCAGCTCCGTGGCCTTGGTGTCGGACATGATCACCAGGGCGGCGGCGCCGTCGTTGAGCGGGCACGCGTTGCCGGCGGTGACGGTGCCGTCCGGACGGAACACCGGCCTCAGCTGGCTGACGGCCTCGTAGGTGGTGCCGGCGCGAGGGCCGTCGTCCTTCGTCACGACGGTGCCGTCGGGCAGGGTCACCGGGGTGATCTCCCGTTCGAAGAAACCGTTGCCGATGGCCTCCTCGGCGCGGTTCTGCGAGCGCACCGCCCACCGGTCCTGCTCCTCGCGGGTGATGCCGGTGATCTGCGCGACGTTCTCCGCGGTCTGGCCCATCGCGATGTAGGTGTCGGGGACCAGCCCCTCCTCACGCGGGTCGACCCACCCCTGGTCGCCCTGGGCGAGCTTCTCGGTGCGGGTCTGCGCATCGGCGTACAGCGGATTCTGGGTGTCGGGCAGCGAGTCGGAGTTGCCCTTGACGAACCGGGACACGGTCTCGACGCCGGCGGAAATGAAGACGTCACCCTCCCCGGCCTTGATGGCGTGCAGCGCCATCCGGGTGGTCTGCAGCGACGACGAACAGTAGCGGGTGATGGTGGTGCCGGGAATGAAGTCGTAGCCCAGCTGGACCGCGACGTTGCGGCCCATGTTGAAGCCCTGCTCCCCGCCGGGCAGACCGCAGCCCAGGATCAGGTCGTTAATGTCGGTCGGGTCGAGCGCGGGCACCTTGTCGAGGGCCGCCTGGACCATCTGCGCGGCGAGGTCGTCGGGGCGCATGCCCTTGAGCGATCCCTTCATGGCGCGACCGATCGGGGAACGGGCGATGGAAACGATGACAGCCTCGGGCATGAAGCCTCCTGGTTGGCGCCGGGTGCGATCACACTCCAGCGGGGGTGGGGCTCGCGGGGAAACGCGCTGACCCAAAAAATATGCGTTCGCATAGTTTCTATGCGCTCGCATATACTGACGGCGCAGACGGATACCTGTCAACCCCAACCGATCGAGAGGCAATCCCGCGATGAGCGCACCCGCGCATGACGTGGTCAGTGAGGTGGGTACATCAAAGGCCGCCGCCCGGATACGAGCAGCGGCGATCGAGGTCTTCGCCGCCAAGGGATACGGGGCGACCACCACCCGGGAAATCGCCGCGAGTCTGGACCTCAGTCCCGGAGCGGTGTATCCGCACTACAAGACCAAAGAGTCGCTACTGTTCGCCATCAGCTTGGAAGGCCATGATGCGGCGCTCGCCGCCGTCACCCAGGCCGATCAGCCCACCGCGCCCCCGGCCGTCAGGCTGGCTGCCACCGTCACGGCCTATGTGACGTGGCACGCCGACAACCACGCGCTCGCGAGAGTCGTGCAACACGAACTGCGTTCGCTCTCGCAGGAGCATTTCAAGGCAATCGTGGACATCAGACGGACCACGTCGAGGGTCTTCACCCGAATCATCGAAGCCGGTGATGCGTCCGGAGACTTTCAGACCATTGACCTCGAGGCCGCTACCCTCGCAATCACTTCTCTCGGAGTAGACGTCAGCCGATGGTTCCCCTCGAACACGCACTCCGACCCGGCGATTCTCGCTGAGCGGTATGTGGAGCTGTCCTTGCGGATGGTGGGCGTGCAGGGCGTGTGACAGCACGGGGAATGACGGCGGCGGCCACCCTGTCCTCCCCCGACCCAGACCAAGGTCGTCAGGAGCCCCAAAACTGAGACACTCCGCCTGCCCGCAGGAGATCTAACGTCGAGCCAACGATTTGGATCGGTTACCTGAGGAGCAGAAGTGGAACAGCGAGTTGAAATTCCCAGCGACGGCGAGACTTTGGTCGGAACCCTTTTTCGGCCGGACGGCGCGGAGGGCCCGCTGCCTACGGTGGTCGCAGCCGGCGGTTGGTGCTACACGAAGGAAATCGTGCTTCCGCACATTGCCCGGATCGTGAATGAGGGCGGCGTCCAGTTCCTCGGCTTCGATTACGCCGGCTTCGGCGAGTCGAGCGGAAAGCGTCGTCAGCATCTCGATCCGTGGCAGCAGATCTCCGACTACAGAAACGTGATCACTTACGTCGAGGGGCGCGAGGATGTGGACTCCGATCGCATCGGCGCATTCGGCATCTCCTACAGTGGAGGGCACGTGCTGATCCTCGCGGCGAGCGATCCCCGCATCAAGGCGATTACCAGTGTCGTACCGGTGGTCGATGGTTACAGCACGATGAAGCGGGTCCACGGTGAGACTCGGTTCGCGGACTTCGAGCGCGCGATTCTCGACGACCGTCGCGAGCGTTCGGTGGGCGACGGGGGCCAGATCGCCTTCGCCACGCTGCACCCCAGCGAGGAGCTTTCGGTCTGGCCCTTCCCCCGGATCCACGAGGTCTTCCATCAGGTCAAGGAATCCGAGGCGCCGCTGCACGAGCACCGGAGCACCACCGAGTCAGCCGAGCTGCTACTCAACTACACTGTCTTTCCTTACCTTTCACGAATTCTGGACAAGAAGGTCCTCATGGTCGTCGCCGAGGGCGACAACATTACCGCGTGGGATCTGGAAATCGACGCCTTCAACAAGGTTGCATCACCCCACAAGCGGTTGGAGATCCTCCCCGCTGTCAGCCACATGAGCCTGTACTCCGAGCGGGCGGATACCAACGTGGCGGGCCAACTCGCCCGCGACTTCTTCCGCGAGCACCTCACCAGCTGAGAAACGCTCGTAGGGGGCGACGGGGAGGCTGGGCGAGGCGGAAATGGGGGTGCCATACGAGAGTCGCCACCCAGGACTGACAGCGTGGACCGGCCAGAACGGGCCGGTCCACCCTGTTGCCGCTTCTCCCTGGCAGCTGCGACGAGCCAAGGCTTCGCACAGCCGTTGACGGTGATCGCCGGCCGCGACGAGAGGACCGCTCCGCGATCGCCGCCTCCACAACGAGGTCGTCTTCGGCGCTGTGACCTGCACGCGCCCCGGGCCCCGGCGCCTGGTGAACGGGGGCTGCGCAGCCCGCGTGAAATAGGGATCCTGCCCGCGGGGTTGTCGTCGGGATCGCCCGAGGGGAGTCGTCTCTACTGGTCGCTGTGCGGGTTGAGGAGCGCTCGGACCAGTGGCGTGATGAGCCGAAGGATGTCCTCGACGTCGGCGTCCTTCAGATCGGGCAGCTTCAGGAGGTAGCGCTGGCTGGCGATGCCCATCAGCATCGCGCCGGCCAGGGCGGCGCGTAGCCGCGGATCGGGGGCATCGATAGTTGCGGCCATGGTGTCGACCGACTGTGCGGTGATGTGGGTGCGCAGCAGATCGGCAGCGTCCTCGCTGGTCATGCTGGTACGCACCAGCACCGCCATCGGGCTGTTCGGGTCGGCCGCCCACGCGGCCAGCATCCCACCGACGAGGTTGTCGATCGTCTCGGTCTCGTCGTCGGTCGTCAGCTCGGCGATGGGGATGTCCCAGTGCACCGCGTCCCGGAACAGTGCCTGTTTGGTGCCGAAGTATTGGATGACCGAGGACTTGTCCACCCCCGCCGCCGCGGCGATGCCTCGAATGGTGGCGCGCTCGAACCCGACGTCGGCGAACATACCGCGGGCGGCCTCGAGGATCCGGCGACGGGTCCGCAGGCCCTTGCGCTCGCCGCCTGCCACCGGTTCCCCGGGTGCTGGCTCAGCACTGCTCACCGCACACCCCTCCCAACGTTTCGGCTCATACTGCCACCCGTCAAAAAAAGTAGACAAGCGTTGAGAAAACCGGCACAGTGGTGGAAGGGCTACGGAAGGACAGGGCCGATGGCTGATCTACCCGATACCTCGTTCAACTCGAACGTCATTGCCGAGTTCCGCNCCAACGGCGGCAAGGTCGGCGGCCCATGGGAGAAGTCGACCTTGTTGCTCCTGCACACCACCGGCGCGAAATCCGGTGCGCCGCGGGTCAACCCGGTGGGGTATTTCGACATCGACGGCACGGTGATCGTCGTCGGCTCGTATGGCGGAGCCGACATCAATCCGGCGTGGGTGCACAACTTGCGCGCGCACCCCCGTACCCGGATCGAAATCGGTGCCGCGACCGTCGATGTCGAAGCCCGTGAACTTCCAGAGGATGAGCGTCAGGCCGCGTGGGCGCAGATCACCGCGATCGCGCCGCCGTTCGCGAAGTACGAGACCCAGACCACGCGCACCCTCCCGCTGTTCGAGCTGATGAGGACCTGACACCGTGACACTCGTCGACCGCCGATGACCCACCGGCCGGCTACCGACCCGACAACTGGACTGCCGGATGCGGCGGTCAACGCACTACCGCGGGATCCGGGCGACTCCTGATGTCAATTTCATCCAGGCCGCGAGCAGTGCCTTGACACACGGCTACACCACCATTCCTTGCACCGGCCTGGCCATCACCGTGCTCGCCATCAACACCCGGCATCCGCCTTCGAGGCAGCCGATCCCACACCCGGGCCGGTGAGCGAAGTGGGACCATGGCGATCATCTATTCAGTGACGTGGCGAAGTACGCGGCTGCCGGTCGGTGTTCTGTTGGCGGTTGAGCCAACGAGCGAAGGAGCAAAGCTATGTTACTAAACGGGATCAACCACATCGCGTTGGTATCCAACGACATCGACCGACTCCGCGCCTTTTACACCACGGTCTTCGACGCAGAGGTTGGACCCACCAAGCCGCACGGTGACAAGGGTGGAGAAACTATGACGATGATCCGTATCGGACCGCACACCGAGCTCAACGTGGTCACGATCGAAGGCAGCCCCGAGCCTGACCGTCAGACACCCATGTGGGGACGCGGACGGCTCGACCACTTCGGCCTGCAGGCAGCATCCGCCGAGAGCTTCGAAACTATTCGGCAACGGCTTGTCGAGCAGGGTGCCAGCGACGGGAATGTCAACGACTTCGGCGCCGTGCGCAGTGTCTTCTTTCGTGACCCCGATGGACTGGAAGGCGAAGTGCTGGTTGCGAAATAGGAACTCACGCCAGCCCTGTTATGAGACAACCGATCTTAGACCAACAGCCGCCCCGGCGGTTCGAGCCGATGAACAACCCGAACATAGCGGTGCAGAAACTCGGGATCCCGGCCGGACTCGCCACGGTGTTGCCGGTCCCCGGGCGTCGGCCGGGGACCGGCATTCGTTCGGGTGCCTGCGTTACCCGTTGAGGGTGGGGTAGTCGGTGTAACCGTTCTCGTCGCCGCCGTAGAAGGTGGCGCGGTCGGGGGTATTGAACGGGCCGCCGGCGGCGAGCCGGGCGGGCAGGTCGGGGTTGGCCAGGAACAGCGCACCGTAGGCGATCATGTCGGCGGTTCCGTCCTCGACGAGCGCCAGCTCGTCGAGGTGCGTGACGGCATCGGGGGTCGAGGGGTTGAGGATGAACGTTCCGCTGAATCGCTTGCGCAGGTCCAGGGTGAGTTCCCGGTCCGCCGTCTCTCCCAACTCCATCACGTGCAGGTAGGCCAACCCGATCGGCTCGATGACATCGACGAGGGCGGCGTAGGTGTCGCGGAACCCGTCCTCGACGATGTCGTTGAGGGGGTTGGCCGGGGAGATCCGCAGTCCGACGCGGTCGGCGCCGATCGCGTCCGCCACGGCACGCACCACCGCGAGGGGGAATCGGATCCTGCCCTCGATCGACTGACCCCAACGGTCGGTGCGCTGGTTGGCCTTGGTGGACAGGAACTGATGCAGCAGGTAGCCGTTGGCTCCGTGCACCTCGACGCCGTCGAAACCGGCGTCGATCGCGTTGCGGGCGGCCTGCGCGAAATCGCTGATCGTCTCGTCGATTTCGGCCTCGGTCAGCTCCTTCGGGGTGACGAAGTCCTGCATCCCGTCGAGTGTGAACACCTGCCCTTCCGCGGCGACGGGTGACGGGCCGACGGGGGTCAGGCCGTCCGGAAGCAGGCTCGGGTGCCCGATCCGGCCGGTGTGCATCAGCTGGGCGAAGATGACCCCGCCGGCGGCGTGCACCGCGTCGGTGACCGGCCGCCAGGCCGCGATCTGCTCGTCCGTATGCAGGCCGGGCGTGCTGGGGTAGCCCTGACCGACCGCCGACGGCTGGGTGCCCTCGGTGACGATCAGCCCCGCGCTCGCGCGCTGCGCGTAGTACGTCGCCATGGCCGGTGTCGGGCTCGCCCCCGGCCCGTATGCACGGCTGCGGGTCATCGGGGCCATCGCGATGCGGTTGGCCAGGCGCGTGCCGGCGAGGTCGATCGGGTCGAATGCGGTGCTCATGTTCTTCCTTACCTTCCGTGGAGGTGATCGGTGACGGTCTGCGGCAGCCGCGGGGCTTCCACGCCGCCCGAACTTCGGGTTGTCGGTCGATCACCGAATGGACTTACTTGTTCGAACAGTATCTCATCAAGAGGTATTCCCGACGCCCCGACGTCGCATTGGTCACACAGATGGAATCCCCCACCACCGCACCGAACCCTTGAAGGAGATGGTGATCTGGGTGCCGGTTCTGCGGTCGGATGGCCATTCGAACTGTGGGTTCAGTGGGCGTTATACTGCTCGGACAAGTTATAGGAAAGGATCGAGTGCCATGGCAGAGCGCCGCACGTCCGGGACAGAGACAGCGCCGATGGACGGGGCGGTGCCCGTGCCGTCGGCCGCGAGTGGGGGGCCCGTCAGTCATGCGATCTTCCGGGTGGCCCGCGCCCATCGCATGATCGCTGGCCAGCTTCTGCGCCGCGTCGGCCTTCATCCCGGCCAGGAGTTGGTGATGATGCATCTGTGGGAACTGGGTCCGCAACGCCAAGTCGATCTCATTCGCCTGCTCGACTCCGACGCCGCCACGATGACCCGGACCATCCGGCGCCTCGAGCACGCCGGCTTCGTCCGCCGCCGCCCCTGCCTCGACGACAAGCGCGCAACACTGATCGAGCCCACCGAGGCCAGCCACGCACTGCGCCGGCAGGTCGAGGATGTGTGGCAACAACTCGAAGAACTGTCCGTCGGCGGCCTCGACGAGGACGAGCGGCGGACAACCCTGCGAGTCCTGGAAGGGCTGGAGGAGAGACTGACCCTTGCCGCCCCCCACACACGGAGCGGACCCTAACCGGCGGAGGCGCTCAGGTGCCTAAGACCCGCCGAGGCACGACCCTTTTGACGATTGCCGACGACGGACCCGGTTTCGTCGATTGATCGGGGTCCCGCTTGCAGGCAAGTCCGGTCCCTCGGTGTGCATGTCTGGAGTACACAGAACGGGCGAGCTCAACGCACCACTGCGGGCGCCGGCGGTACCTGCCCGTTGCCGTCCGCAACGCCCGGTTTTGCGGGGTGGCGGAGGTGGAGGTTTCTTCGGGACGTGGATCTGTCTGCGACAGAAGCCGCCAGGCCCGGGTCAGACTGCGAGGAAACCGCCGTCAACCGCCATAGCCGTGCCGGTGACAAAGGAAGCGGAATCGGAGAGCAGCCAGCCGACTGCTTCCGCGATCTCGCCAGGCTCGCCGAACCTTCCGAGGACGTGCCTGTCGCGCAGTTTGTCGAAGTAGGCCGCGAATCGCGGGTCGGCGGAGATGCGAGCCACCAACGCCGTATTGGTGATTCCCGGCATTACCGCGTTCACCCGGATTCCCTTCTGGCCGTAATCGGTAGCGGCGGCGAGCGTCAGTCCTACCACACCGTGTTTTGCGGCAACGTACTCGCTGGCATTGGGGATGGCCACTTTGCCGAGCGACGAGGCTGTGTTGACGATCGAGCCACCGCCGGTCTCGAGCATCGCCCGGATCTCGTATTTGAGGCAGTTGAACACGCCAGTCAGATCCACTGCGATGGCGCGATCCCACTGTTGGGCGGTGAGTTCATGTAGAGCCAGATTGCATTGTTCGACACCGGCGTTGTTGAACGCGCCGTCGATCTTGCCGAAACGTGCAACGACGCCCTCGACCATGGCTTCGACTTGATGTTCGTCGGAGACATCGGTACGGAAGAAGCTCGCCTTACCGCCCCCGGACTGGATCTTGTCGGCGATGACTTCACCGGCGGGGTCGAGATCGACGACGGCGATGTTGGCGCCGGCTTCGGCGAGGTGGAGGGCGGTAGCCGCACCGATGCCGCTGCCTGCGCCAGTGATGATGATGGTGCGATCGGTCAGGTCCATGTGCGTCCTCAGATTGTGCTGGCGTGCGTGATGGGTGGGCATTGCCGTCTGCTCGACGAGCGGCGCCGCTGGGATGGTGCTGCCGGTGGTGTGCCTGCAGGGCGCGCGTCGCCGGCGGAACAGCTGGTCGAGAGCATGGTCGCGGCGGTTATTTGATCACCGATCCATGCGACAACTAAATGTTAGCCGCGTCACTCCGCGGCGAGAACTTCGTGTGCCACTCACCGGAACGGTCACATCTCACATTGCCGTTCGGGCAGATAGCGTCTCGCAACACCGCGCCACCTCGAAGGAGAAGAACATGGATCCAGTCGCGACCCGCATGAGCGACTCCGAACTCCGTGCTGTGATCGGCGAAATCCTTGATCGGCAAGCTATTTCCGATGTGATGCTTCGGTTCGGTCGGTCCCTCGACCTCCACGACTGGGAAATGTATGCCGCCGCGCTCACCGATACCGTCGACATCGACTTCTTCGATCTCACCGGTCTCCCCAAGGTGACGACGACATCCGCCGCGTGGGCGCGGTTCGCTGCCGCGTGCCTCGATCGGCTCACCGTCATGCATCAGTACTCGAATTTCCAGATCCAGCTGGATGGTGACCAGGCGCACGGAATCTTTTATCACGTGTCACGCCACCGGTTTCCGAACAAGGCGGGAGACGATCATTACACCCAGTACGGCTGGTATGAGAATTCGTTCCGCCGCACTCCCGACGGTTGGCGGATCAGCAGCCTGACCCACAAGTTTCAGTGGTCCGACGGTAACCCGACGCTGATCGACCAGAGCGACCCTGAGTTCGTGGCCGCTGCACAAGCGGTGTTCGATCCTCGGTGAGCGAGGGCCGACCGTCCCTGACACGCCGCCTCAATGGCGGTGAGGCCCTTTATGGGCGGTATCGGTAGACACTCCGCCGGCGCACTCTGCTCTGGGTCGTCAGTGTATCTCTGCCGGGCGGTCGCACTCCAGGATCTCTATCGTGCGATTGACCCAACGGACACGCAACGCGGCGGAATCGATGAGGAAGTCGAATACGTGGGCTTTCAACCGGGCGATCCGTTCGTGGTCCGCCGGGTCGCGCCGCAGCAGCCGTTCGCGGAGCAACTCGGTATCCCGGGCGAGCAGGCGGTCGCGGTGAACCGACCACAGCTCGATGCAATGGCGCAGTTCCACGATGTGCGCCTCGAGGACCCGACGGGCATCCTCCGGGTCGGCCATGTCGAAAAATAGCGCCTTCACCAGGAGGGGATCCCGTGGGCTCGTCTTGCCGAGGTCCTGACCCAGCCACTCCCGGAGGTCCTCGAGTCCGGCGGGAGTGATCGAATACACCGTGCGTCTCAGACGCTCACCGCGGACCTGGTCCTCGCCCTCTATGAGGCCTTCTCTTTCGAGTTTCTTCAGCAGCGGATAGATCTGGCTCTGCGGCGCTGCCCACACCCATCTGGCCGTCGACTCGAACATTTGCGTGAGCTCGTAGCCGGTCATGGGTCGGGCCTCGAGGACACCGAGGACCGCATGCTGAAGTGACATGCTCCGACGATATCCCACTATTTCGTGATTGACCTTTCTACTCATACAGGTATGATCTGAACTAAATCGATGGAGCCGCACATGGACAACGACTTGCACCGTGAATTGATCGACGCCGCTCGAGTACTGGCGCAAGCCGGACTGGTCGATGCCTTCGGCCACGTTTCCGTCCGAACCTCGCCCACATCAGCGTTGCTGACTCCGCCGCGTCCGCTCGGATCGCTGGGTGCCGGCGACAGCCCCCTCGCACTGACGACCGATTCCAACGAGCTCCCCGCGGGAGCCCCGAAGGAAGCCTGGCTTCACCTGGCGGTGATGGAGCGCGACTCGAATGTCGGAGCGGTCTGCCGCGCCCAGCCCCGCGCCGTTGCCGCGATAGCGGCACTCGGGAGGGTTCCTGCCGCGTTGAACGGGCACGCTGCCATGCTCGGCCCGGTCGCGCTGCATCCAGATTCCCAACTCGTCAGGAACCGCGACGCGGCAGAGGCAATCGCGGAGTCCGTCGGCAGCGCGCAGGCCGTGGTTCTGCGGGGCAACGGCGCGGTGACCTGGGGCAGGGACATCGCGGAAGCCGTCGCGCGGATGTGGATTCTCGAGCGGTCGGCCGAACTCGACCTCCGGGCATCCGCAGCGGGAAGCCCGATCGAGCTCCCCACTGTCGAACAGGAATGGTGGCGTGAGCGCGCGTCGGAACTTCTTCCACGCTTGTACCGCTTCCTCGAAACACTTCTTCAGGACCAACATCGACCTTCACTCGGAGACGAGTGAAGAGGGAAAGAGGATCATTGTGATCGAACTCATCGACATTCAGTACGTGCGCTCCGGCACGGCGAACGCAGCCGAGGCAGTCCGCTTCGCAACCGAGATCGTGGGCATGGAATACCGGGGTGCCGAGAACGGCGTCCATTACCTGCGTGCCGACCAGCGCCATCACTGCCTTGCCTTCGTCGAAGGCGAGTCGGGGGTGCTCAGCTCCGGGCTCTCCGTCGCGGACTCGGCCGCGCTCATCGCCGCCGACGAAGAGCTGACCGCGGCGGGCATCAGGACACGGTGGGGAACGCCCGAGGAGTGCCACTCCCGCCACGTGCGGGAGTTCCTCGAATTCTCGGATCCCTGGGGCAACCGATTCGACCTCGTCGTCGATCCGGAAACGGACGTAGCGCCGATCAACTTCAGCCGCCCGGCCGGTATCACCGAGTTCGGGCACCTGTGCGTCGATGCCCCCGATCCCCGCAAAGCGTACGAGTGGTGGAGTTCGCTGTTCAACATGAAGATCAGCGATTGGATCGGCAACAAAGCGGCACTCATCCGATTCGACCCAGTCCACCACAAGTTCGCCATCTTCCAAGGCGAACGGCCGGGACTGTGCCACATCAACTTTCAGGTCGAAAGTATCGACGATGTCATGCGCAGCTGGCACGTCCTGGTGAACAACGGCGTCGAGATCGAGCAGGGTCCGGGTCGCCATCCGCAGTCGGGTGCGATCTTCATCTACTTCAAGGGCCCGGAAGGTCTCACCTACGAGTACTCGTTCGGTGTCCGCCGAATCGAAGACGACGCCGCGTGGACACCCCGGTATTTCGACCCGTCGCTGCCGCACTCGATCGATATGTGGGCCGGCCCGACCCAGCGGGCAAGCACCCAGTACCAGATTCTGGCCGATTCCCACCTGCAGGAGGTCTGATGCCTCTCATCGAGGTCACTCTCACCACCGGGCGCTCCCCCGAGCAACTGCGAACGCTGCTCGGGGAACTCCATTCGGCCGTCGAACGATCCATCGGAGCACCATCGCACAGCATCCGGGTAATCCTCCGCGAGGTCTCGCCCGATCACTGGTTGTCAGGCGGCGTGACCCTTGCCGAGAAGACTGCTGGTATCGAGAGCGCAGGGTCGGGGTAGGACCGGTCAGACTGGCGTTTCGAGCGGGGCAAGGAGGTAGGCCAGGGACCGTTCCAGCCGGGTGCGGTCCATCCCGGCGCGCACGGTGAGCTGAAAGCCGGAGAACGCGGTGACCAGCGCACTTGCTGCGGCCCGGGTATCGACGGATGCGGGCACGGTCCCGGCATCCTGGCCGGCACTGAGGTGGTCGGCGAAGGCGTCCTCGAGCAGTTGATGATCCTCCGCGACCCGGGTGCACACTTCCCTGTCCGATTGGGCCAGTTCGGCGGCCTGGTTGGTGCTCATGCACCCGAAACGCTGCCAGCCCTCGGCGCCGGTGCCGATGATCTCGTCGAAGAATGCCGGGATTCCGCCCGGGGGCGGATGTGCGGCGAGCACGCGCGCCAGGTTCTCGGTCCGACGGGCGCGGTAGAGGTCGTAGGCAGCCACGAACACGGCGTGCTTGTCGCCGAAGCTGGCGTAGAGGCTGCTCTTACTCAGTCCGGTGACCGCCAGCAGGTCTGCCATCGAGGTCGCTTCGAAGCCGTGCTCCCAGAACGCCCCCATGGCGTTCTCCAGGACCGTGTCCCGGTCGAACTCCGGTGTGCGCGCCATCGGGACCCACTCCTCCTTGTTGTGGACCGTCCGGTCCCCGGAATTCCACCGTACCAACAGGGGGCCCACGGAAAACTTTCGTGGCCGGGTTCGCCCCGGACGCTCGGTGTGAGCAGCAGCGGCTGCCGGAGCCGATCTCGGGCGGGCCGGTGAGGTGGCCTTGCTCAGATGTTCGCGGTGAGGCGGGCGGCGTCGAAGCTGGCGGTGAGGTTTTGCCGTAGAAGTGCAGCGGTACCCATGGTCCGGCCCAGTTCCTGGCCCTTCTCGGCGCGCCGGTCGCCTGCAACTCGGCGCCCACTGCGACCCAGGTCATCGGCTCAACCACGGGCCTTGACTATCCGCTGGACGGCGTCCGTCCTGGACGGGGCTCGTTCCAGGTCCCGAAGGCAGTCGATGACCGCGCCGCCCCCGTAGCCGGCCACTGGGCCGCCAGGGCAACGAGGGGCAGCGCACACGTTGGTGGAGACCCGCGACGATGAGCTTATTGCGCCCTGTGGCCTCTACTGCGGTGACGACCACCGGAGAGGCGCATGCGGCTATTGGACCACTCGGTCCCGATAGTGATACGGTTCGATATCAGGACCGTTCGGTCCACTCCAATTTTCTACCGAGGGGCGGTCATCAGGCGCTACGAACAACTGACCGACGACAACGCCGCCATCCTGTTCGTCGACTACCAGACGGGGCATTCCAAGGAGCTGGCCAAGGCCTACGAGCTGCCTATCGTGTCACCTCCGTCGAGGACGGCGGATCTTGCCTCTGATCACCGAGAATCTTCCCGACGCCCCCATCATCAAGCGCCGGGGCGAAATCAACACTGGGGCAATGCGAACCATCGCCGCAGTGCGCGAGACAAGACGGCAAAAAGGACGGCCGCCGGGAACTGACCCGTCACGCACCCGGCCAGACACGCCGCCCGCCCACACGCACAGGCGCGGGCCTCCGGCCCGGACCGCCATCCAATGCCCCGGGAAGCCGCCAATTACCGGAAATGAAATGAAAGCGAGATTCACATGTCAGCGAATGCAACCGGACGCCTGGCGGGCAAGCGGGTCCTCATCACCGGCACCGGAGGAGGTCAGGGCGAAGCGGCGCAGCGGCTGTTCGCGCGGGAGGGTGCGACGGTCGTCGGCTGCGATCTCAAGCCGGGCTCTGCCGAGGCAACCGCATGAGGCCCTCGCAGTGAAGGATTTGACGTGTGGGGAACCACGGTCGACCTCACCAACCCCGGGCAGGCCGGCGACTGGATACGTGACGGCGCGGCACGCATGGCGGTCTCGACGTTCTCTACAACAACGCCGCCGGCGCCGGATTCGCCCCGTTCGAGAAGATGACCTTCTCGCTCTGGCGGCACGTGATGAACGTCGAACTCGACCTCGTTTTCCATACCACCAGCGCTGCCTGGCCCCTTCTGCTCGACGGTGGCGTTATCTCGATGACCCGTGCCCTCGCCGCGGAAGGGCCTCCCGCGGCGTCCGCGCGAACTCCATCTCCCCCGGGTTCATCAACACCCCAGCACCGACAGGGCCGTCGACGCCGAAGGCAAGGCCTGGCAGATCAGCAACGCCATCCTCCAGCGCGCCGGCACGGGAGAGGACATCGCCTGCATGGGCCCTCTACCTGGCATCCGACGAGTCGAGTTGGGTCACGGGCCAGAACTACAGCGTCGACGGAGGCGCGACCGCCGGCGCGATGACGCCGAAACTGCACGCCTCAACGCACCGCAGCTGTAGGCCAAACGCAAGATCGCACAACCGGTTACCGCGTGGGCCTGCCAAGCCAGGGGTGCATCACGCCGGCCAGACGGCAGCGCACACCAATTATAGGGAGACAAATGGAACACGAGGGCAAAGCACTCGCCGCCGACGAAACCGACTCACACCACCACCGCACCTCCGGCATCGCCTCAGTGCACGTGCGCGCCTTCATCACGTGGTGCGCAATCTTTCCTCTGGTCGCATTCGGAATGGCCGCCATGGGGCCGTTCACCGTGGACTGGCACCCCTTCCTGCGCATGTTCGTGCTCACCCTCGTAATCGTTCCCCTGTCGGTCTATCAGGTCGTGCCACGGATGCTGCTTACGTACAGCCGGCTGAGCAGGGCGGCACACGACCGAAGCCGGCGCCGGGCGGCACGTCGTGCAGGCACGCAGTCCCGGCAGAGCACGTCCGCCGCGTAGCCGGAAACGTTCGGCAGGGCGACTCCCGGCTCCCCATCTCAGCCGAAGAATTCTTTGCGGGATGTTTGTTCGAACAAGCATTTGACGCCCGAGACCTCCAAACCCAACCGTGAGGACAACACAACCATGACGACCACCTTTGAGACCTACCAACTGGGCAGCACGCCTCTGAAGACCGCCGACGCGCCCCCTGCTGTGTTGCGGGCATTGCCGGTCACAGAGTAGGAGGCGGAGCATCATGCAGATCGGAATCTTCAGCATCGGCGACCGCACCCCGGACGCCGTCACTGGTCGCGTCCCCGGAGCCACCGAGCGCCTGGAACAGATGGTCGACCTCGCCGTCACGACCGAACGGCTCGGACTCGACGTCTTCGCGGTCGGAGAGCACCACAATCCGCCGTTCGTGTCCTCCTCCCAGAGCGCCCTTCTCGCGTTCATCGCCGCGCAGACGAGACGGCTGCTGCTCTCGACCGCCACGACACTGATCACGACGAACGACCCGGTGAAAATCGCCGAGGACTTCGCCGTGCTCCAACACCTGTCCAAGGGGCGCACAGACATCATGCTTGGCCGTGGTAACACCGGCCCCGTGTATCCATGGTTCGGCAGAGACGTCCGCGACGCTCTCCCACTGTCCACCGAGAACTACGCACTGCTGCGCCGACTGTGGACCGAGGAGAACATCGACTGGACCGGAGAATACCGCTCCTCGTTGACATCGTTCACCTCCGTGCCGCGCCCCTTGAACGGCACGCCACCGTTCGTGTGGCACGGCTCCGTCAGGACGCCCGAAGTCGCCGAACAGGCCGCGTACTACGGTGACGGATACTTCTCCAACCACATTTTCGCTCCACCGGCGCACACCCAGCGGATGGTGCAGCTGTACCGGGAACGCTTCGAGCACTACGGCCACGGCCCCGCGGAACACGCCATTGTCGGACTCGGCGCGCAAGCGTTCATCCGTCCACGTTCCCAGGATGCCCGTGCCGAATACGGGTCCTACTTCGCCGGCACACCACGCTTCGGCGGCCTCTCCATCGGGGAGTACAGCGACCGGACACCGCTGGCCGTCGGCAGTCCTCAAGAAGTGATCGACAAGATCCTCGCCTACCGCAGCTACGCCGGCGACATCCACCGTCTGCTGTTCACCATCGACGCCTTCGGCACACCCGCCGACGTCGCGCAGGAACAACTCCACATCCTCGGCACCGACATCGTCCCGGTCCTGCGCCGCGAGATGACACCCGCCGCACCTCCGGCACTTCCACTCGCCCACGCCGAGCGCGTCGCTGCACAGGCTTCCAACTGATCGCCGCTCCCGGAAACGCCCGCTGCGATAAGCATGGTGACGGACGGCCGAGATCCCGGCCGTCCGTCACCCCGACGCCGTTCGTCCCGACAACGCATCGTGCCGCGACCCCTTGCGGCGTCGCGAGGGCACCGCGGTCGAGGTGGCCGACAATCGACCGAAGCTGCGCGGGTCGCCGACATCGAGTGGGTGACGCCACGCACTTACCCTCTGTGGCGCGAAATCGGGTTGCGTGACGTCGAACCCGACCGACACGATATCCGGCTGCCCGTCGGGTTCGACCGTCGCGATCCGCGCCGTCGGTTGCGAGCGCAGACGGGTGAGTTTCTTCGTCGGTGAAGCTCCTGGCGTGTGACCATCCTGCAGGACGAGGATGGTACTTTCGCGCCCATTGACGCACTGCTGGGTGTGTCACCACCGGACTACGTCCACCGCGCCGGCGACCACCGCCCAGTCGAACGACAAATCGAACGCGGCCGGCTCCCGAGCCCACTTGGCTCCCCGGCCCGCCGGCGGGTTGTCCGGCGACCGACGTCGCCACGCCTCGTAGTCAAAGGGTGATCGGCCTGATCCCAGAACTTTCTGCGCCGCCCTTCGGGTTCGACGATGTGCTGGACGGGTGGGTGGACGTGGAGCCCGCGAGCAGGCGCTGGGCCTCGACGATGCTGCGCCGATCTTGATCCGCACGTCGACGGTCCAGTAATTCACTCACCGCCATCGGGCAGGCCGAATCGCCGCCGGAAAACCGCGTCCGCAGTAAATACTCTCTGTGGATCGCGTTTCTCGCTGATGGAACTCGGCAGTGGTATGTAAGGATTACCGGCTGTTCTGCAGCTTCCTGGAAGCGAACTCCGTCAAGTCCGATGTTGTCCGCAACATGCCCAGACCGTCGAGGGAACGTCTCACACGCAGTGGGAGCCGCGGAACAACACGAGAGGGGCCCTTCCGGATCGGCGGAAGGGCCCCTCTCGTCTGTGCATGATCAGTGGGCGGATTTCGCCATCTGCATCACGACAGCTTTCGGCTCGGTAAAGAATTCACGACTGAAAGTTCCTCCCTCACGGCCGATTCCGGAGTCCTTGGCGCCGCCGAAGGGAGCGCGAAGGTCGCGAATGAAGAAGCAGTTCACCCACACGGTTCCCACGACGAGCTCCGACGAGACCCGGTGTGCGCGTGTGAGGTCCTCGGTGAACAGCATCGCGTTCAATCCGTATGGGCTGTCGTTGACCTCGCGGATCGCCTCGTCCTCCGTGTCGAACGGGGTGATCGTGACGAGGGGACCGAAGATTTCTTCACGCTGGTGAGCGGAGTCGCGGTCGGGCTCGAGCAGCACGGTGGGTGTGATGAACCATCCTTCCCCTAGGTCACCCGTGAGGCACTTGCCGCCGGAGTCCCCGATCGTGTCGAAGTATCCGCGCACCTTCGTGTAGTGCTCGCCGCTGGCCAACGGGCCGATCTGGGTTGCCGGATCCTTCGGGTCACCGACCACCATCGCGTTGGCCGCGGCGACGAAGCGGTCGACGAATTCGTCGAGCAGTGGACGCTCCACGTAGATGCGACTCCCGGCCAGACACACCTGCCCGGCGTTCGTGAAGATCGCACGGATCGACCAGTCGATGGCGTTGTCCAGGTCCGCGTCCGCGAACACGACGTTGGCGCCCTTCCCACCGAGTTCCAGACTGACCGGCACGAGATTCGCCGCGGCGGCGCGGGCGATGACCCGCCCCGTGCCCGACTCTCCAGTGAAGGTGATCCGGTCGATGTCGGGGTTCTGGGTCAGCGCCTCTCCCACCGAGTCCGGACCGTACCCGTGGACCACGTTGAACACGCCCGGCGGGATGCCTGCCTCCAGCGCGAGCCTGGCCATGAGCGTCGCCGACGCCGGGGTGTCTTCGGCCGGCTTGAGAACTACCGTGTTTCCCCAGGCCAGCGCGGGTGCGACCTTCCAGCTCTCCAGCATCATCGGGAAGTTCCACGGCGCGATCGCGACCACGACTCCGGCGGGGTCGTAGCGGGTGTATGTGTGATGACCCGAATCCATCGGCAGGACCTCGGCCGGGGTGAGCGCGGCGTGGTCGGCGAAGAAGCGGAAGTTCATCGCGGTGCGCGGAACGTCGTTTCCCTTGCTCTGGGTGATCGGCTTGCCCATGTCGCGGGTGTCTGCCATCGCCAGTTCGTCGGCGTGTTCCTCGATGAGGTCGGCGAACCGGTGCAGGATGCGCCGTCGCTCGCCCGCGGCCATCCGCGGCCATGGCCCCTCGTCGAATGCCCGACGCGCGGCAGCGACCGCCAGATCGGCCTCGGCCTTGGTGCCGAGTGCGATCTCCGCCCAGGGCTGACGGGTGAAGGGGTCCACGCTGGGAAAGACGAGGCCCGACTCCGACTGAATCTCTTTGCCGTCGATGATGTGTCCGAATTTCTGGATCTCGGCAGCGGACGTCTGCGTGGGTGGCACGGTGTTCATCGTGTTCCTTCCACTCGTAGGGTCAATGAATTCAGAGTTGTGAACGAGACCTGGACGTCGTCGCCCGGGTGCACGAACACCGCGTCGGTGATTCCGCCGGTGAGTACGATTTCTCCAGCGAGGATCTCCCCGCCGCGTGTCGCCAGATCGTTCGCGGCAAGCGCTAGTGCTTCGAAGGGATTTCCCTGCACGGCCGCTCCTGTTGCGGTGTCGACAACCTCGCCGTTGCGCCGAAGAACGCAGGCCTCGAGCGCGAGGTCGAGGCCTGCCGGGTCGTAACCGGTCGGGCTCACCACGAAGCGGGAGCTCGAGGCATTGTCGGCGACCACGTCGGGCAGTGCGAAGCTGAAGTCGCGGAATCGGCTGTCGATCACCTCTAGCCCAGCGTGCACGCTTGCCACAGCGCGCGAAGCGGTCGCCGCCGTCACCCCGGGCCCCTCCAGGTCGGTCGCCATCACGAAGGCGATCTCGGGTTCCACCCGCGGATGGATGAGTTCGTCGAAGGCGAGCGGGGCGCCGACCGAGAGCACCATGGCGTCGGTGAGCACGCCCGTGAGAGGTGACGAGATACCCATTCGCTGCTGTTTGGCCCGCGAGGTCAGCCCCAGCTTCGTTCCTACGCGTCGTTCGCCGCCGGCGAGCTTTCGCTCGATCAGCATGGCTTGCGCAGTGTAGGCGGTCGCGAGATCCAGCCCCGGCCACTCGTCCGTCAATCGGCCGATCTCCCGGCGCTCGTGTTCTGCGCTCTCGAGGGTTTCGACGACCCGGTCGATGCTCCACTCAGTCATCATGCGGTTCCTGTCTGTGCGAGTTCGATGGCCACGTCGATGATCATGTCCTCTTGTCCGCCGACGTATCCGGCCTCTCCGACGCGTTTGAGGATCTGGTAGGCGGGGACGCCGTACCGCTCCGCGGCCCGTTCGGCGTGCAGAAGGAACGAGTTGTATACGCCGTAGCGTCCTTGGACGATGGACGCGCGGTCCGCGACAGGGAGGCGGGAGACTATCGGACGGACCACATCCTCGGCGGCGGCGAGGATTCGCTCTTCGTCGACTCCGGTTGGGATTCCCAGGGTTCCGAAGGCGGCGACGAGGATTTCGGTGGGCGAGTTTCCTGCGCCGGCACCGAGGGCACACAG
>NZ_NHML01000108.1:0-22441 GCF_002165735.1 Rhodococcus sp. NCIMB 12038
CACCCGGCTCGGTCCCACCCCTTAACCTCGGGCTTTCACGCAGGTCATGCCCGGCCGCGTGTTGATCATGAAGAAAGGTGCTCTGAACTGGGAGAATACGGCTTGCTGAGGGCCGATATTCACTACGTTCGAGGAGCACCTTTCTGGTGGGCAAGTCTACTTCGTGGTACCCGTCGCTGTCCGTTGACCCCGCCGGAACTGGTGTCGTGTCGCACGCCGGGGCGGTGTTGTTGCTACGCACGGCCGAGAAATCCGGTCTGACGACCGCGTTGTCGAGTGCGCTCGAGCCGTGGCGTAAGCCGACGACCTCCCACGATCCGGGCAAGATTGTCGCCGATCTGACGATGGCACTCGCCCTGGGCGGCGACTGCCTGGCCGATATCGCGCTGCTGAGGGAAGAACCCGCAGTCTTCGGCCGCGTGGCGTCCGATCCCACCGTCTCGAGACTGATGGCCGCATTGGCCGCCGACGCCCCGAAAGCGTTGGCGGCAATCAACTCCGCCCGTTCGACAGCCCGACGGATCGCCTGGAACGCCGCCGGTGAACGGGCTCCCGACCATGAGATCGACGCCAAGCATCCGCTGATCATCGACCTCGACGCCACCCTGGTCACCGCGCACTCGGAAAAGGAAAAGGCGGCCGCCACCTACAAGAGAGGGTTCGGTTTCCACCCGCTGTGCGCGTTCGTCGACCACGGACCGGACGGCACGGGAGAGCCGTTGGCGATGATGCTGCGACCGGGCAACGCCGGCTCCAACACCGCCGCCGACCACATCGAACTGATACGGCAAGCATTGCGGCAGTTGCCGTTCACTGCCAAAGGCGGACGGATCGGACGCAAGGTACTGATCCGCACCGACGCGGCAGGCGGAACCCATGCCCTCATCGACTACCTGACCACGCAGAAGTTGTCGTACTCGATCGGCTTCGGTCTGACCGACACCATCGTCACCGCCATCGATGCCCTTTCCGAGCAGGCCTGGATCCCCGCCTACAACGCGGACGGGCAACCCCGCGACGGCGCCTGGGTCGCCGAGGTGACCGGGCTGGTCGAGCTGCCGGGCTGGCCCGACGGGATGCGGGTCATCGTCCGCAAGGAACGCCCACACCCCGGTGCACAACTGCGCTTCACCGACCGTGACGGGCTGCGGTTGACCGCGTTCGTCACCAACACCGAAGGTGGACAATTGCCCGATCTGGAACTGCGGCACCGGCGCCGCGCACGCTGCGAAGACCGGATCCGCATCCTGAAAGACACCGGCCTGGAGAATCTTCCGTTGCACGGTTTCGATCAGAATCGGATCTGGCTCGCCCTGGTCGCCCTCGCCGTCGAGGTCACCGCATGGATGCAGATGCTCGCGCTCACCGACGACCCAGCCAGGCGGTGGGAGCCGAAACGCCTACGACTACGCCTGTTCGCGACCGCTGGCCGCATCGCCCGTCACGCACGAAAAGTGCACCTGCGACTGTCCGCCCACGCACCCTGGATCGACTTGCTGATCACCGCATTGGCCCGTCTCAACGCGATCCCCGACCCCCTCTGACCAGCACCAATCCGCCGATCGAGACGAAAGGACATCAACTTTCGGGGCCCTGGACCCCGACGACCACCCGACCGCGTCGGGCGAACGCGCGTTGCCGAGCACCGAATCCACGACCGACACACCCAACCCGAATCTGATCAGAGCGACACGTCAGACGCATGCAAGATCGAGGTTAATGGCCCGCCGCGGGGAGATCTCGAACCCGCGGTCGGCTGGACACGCGTCCCGGAGTCCGACGACCTCGACAACGCCCACCGGTTGGTCTCGATCGACCAACGCGCCGCCTACCTCGCCTCCGCGGGCATGCTCGAATTCGGCTACGGGCAACCCACACACCTGACCGGTGACAAGGCCGCGGCTGCGGCGGTGGGGGAGAAGGGTGCCCCGTTCGGGCTGTGGCGGATCACCCTGCCCGCGGGGCAAACTTTGTCGCTTCCCGAGAAGCTACCTCTGCCGCACCCCCACATGCTCGCGGACCAACCGGTACAGACCTGGGTGAGCTCGGTCAGCCTCGACGGGCTGTGCTCACCAGTGGCAGACGGAGGAATCGGCGCCGACCTCGACGACCTCGACATCACCGAGGCCTGGGTCTACCCACAGCAGGGCCGGGCGCTGGACAAGTGGGCCAAAATCCTGCGCGAGGCCCGGAAGACCGCGGTCGATACCGACGACGACGCGACGAAGCGGTTCCTCGGTACCTGCTACAAGGGCTACATCGGGCGAATGGTCAACCCGGACATGTGGACCGCGAAGCAGATGCAGCATCACCACCAACCGCTCTGGCGGGCGGCGATTATCGCGCACTGCCGGTGGCGCGGCCGCCGTGTCGCGATGCGGATTGCCCGCGAGCACGGCCGCTGGCCGGTCCGCACTGTCACCGACTCCTGGGTGTACCTCCTGGCTAACAGTGAGGACATCGCCGACGCAAGCGAGGCGCTGGGGAAGATGTCGGTCGAAAAGGACGTAATCCTCACCGACACCCTCCAATCCGCCTTCACATCGGCGCAGGACGTTCACGACGTGAACCTCGCGATCAAGGCCGCCTTCGCCGAAAATGAGGACGCCGAAGACGAAGGGGAAGGGGTGCTCTGATGGCCCTGCATCTCCCGAAGCCGCGCACCAAAAAGCCGGCACAGGAGGCGGTCGGCCTCGACGGACTCAAAGTCTCCGTGGCTACCGCCGCGACCAGCGGTGTCGAAAAATCAAAGCAGGTCAAAAGCGGCGGCCTGGCCGGACTAACCAGCAAGGTCTCGGTCAAACAGCTGCGCAAGGAGCTAGGCAACGAGGGCCTGCGTCAGGCCGCGATCGATGCCGGCCGCACACCGCCGTCGGCTCGCACGTTGCGCCGGTGGGCCCAACAAGGCCGCATCCCGCATGCCGATGTTCTCGAGCGAGCCCAACGGCGTGCCGCGATCGAACGCCTCGGCGGCGTCGATGCCGTGGCCGCGAAGATCGGCCGGTCCCGTTCCGCGGTCTCCCGGTACCGGTCCGGGGAAACGAACGAGCTGCGTGCCGACGCCAGCAAAAAACTCAAAACCGTGAAGGCGCAGGACATCATGAAACGCGCCGGAGTGTTGCGTCTGGACGGAACCCCGAAGAAGGCGGTCATCCGCGTCAAGGGCGGTGTCATGGTCCGTAACGGTGCCGACGAGGGATACGACTACCGGGTCCGCACCTTGGATTTCGCGAACTCGGACACACCGTTCACCAGTGAGGAGTCCCGCGAACTGGCCGCCGCGCTGGCCAATGACGATCACGCCCGCGTCGTGGCACTGCTCGAACGGCACGCCACCCTCGACTACCCCGAGAACAAGGGGTTCGACAAGTACAGCGACCAGTTCGGATTCCACTTCGACCACATCGACTCCGTCCACATCGACTGGATCTAACGGTCCTCCACTACGTCGGCTGGCCGTGCCGCAGGTCCACCGGGCTGCTAGATCGACACCGTGCTCCTCACCTCGCCGTGGGCGTGGCAGGCCGGGGACAGCGGTCTGCCCACCCAGCGGGTCAACTACCGCTGTCCGCCGGATAGAGGGGCGAGCGCGGCTATTGCCTCCATAGACAAGAGGGTGGGGTGTTTATCCCACAGGCTGTGCTGACGTTCGTGGCCCCCGTGGGCGTGGTCCGGGGGAGACCCCGAGGGCCGCAAGTGGACGCCTCTCGTCGTCGGGCAATGCGTTGGCTCGCCACTTCTTCACCGCCCGGTAGAGCCACTGGCCTACCTGTTCACCGTCGGCGGTGACGTAGTTCGCGGGAACGAGTGCGTCGCCGTGCTCTTCGCGGTAGGCGGCAATTTCGGTAAGCATCCGTCGCCGCTTGCCGTCGGGCCGGTGACACGGCAGGAAGTGGAAGATCGTCATCACTCCACACGAACCCGATCGCATCGAGTTGCGCAATGCGTTGGGGCGGAAGGGTGCCGAGCATACGGGCAACCCGTTGGCGGTCCTGCCAAAGTCCCAGTCGAAAACCGCATTCGGTGACATAGTCGACGGGCACCACGATTCGGGGGTGATGGCGGCGAAACGCAGCGTAGAGCTGCAGAGGTGAGGCTGAGGACCGGTTTGCCCGCATCGAGATCACATCCTTTGTGAAAGCCGTCAAGCGTTGCCCGGATAGTCATTAACTCAAGTATGTCAACCTATTTGACGATCTGTCACGGAAGTCGACACGTGTTGGGTTGCAACTTGGCAGGTGTGGGAGCCGGTGGAACTCACAAGTCTGATCGCCAGCGTGAAGGGACCCTTCGCGCTCGCGGTCCGGCACGCCGAGGGCCTGGGCCCGTCCCCCGGTGCAGGAGCGCGCTCCCGCGTCCTGGCGCTGGCCTGATCACTCCAGCCTGTGCCGGCGGCGATGTCGGTACGCCGTCACCCTCATGGACATGGCGTATTCACAGGTCAAGCCTGGAAACGTGCGGATCGGTTCTCGGTTCAGAGGTTCCAGAGTCGGAGCACCGCGGCTCGCAGGCTGGCTGAGACGATGCGGTGGTCGGTGCGCAGCCGGGGATTGGGGTGCCCGAGGTCGGCGAGCCATACTTCTGCGTCGGTCACCGCGATCGGATCGGAGTCCACGACCGCGGGCGGGTAGAGCCATTCGTTGTCGGCGGTGACCTCGAGCAGGACGTCACCGCGCTGGAGCCGCCCGCGGCCGCCGGGGGTGTCGATGCGGAACCATTCGAGCTGGTACTTCGCCGACGGCCCCGCGGACGTGGTGCGGCGGCTGGTGTGGGCCGCCCGCTCGTGTTCTTCCGCCTCGCCGGGTTGGTATTCAGTGATGTGCCACAGGAACATCCGGGTTACCGGGGTGGGCAGGAATTCGGGTTCGGCACGGTTGCGGCCGCCGATCCCGGACAGGGAGACGGCGCGGCCGATCTGCCAGATAGCGGTGGCGTTGTCGAGAAACACCTGGTCGGCCTCGGTGATCTCCTCGATACCGTCGATGAACTTCCGCACGGCGGCGACAATGTCGGGGTCGTCGGTGATGATGACGGCCTCATCGGCGATGGTGGAACTGTACGAGGCGTTGGCGGAACCGATGACCGCCCGCCGATCGGTGACAATCACATTGGCATGCAGATTCGGCGACGACAGCACCCGCACCCCGGCGTCCACGTAGTGCGCGAGCGCGGCCGGGGAGGTCGCATGTGCGCGCACCGCGGCCCTCGAGGCGTTGACGACGAGAACGTCCCCGGCACGCAGCGGCAGCAGAGTGGGCGCGTCCTCGCCGAGGTAGGCGATCGCGCCATGCCGAGGTCCGCGCGTGCGGATGGCGCGGGTGATGTGCGGCCACGGACTCGGCCCGTGGAAGGTGATCCCCATACCCGAAAAGGGTAGCGGGGATGACCGCTTCGGCCGGTCGGCCCCGGATGACCCGGCGCACAAGCAAGGCCACCATCTCACTCGTGAACTACAGGTGACTGCTCACTCGCGAGTACGGGTGCCTGCTGTCGAAGGACGTTTCCCCGTGCCTCGGGTGGTTTTCTCAGGCAACACACCTTTTTTCTTCTGCAGTGTGTCGGCGCGCGCCGGGAGAGCCGATGGCGTGTGAGTGTAGGAGTATCAGGCGGTGGGCTGGCGTCGAATGAAGTCGGCCATTCCCGGGACGGTGAACGCGATGCGACCGTGCTCGGGAGACCAGATAAGCCCCTTCTTGATGGCGGAATCACGGACATCGCTGACCGCGGTCGTCGCCACCCCCATGGCTGCGGCGACCTTCCCGGACCGAGGAGTGGGCTCCCCGGCTTCCGCGATGGCGCGCAGGTACCGGCGCTCCCGATCGGTGGCCCGGGTCCACCGAGACGGGAAGAACCCGTCATCGAGTGCTCTACGGCCCTCCTCGACCGCGAGGTGGGCGTCCTCGATATCGAACGGGGAGGCGGGGGCGGTGTGCCAGATCGCCTTGCCGAACTCTTGCAGAAAGTACGGGTAACCGCCGCTGGCTTCGACGACGATCTCGAGCGCGTCCGGGGTGAACGCACCCCCGTGCGCCTCGACCGGGACCCGGAGCGCGTCGGCGGCATCGGCCGGGGAGAGCGGGCCGATTGTCCGGTAGGAGAATTGCCGTTCGGCGTAGGAGCGACTGTCGGCGAGCACCGCCGGCAGGCTGGGCAGACCGGCACCGATGACGAAGAACGGCCATTCACGTTGGCTGGCACGGTGCTGCACCGCGAGCAGGGCGCCGAGCAGATCGGGGTCGAGGTCCTGCATTTCGTCGATGAACAGTCCGAACGCGGCACCCTTCTTGCGCACGACGTCGCTGATCGCTTCGACCAATTCCTCGAGGTCGAGGTCGATGTCGCCGCTGGCGGCACGCCCGCCGAGGGCGATTTCGATCTTGGCCGGGCCCAGGCCGACACCGAGGGTGAAACCCCTCGCGAGGGAGACGAGATCGTCGATGACCTTGTGCAGCTGATGTTTGCGGCTGAAGCGGCGCAGACCGACGGCGAGTTCGTAGCCGAGGCGGGCGCGGACCGCGGCGATCCCGGCCTCGTTCGGCCGGGCCTCGATGGTGATCGCCAACCATCCCTGCCGCTCGGCGTGCTCGGCCAGGTTGTTGAGCAGGGTGGTCTTGCCGACCCCACGGAGCCCGGAGAGCACCATCCCGCGGTCGTAGTTGCCTCGCTTGCTGCGGGCGACGAGCAGATCGAATTCCTGGCGCTCCCGGTCGCGGCCCTCCAGCGCCGGGGGTCGCAGGCCCGAACCGGGTTTGAACGGGTTCAACGCAGGATCCATATCGACAACTATAGCCAGTTATGGGGAAAATCCCATAAAAATCCATAGTGGCAATAGTCTGCGATAGGTCCGGCCGGTTTCCGGCAGGTCCAGCGGCCCACACCCCAGAGGACCTACAAGACTGGTTCACAGCATTTTCAGCGTTCTCGTGGCGGGTGGATCGCGGCGGACCACCGGTCCCGCGCCTCCGGAAACCCAGCTCGGAGCGTCGGGGCAGTCCTCACCGGTCTCCCGTGCCGGCGGGCGAACACGCCGGGCCGGACCGCGGTGCGCCGCCGCTCAATCCTGGACACGGCAGCACCTGGCCGCCGGACCGCGACCCGAGGGGTCCGGATGTCGATGCACGCCGGAGTCGGTGGGCCCGGTGTAGATATGAAAGGGTGGTCCGTCCCTGGGTCCCGGCCCGGGTGGCGGGGAAGGACGAGGGAGATGGTGTGTTGTCTGATAACACTCGACCGTTGTTGATGGTGGATCGGTCCGGGGCCCTCGACCGCGACGATGCGTTCGCCGTCACCGAGGTTGCTGACGGTGTCGGGTGGCGGATGGAGGTGCACATCGCCGGGGTCGCCGACGTGGTGCCGGCCGGGTCCGCCGCCGACGCGACTGCGTTTCTGCGCCGTGAATCGAAGTATCTGGCCACCCGAACGGTGCCGATGCTCGGCCGCGACACCGAACGGGCGGCGACCCTGACCACTGACGCGGACCGCTCGTCGCTGCGGGTGCGCGCCGCCCTGTCGGCCGACGGCACGATCTTCGACGTGGTCGTCGACCGCGGGTGGGTGCCGGCGGGCCGCTGCGTGCCGGCCGATCACGCCGAGATCGCCCCGCATCCTCGCCGCCGAGGATCCGCTGCACGAGGCGGTGCGAGCGGCGCACCGGGCCGCCCAGGTACTGCTGACCGCCCGGCGCCGCTCCGGTGCCTTCGCACTCTACGACCTCACCCACGGCTGGGTCAGCACCGAGGAGGGAGGCCTGACCGCGATACCGCAGGCGCAGCGCACCGTGGAGTACGTGATTGTGCAGGAGTTGATGATCGCAGCCAACGAGGCGATCGCCATGTGGTGCGCGGCGGAGGACCTTCCGGTCCGGTGTTCGCGGCCCGATTCCGGATCGGCGCGGTGCGCGGGCCGTGGGCCACCGCGGGCAGTAAGAAACGCGCCGAGCAGGACGCGGCATGGGGGTGGGTCCGGGCCGCGGCGGCGGGGGAGAGCCACCCCGACGCCGACTCCCCGCTGACAGACCCGAAACGTTCCGGCGCACCCGGCGATACCGCGGCACCCTCGACCGAACCCGGCGAGGTCGCGGCGGCGACCAGGAACCGCCCGGTACCGCCACCGCCCGCCCCGCGGGCATCGGAGGTAGTGGCGAAGAAGCGGGCGCGGGCCCGGAAGAACCCGATCGCGTGGGTGCTCAGCCACGCCCACCATCACCGGAACCCGCCCCCGCGGTGGGAGATCACGGTCGACGGGCCACCGCACGCACCGGAGTTCACCTGCGAGGTTCGATACCTCGACCGCCTGGCGACAGGTCGCGGGAATACGAAGACCCACGCGAAAGCCTGTGCCGCCGAGCACCTTGTCGACGCGCTGTTCGACGAGACCACCCCGGCTCGACTCGGCACCTGAAACCGATCCGATGCGATCCGATTCGGCAGGGCGATGCCCGGCGGTGACCCACCCGGCAACCGGAACCTACGCCCATCCTTTCGATAGCTGTAGGCAACTGTGGTGCACCGGTTACTCGATGAGGGTGATCGCCGCGAACAGGTGATGCCAGGCGCGTCGCGGCTCAGCGACATCGCCACCCCGTGCCGCCTTGCCGTCGACGAGTTTCTGCAGCAGCAACTCCCGGGTGGCGTCGAACCTGGTCTGGCTGACGGTGCAGGTGATCCCTTTGTAGAGGACGCCGGCCATGGTGTCGCCCCCCACAGCGTTGATGGTGGGCTCCCACTGTAGGACTCGGGTGTGATGCTCCTCCCATCGTGCGGGTGTCACCGCTACCGCGGGCATCGGCGTGCGCGTGTCCGGCATCGCACCCCGGGGGTTTGGTGTCGTGGTCAGGGTGTGTGGTCATTCCACGGGGGCGTGCGGCAGCCGATGCGAACGGCACACGGGCCGCCGCGAAAGGCGGTGGCCGCCCGAGTCGCCCCAGGTGAGGGTGGGTGCTGCTTCTCCTGTGCTGCACCCGCGGCTATTGCTGGTGGTGTCCTTGTCGGGGCGGTCGCCGATCCGACCTCCCCCCGGCGTACGCAGAGTCCTCGGCTCCCCGCCGCCGGGTCCATCACCGCAGGCGGGGCTGAAACCCGATTTTCGCCCGTCGTCGGCCACCGTGTGGGGAGTGGGGGAGTGGGCCGCAAAATAGCTGGTAACAAGGATGATCGTCACCCTCCGGTGGTGGGGAGTGGGCAGAAGAGTGGTCCCGGACTGGGTGTGAAAGACACTCGATCGGGTGGGCGGCCTCGCCGCGTGGAATCGTGGACACCGATCGTCGGGGGTGCGCACCGAACCTCGCCCCGGGTGGGGGAACCCGGGCGGATGGCCGGGCATATCGCACCCCGGCCGTTATCCTGACCTCATGCCCGATGACCTCCTCATCGCCCGCAACCCGGAGGAGGGCTCGTCCCTTCCATATCTGGTCCGGGTGCCGCTCGGCGCGGACGGGATCGTGGTCAAGGCCAGATCGCCGTGGCCGCGGGAGGCGAAGGTGTACTGCCACCGCGCCGACGGCTGGCCCGCCGGCGCCGAGATCCTCGACCGCCTGCCGGTGCGCTCGTGCACCCGCCGCGGGGCGGCGATCGACCTGGTCCTGACTCGGGCCCGGGAGAACCGGTCCCAACTGGTGCTGACCCGGGCCCGCGGACGGGAGATGATCTTCTGGCAGTCGCCCCGCACCGCGAAACAGGCCCGCCCGGCGGTGAACGTCCCGGCGTCGCGGGCACACGGCCGGGTGCTCGAGATCGTCGTCGACACCGCGGAGAAGTACCCGTACACCTTCGGCAAGCAGCAGGCCAGCACCGTCCGCCGCCGGCTTCCCGCGGGCGACTACGCGGTGCAACTCCACGGGGACGTCGTCGCGGCGGTGGAACGTAGGATGGTCGAGGACCTGGCGGCGAGCCTGCTGTCCGGGCGGTGACGTACGCGGTCGCGGAGCTGGCCACGCTGCCACGCGCGGCGGTGGTGGTCGAGGACCGCTACCGCCGACTGTTCCAACTCGAGCACGTTCGCGGCGCCGCCGTCGCCGAGGCTCTCGCGGAGCTGCAGGCCCGGTTCCCCACCGTGCCGGTGACGTTCTGCGAGACCCGGCAGCTGGCGCAGGAATGGACCTACCGGTGGCTCGGGGCCTGCCTGCACGAACTCGACACCGCGCACACCACCAGCGGACTGGAAACGACGTTCGCGGCAGCCGGGCCCATCCACAAACCGGATGGGCCCGATCGGCGCGGAGGAGGCACCACCGCGCCCGGCGGTGGTGCGGGCCTGGGCCCGGGCGCAAGGCCTCGCGGTCTCGGACAAGGACCGGATCCGGGCCGAGGTGACCGCTGCGTTCCTCACCGCCACGAGGTAGGACCCTCCGATTCCCGACTCGAACAGAAGAGGAGCGTCTCGGGCGCATGCCGAGGACGAGGCTGGTTGCCTCGAGTCGTTCGGCCTGTTGACGTTCCGGCGAACCTCGACGATTTGTCGCGGACCGGACCGCATAGTGCTGCGCCACCGTGCCGGCGGTGGCATATTGCTGGCCATGCCGAAGTGCACGGGTGACTCTGCGCAACGGAACATCGGGTGACAGATCTTCGACTCGGATTCAGGCGATCAACGAGACCCGCCGGCTCACAATCTCTTCAGGCGGGCATCGTCCGTATTGACCGTTACCAGGAGGGCGGGAGCGAGGCCGAGGTGTGGTCAGGTTCAGCCACACGCCGGGTCAACCGAATCTAGTTCGTCATCGACTGGCGCCAGTACGGTGCAGGATGACCGTCGCCGGTTGTGTACCGGCGAAACCGATCCCGTTGAGATTTCATCGAATGATGTTGGTGTACACAGTAATTCGACGCCCCAAGATCAGTGATGCTTCGGTGAAGAATTGCAGTCCTGAGCAGGAACGGCGACGACCCTCCGGCACCGGACTGGGTCGTTGAGCCTGTGACCCCCGGCACCGCGCGCCGGAACCCGGTGATGGGCGACCGCTGCGCCTCGAAGGCCGGCGACCATCGACCCCACGTCGTCATCCTGACCAACTACGGCTTGGACGAATACGTCTTCAACGCGCTGCGCGCCAGCGCTGCGGGATTCCTCGGCAAGGACATCGTGCCGGAAGACTTCCTGCACGCCGTACGCGTCTTGGTGACATGAGCATGATCGAGCCCGGTGGCCTGCACTGGACGGTGGCCGGGTCCGGCATCGTGCACGGCGAGGTGGTCGAAGACCTCGGTCGGATCGGTCCCGGGGCGCAGATCTTCGTGCGGTTGCCGGACTCGTCGGAGCTGGATCAACCGTACGGCATGCACTTCACCCCCGCCGAGTTGCCGATGACCGACGTCGCCGAGGGCGTGCAGATCCGGGTGGTGACCGGGCAACTGTTCGGGGCGACCTCGCCGGTGCGTGAGGCGGCGGCCGTGCACGTCTACGACGTCGTCCTGGCCCCGGGCGCCGTGGTGGAGCTCGCGGTCGTTCCCGGATCACCGGGGGTTCGTGATGACCGTAGACGGTGGCGGACGGGTAGCGACCGAAACCGATTAGGAACGCTGGGTCCGGGGGTCCGGGGGTCCGGGGGTCTGGCGGTGTTCGAGACCGGCGCCGGGCCGGTTGAGGTTCCCCCCGGAAAGTGGACACCGAATTGGCGGGGCGCCGGTCCCGCTGAAAGGATGTCCGTATGCCTCCTCGCAAGCGTCGGTCGTTCACGGCCGAGTACAAGGTCGAGGCTGCCCATCGTGTGATTGATTCCGGTCGCACCATCGCCGACGTCGCCCGGGAACTGGGCCTCAACGAGAGCCTGTTGGGTGAATGGGTCAAAGTCGAGCGACGCAGGATCGCCGCCGCCGAGTCCCATGGAGAGAAACCTCTGGACGCGGCCGAACGCGCCGAGTTGCTGCGATTGCGACGGCAGGTCGGCGAGCTAGAGAAGGACAACGCCTTCCTGGTAAAAGCCTCGGCGTACTTTGCCTCGATGCAGAAGAACCGACCCGGTTCGATCTGATGGTGAAGTACGCCGGCCCCGACGACATCTCGGAGACCGCCGGCACCGCCGCACCGGAAAGTGAGCGCTTCTCGATCACGCGGATGGCGCGACTATTGAAAGTGTCCACATCCGGTTACTACCAGTACGTCAAACGCAGGGCGACCATGGTGTTGACGCCGAGGCAGCAGCGTCGCGCCGACCTCGAAGTCAAGATCATCGAGATCCACAAGGATTCGAAGGGTACCTACGGGTCACCGCGGGTCACAGCCGACTTGCGCGCACGCGGTGAGGTGGTGAACGAGAAGACGGTGGCCAAGATCATGGCCTCGATCGGTGTGGAGGGCATCTCTCCACGCACGTTCAAGGTCAAGACGACGGTGGTCGATCCGCAGGCGTCGTTCCCGCCGGATCTGATCGATCGGCACTTCGACCAGGGCCGGCTCGACGCGGTCTGGCTCACCGACATCACCTATCTCACATCCGGTGAAGGTGACATGTTCTTGTGCGCGATTCGGGATGGGCATTCTCGGAAAGTGTTGGGATACAGCATTGCTGATCACATCGGTGCCGAGCTGGTCACCACGGCCATCGATCGGGCCGTGGCCGTACGCGGTGGGTGGTGTCGTGAGACGATCCTGCACTCCGACCGGGGCGGGGAATACACTGCCCACCTGACCGCGGCCTCGTGTGTCCGGCACGGGTTGCGTCGGTCGATGGGTGCGACCGGGATCTGCTGGGACAACAGTCCGTCCGAATCGTTCTGGTCGACGTTCAAGCATGAGGAATACTATCGGCACGTTTACGCGACGAGATCCGATCTCGTTGCTGCAGTTGACAGCTGGATCTTCTTCTACAACACTGTTCGACGGCACTCGGCAGTGGGGATGCAAAGCCCCGACAGTTACGAGAAGTCACTTCAGGCGGCAGTCGCCTGAAGTATGTAACCCCCTTGTCCACCGTTCGGGGGGAACCTCAGGTGGAACTGACCGCGAGTTCCCGGGGCGCGCGGTTCCTGGTCGGCTCGGGGGTCCCGCTGAACCAGCCTGCTTTCATGCTCGGTGGTTTCTGCCTCAGCAGTGAAGCACGCACCCGGGCCGCGGTGAGCCGGTACCGTGCCGGAGAGATGCACGGACTGCTCACCGCACCGTGAGCGGACATGGCGCCGACCGGAGGTAAACCATGACATCAACCGATTCCGGCGCCGCGGTTCCGCTGCCGACACTGTTCGGCGCCAACATCGATCCGACGTGGGATCCGGCGCAAGGTCCGGTCAGCCGCACCCATACCGTGGAAGCCCTCGGACTCGATCTGGTGACCATCCAGGATCACCCGTATCAGTCCGCGTTCTACGACATCTGGACGCTACTGACATATTTGGCGGCCAAGACCGAGCGGGATCGTGCTCGTCCCGACGGTGGCCACCCTCCCGCTCCGCCCGCCGACGATTCTCGCCAAGGCCGCCGCCAGTCTCGACCTGCTGACCGAGGGCCGACTGCGCCTGGGATTGGGCGCCGGCGCATTCTGGGACGCGATCGTCGCCATGGACGGCCCACGCCGATCCCCCCGGGAGGCGGCGGACGCGCTCGAAGAGGCGGTCGGCGTGGTGCGCGCGCTGTGGAGCGGTGAACGCTTGGTGCCGGTGGACGGCCAGTACTACCACCTCAGTGGTGTCCATCCCGGCCCGACGCCGAGCCGACACCTCGGAATCTGGCTTGGCGCCTACGGGCCCCGCATGCTCCGGTTGACCGGGCAGGCCGCGGACGGGTGGTTACCGTCGCTCAGCTACCTGCCCTCGACCGCCTGCGCGAGGCGGTCCGTCGTATCGACGCCGCCGCGCTCGCGGCCGGACGAGATCCCGGCAGCATCCGCAAGGTGTACAACATCAACGGCGCCGAGGCGCAAGCACCGTTCCAGGGATCGGCTTCGCAGTGGGTCGGTCAACTGGTCGCCGTGATCACCGACTTCGGGATGAACGCGGTCTCGTTTCTGGCCGAACGACGCGTACGACCAGCAGATCGCCGTTTTTGCCGAGGAGGTAGTTCCCGCGGTCCGTGTCGCGCTCGGCCAGAACTGACGAGCGCGACACGGGTGGCGGCGCTTCCGAAATGAGGACCCGTCGAGACGAGGGCGGACCTCCTCGACGGATGATCGGCGGGTCTAGTGGTCCATTTCCTGCTCGTTGATCGGTCCCCAGATGTTCACGGTGGCCACATCGACTTCCCAGGTTCGCGGGTACTGGGGGTAGGTCTCGTGCCAGGGGCGCGGCTCCCAGTTGCCCTTGGACTCGTCGTGGATGACGTCGAGCTGGGTGAAGAGTTCGATTGTGTTGCCGTCGGGGTCCTTGTGGTAGGTAAACAGGTTATGTCCGGGTCCGTGACGTCCGGGTCCCCAGTGCAGCCGGAAGTCGTGCTTGGCGAGGTGGTCGACCATGGTGATCAGATGGTTGGGATCACGCATTTCGTAGGCGATGTGGTGCATCCCCGCCTTTTTGGTGCTGGCCATGAAGTTGGCTGCATGGTGGTCGGCGTTGCAGCGCAGGAACACGAAGAAGTCACCGATGGTGTCCGACCATTTGAACCCGAGCAGATCTTGGTAGAAGTTCTGCATCCGGTCCAGTTCGGGGGTGAACGCGGCGACATGTCCGAGTTTGGTGGGGCGCAGCACGGCCCGCCCGTCCACTCCGCTCGGTTCCTGCCCCTCGATCAGGTGGAGCTCGACGTCGGTGCCGGGCTCCTTCATGACCACCACGTCCGGGGTGCCGGGGGCGATGTCGGATCGGCGCTGCACCTCGTATCCGGCGTTCTTCAGACGCTGCTGGGCGTCGGACAGGGAGTCCCAGACTTCGTAACCGACGGCGGAACGCGCCTTCTTCTCACCCTTCTTGATGACGATGCAGTGGTGATCGGCGCCGGTGGTGAGAAAGGCCTCGTCGGCGGTCTGTGCGACCACCTCGAAATCGAGGACTTGGGTGTAGTACCACACCATGCGTTCGACATCGGGAGTGTCGAAGGTGACGTAGCCGAGTTTGGACACTCGGGCGGCAGGCTCGACCCCACCGGTGTTGGGCGAGGTGGTCATGGAGATCTTCCTTCCTTCGGGGTTCCCCTGGCGCTGGGTGTTGCATTCGGGGAGAAGTTGTCCGGGCCCGGGACTGCGAGGTTTCCGGGCCGGGGGCGGTTGTCAGTCGACGAGGAGCGCGACCCTGCCGACGTTGGAGCTGGATTCGACGTATCGGTGGGCTTCGGCGGCAGAGGTGAGCGGAAACGTGCGGTCGATCACGCTGCGGAAGCCCTTGCCGACCTCGTCCCACAGTCGGACGGCGGCGGCATGGTTTCCGGTGCGGACCCCGATGATGCGCTGGCCCTGCGAGTAGAGCCGTTGGAGATTGACCCCCACCTGGTGGCCGAGGAACGCGCCGGAGCTGACCATCGCCCCGCCCGGAGCCAGGGTGTCCATCCCCTTCGACCACAGCACCGGGTCGCCCAGGTTGTCGATCACAATGTTCGCGCCATGCCCGCGGAACGCAGTGCGTGCGTCGCCCACGAACGACTCCGACGCCGAGTCCAGCACGCTGTCGAAGCCCAACTGCCGTAGACGCTCTCGTTTGNACGAGTCCCTGGAACTGACGATCACCTGGGCCCCGAGGTGCCGCGCCAGTAGCGCGGTGGTTGAGCCGAGCGCGGAGGTGGCGCCCTGCACGATTACCCGTTGNCCCTCAGCGAAACCGGCACGGGTGAGCTGGTTCATCGCGACCGCGCCGGCGAGTGCCACGGCGACGGCGTCGACGGGACTCATGTCGGCCGGGACCGGGAACACGTTCGTTGCCGGGACCGCCACGAATTGCGCGTAGGCGCCTTGACGCCCGCGCACAGCACCGTGTTCGGGTAGGTCAGGGGGGCGAGGAGGGTGGCGTCTTCGACGACGGGAAGTGCGTCGACGTCGAGGTCGGTCAGCAGGACCTTGTACCGTGACCAGTCCCGGAGAACCGCCATGGTGTCGAGTCCGGCGAGGTCGGCGGGGGCGGAGCGGACCAGTCCGTCGGCGCTGAAGCCGAGGCGCACCTCGTCACCACCGGTGCTGTATTGGACCAGTGACCAGGTTGTTGAAGTCATGTTTTCGTGCCTTCTTTGGGGGGCTCGATGTTCTTGTGTTGCTGGGCGCGGCTGCATGAGCGGCATGGCGCGGGGAACCGCAGACCGTGGGAGTGACGAACCGCGGGTGGCGTCAGCTGGCCAGCCATCCGCCGTCGACCGGCAGGACGGCGCCGTTGACGTATGAGGCCTGGTCCGAGCAGAGCCAGGCGACGGCCTGACCGACCTCGTCGGGTTGCCCGTACCGGCCGGCCGCGGTGCGACCGACGATGCTGTTCATGACGTCGGTGGGGACCGCGGCGGTCATCGCGGTGGCGATCGGGCCGGGGGCGACGGCGTTGATGCGGACCCCGGCGGCGCCGTAGTCGAGGGCTGCGGTCTTGGTCAGGCCGACGACCCCGTGTTTGCTGGCCGCGTAGGCGGCCTGGGTGGGGGCGCCGGCCATCGACCACACCGAGGCGGTGTTGACGATCGCGCCGGTTCTGCGGGGGACCATCGATTTCAGTTGGTACTTCATGCAGAGGAAGACGCCGGTCAGGTTGACGTTGATGACCCGGGCCCAGTCGGCGTCGGCGAGGTCCGCCAACGGCGCGGCGTGGAAGGTTCCGGCGTTGTTGTGGGCGATGTCGAGTGGGCCGAAGGTGTCCTCGGCGTGGCGGATCGCGGACTGCACTGATGCGGAATCGGAGACGTCCGTGCGGAAGTAGGAGGCGCGTCCGCCCTTGTCGGTGATGGCGGCGACTGTTTCCTCGGCTGCGTCGTCGAGGAGATCGCAGATCACCACGGCCGCTCCGTTCACGGCCAACGCCTGTGCCGATGCCGCGCCGATTCCGCGGGCGGCTCCGGTGACCATGGCGACCTTGCCGTCGAGTGAGTACATAGTTTGTCCTGTCAAATGGGAGTGTCAGCTGGCGGTGTAGGCGCCGTCGACGCTCAAGGCGGTTCCGGTGACGAACGACGACGCCGGGGAGGCCAGCCACAGGACGGCGTCCGCGATCTCGTCTACTTCGGCGATCCGTCCGATCGCGTGCATGGCGTGCATCTTGTCCATGAAGGTGTCGTCGGTGGCGGCGACCTCTTCGATCATCGCGGTGCGGACCACGCCCGGGCACACCGCGTTGACGCGGACACCGGCGGCGGAGTACTCGAGGGCCGCGGCCTTGGTCAGGCCGATGACGCCGTGCTTGGACGCGACGTACGACGCCTGATTCGGCAAGGCCACCAGGCCGAGCGCCGAGGAGGTGTTGACGATCGACCCACCACCGGAGTCGAGCATGGCTGGAATCTGCGCCCGCATGCACTGCCACACACCGGTGAGGTTGACGTCGATGACCCGGTGCCAGTCCGTATCGGTCATGTCCGCGACCGCGCGGCCCGCGGCTTCGACGCCGGCGTTGTTATGGGCGATGTGCAGACCGCCGAAGGTGCCGACGGCGGCGGCAACCGCGGCGCGGACGGAGTCGGCGTCGGTGACATCGGTTTCCACGAAGACCGCGGGGCTGTCGGGGGGAAGGCCGTCGACGGTGGCCTTGCCTGCTCGGTTGTCGCGGTCGGCGACCACCACGGAGGCACCGGCGGCGATGAAGGCGTTGACGCAGGCGCGGCCGATGCCGCCACCGGCGCCGGTGACGAGGGCGACTTTTCCGGTGAGGTCAGGCATAGACGGGCGCCAAATCGAAGTGGACCCGGTAGTCGTCGATGAGACCGTCGGGTGCGCGGTGCCAGATGGTGACCACGGGGATGCGGGCGGTATTGCCGTCGAGACGGTCGTAGGTGACGTCCAATTCGACGATGGTGGTGTCGTCGACGATCCACTCGTTGACGATCGTGTGATGCAAGCCGGCGATGGTCGCGAAGAACGCGGAGGTGCCCTCCTCGATCTCGGCCGGTCCGATGAGGGAGTCACCGTTGGCGAAGACGAGTTTGCCGTTGTCGGCGAACAGCCGTGCAAATGCCGGGACATCGAGGGAATCGATGATCGCGAAGACCTCGGCGACGGACTGAGTGGTTGCGGTCATGCTTACGGCCTCCTAAACCGGCTGGGCGGACACACGCGCGCGCACCGCTTCCAAGGTGGTCTCGACCGCATCGAGGTAGTCCGCTTCCATGTGCTTGGCGAACTCTGCTTCCGCTTCGCTGCCGGCCTCGACTCCGTCGATCTGAATGCGGAAGGTGAACGTCAGCAGCAGGCCGCCGTCCTTGGCGAACGTGATCTCGTTGTCGATCGTGCCCTTCGCCTTGCCGCGGGTGCGCACGAAGTGCACGCGCTTCTTGGGGTAGAAGGTGACCACCTCACGGACCTGGTCCCCGGCGTGCACGACGTCTCGGACGAGACCACCGTCGAACCGCTCGGCAACGGTGCACTCGGTGATGGAGCGGACGAACGGCAGCGGGTTCTCCGCCTTCATCACCAGACCGTCCCACAGGTCGTCGACAGTCAATTCGATGGCGTCGGGGGTGTTCACCGCGAGCGTCTTGGTCACGTCGATCATGGTGGCCTCTTTTCGGAACTGTGAAGTGTGGGAGAGGGGAAGCGAACTCTGCGCTCGCCTCCATAGTGTTAGACACTTTAGCGTGTGTCAAGGGTCACCTTCCAAGTCTTTCCAGCCATCTTCGAGGCGAATAGTCGCAGTTTCGACCTGCATACTGGGAAATTCCGATGTTCCATCCTCGGCGAATAGGCCTAATCGGACAGAAAAGTGTCAGTCACTTTAGGATCGGGGTTGGTTGCTTCGAGGACGCAACGGAGGAGACGGTCGATGAGCAGGCGCGCGGATGCGACAGCGTCACTGGACGGGATCCCCCACCCGGTGTTCACGAGTCATCGGACCACGACGATTGAGCTGCACAAGCACTTGCGTGCACTGATTCTCGACAGCACGCTCCCGCCCGGAACCTCGCTCAGGCAGGCGGAACTCGCTCGGGTTTTCGGCATCAGCCCCGAGCCGCTATCCGGAAGGCGTTTCGCATGCTTCAGGAGGAAGGGCTCATCGACGCCGAACTCAACCAGGCGGGTCGGGTTCGCGCATTCGATGTCAGCGGTCATGTAAATCCCGACTGATACGAAAATGAAGGCGACCACAGGAGGTGACTGGTTGTATCGGGAGTTTCCTTGCAACGCGGAACAGCGAAAGCCCTCGAAGGTTCTTCGGCGAGCTTCCGTCGATGTCAGATGTTGGTTGCTGGCGAGTTCTGTCAGGCAATGGTGACGTGATACCCGAGAGCCTGTAGCTATCGGATCGCTCGGTCCTTGGTTTTGGTCGGGGTCCGGTTGGCGAAGTAGTCAGCGCCGGGGTCTCGATACAGGTCACCATTGGTGAGCATGTTCCATGCCGCGACGAGCATCGCGTGCTCGACCGCGACCAGTGCGCGTGATGCTCCCCGCCGGGCCGCGATGCGACGGTACTTCGCCGAGAAGTAGGTGCCCTTGGAGCGCGTGGATGACATTGCGACGACACCGAGCGCGCCCTTGAGGTAGGCGTTGCCCGGCCGGGTCTTGCTCGATCTCGATCGACCGGCAGATTCGTGCATTCCGGGGCTCGTTCCCGCCCAGGAGGCGAGGTGTCCAGCAGAGGGAAACACCCCCATATCGCCTCCGGTCTCGGCGATGAAGACGTCGGCCACTTTGTTGCTGAAACCGGGGATGGTCACCAACAAGTCATGGGCACCCCGAAATGGTTCCATCGCTTCTCCGATGCGGGCATCAAGACGTGCGATATCGCCGGAGATGGCGTCGATCCGATCCAGCAACAACCGGGCCATGAACCGGTGATGGTCGGTGAACTCGCCGGTCAAAGCTTCGGTGAGGGCGGGAATCTTCTTCCGCAGCCCGGCGGTGGCGAGATCGGCCAACACAGCGGGATCGCTTTCGCCGGCGTTGAGTGCATCGAGCATGAGCCTGCTCGATACCCCGGTGAGGTCGGAGGCGACCGAGGAAAGCTTGATTCCCGAGTCCTCGAGGAGCTTCTCGAGCCGGAGAACTTCACGGCTGCGTTCGCGCGTGATCATGGTGCGCGTTCTCGTCAGTACTCGGAGGGCCCGAATCGGGCGGGGTGGCACGAACGAGCCCCGCACCAGTCCGTGCGCACCCAGATCGGCCAACCATGCCGCGTCGGAGACGTCGGATTTGCGTCCCGGAACCGTCTTCACTGCCTGCGCGTTCACGAGTAGCACCTCGAGTCGTTCGTCCAACGGGTAGTAGAAGGGTCGCCAGTAGTCGCCGGTGGCCTCCATGACGACGACTGTCACGTTGTTGTCGAGTAGAAACTCGCGCAGCGCCAGTACCTGGTTCGTTGTCGACCCCCATGTCGTCACGGTGCTCGCCGCGCGCTTCCGTCCGCTGCCTTGGATGCGAACAGACACCTTGGCATCCTTCTTGGAGATATCGATGCCCGCGCATCGCGGGTACACCACATCCATTGCGCTTCACCTCATCAGATCGGCCCGCATTCGACTGTGTGGGTGTGTGTCTCGCCGGAGGGCGGGAGAAAGTTGGAATCTGACACTCGTGCTCGACGGCAACAATCCACGGTTCCCGTGGTAAGGAGCATCCCCTCCGCCACCATGCTTATATGCAGGCTCACTGGCACCAAAGTCGGTCGGGGTCGAGACGAAACACACACCCGAAGTGTGCGCTACGTACGCCAACGCTGCCCAGGTGCTCGGGAGGCGACTTCCGCACCGATTTTCCCTGTCCCCACGGAGGGGCGGAGCCCCTGACTAGCTTGTATGAGTGTCAGCGGTCGTGATCGGGTTAGCTACCCTAGCGTTCCGTAGCAGACCGGAAGGGCTGACTCGTGTAATTCCTGTCGCCCGGATGGTCGGGTTGACCCTGCCTGGGTGTGTCGAACCCTTTCGGTCTGCGTGCGCGGAGTGACTGAAGAGAGGCGTGACCGCAAGCTGCTGTGAGCAAGTACTGGAAGTCGGATTGTCCTCCGCGGATCCCCCCCAGGCCCGACAGCGAAGGGAACCGTCTTCCACGATCGTCATCGGTATCGATCCCCACAAGTCCAGCCACACCGCACCTGGGCGGTCGAGAACGCCTACGGTCTCGGCCATCACCTGGCGCAGTGGCTGCTCGTCCTCGGGGAGGTCACCCTCGGCGTTCCGACCACCGCCACCGCCCGGGTCCGGGAACTCTCCCGCGGCGGACGCCGCAAGAACGACCGCATCGACGCGGCCGCGGCGGCATGTGTGGTCGCCATGCAGGGCGACGCCCGCCGGGTCGACCCGGAGGGTCCCGCCGAGATTCTCGCACTCCGCGATGAACGTCGAACCAATATGTCCAACAGCAGAACTCGTGCTGCGAATCAGTTGCACGCGCTGCTGCGACAGCTGCTTGCCGGGGGTGCTCCGACCTCGCTGACCGCTGCTGCTGCGGCCGCTCTGTTGCGGGGCTTCCGCGCAAGAGCCCTGTAGATCGGATGCGGGTGGGGCTGTGTCGGGATCTGATCGCCGACATCCGACGCCTCGACGACCAGCTCGCGTCGAACGAGAAGCAGATGGCCCGATCGCTCGACGAGCACGGTACCCGCCTGCGCGAGGTCGATGGGATTGGTGCGGTGACTGCGGCGCGGCTGATCGGCCGCACCGGCCGGCCAGATCGCTTCCCGACCGCGGCGGCCTACGCGAACTACAACGGGTCGGCACCCGGTGCAGATCGCCAGCGCCGACACCGACCGGCACCGGCTCTCCCGCTACGGCGACCGACAGCTCAACAGCGCGCTCTACACCGTCGCCGTGGTTCAGATCCGGATGCCCGCCAGTGCCGGGCGCGCCTATTACGACAAGAAGATCGTCGAGGGCAGAAAACCCGCAGCCGCCAGACGCGCCCTCAAACGGCACCTCTCCGATCACGTCTGGCGCATCATGCTCGCGGACGAAAAACGCAGCCACCAGCAACACACAAATGAACCCGCCAGCGCGGCTTGATGCGATGTAGGAGCGGGGCCTCCCCCGCTCTCGTAATTCCCGGCGAATGCTGGGGGTGTCACCTCAACAAGATGGAGGAGCCCCTATGAACGAGTATGACGGAAACCAGGTCATCGGTATCGATCTGCACCGGCAACGGTCGGTGATCGTCCGCCAGACGGCGGAGGGTGAACAGTTGTCGGCGGTGCGGATCGTCAACGATCCGGTGGCGTTGGGATTACAGATCGAGAAAGCCGGCCCGAATCCGGAGGTAGTGCTCGAGGCGACGTACGGCTGGTACTGGGCCGTCGACGCACTCGAAGCGGCAGGCGCCACGGTCCACCTGGCACACCCATTGGGTGTCAAGGGATTTCGGTACCGACGAGTGAAGAACGACGTGCGTGACGCCGGTGACCTGGCGGACCTGCTGCGGATGCATCGTCGCCCGAGGCCTGGATCGCCCCGCCACCGGTGCGTGAGATCCGCGAAC
>NZ_NHML01000109.1:0-12262 GCF_002165735.1 Rhodococcus sp. NCIMB 12038
ATGACTGCCAGCACCATCCACAAGGCCCAATCCGGATCGGCCAGCCAAGAACGCGTCTGCGATTCCAGGCCGATAGAGGTAAGGAAGCTGTTTAGGATGCCGTCGCGATCCAACACGTACTTCCAGACGAATGCCACGACTACAGGGCTGAGCACCGCGGGGAGAAAGAACAATGACTTCAGGAAGTTCCGGCTCTTGAGTTCCTCGCGAAGCACAACGGCGAGGACGAGGCCGAGGATATTGACACCTACGACGAAACCAGCAGCAAGGAGGAATGTGCGGTAGAGCGCCTGTGAGGTCAAGGGGTCCGTGAAGATGGTTGCGAAGTTCCCAACACCGACGAAATTGGCCTCAGATCCGATCCCATTCCAATCGGTGAAGGCGTAGTATCCGCCGGAAATGGTAGGAGCGATCTGAAAGCCGACCAAGAATAAAAGCGCGGGAAGTGCGATTATCCATGGGACCGGACGGGGCTTGCGGCGGCTGTGCCTGCTCGGGAATGCTCTTCGCCAACCCGGACCTGACTTTGCTGTCGCTGTGAAAGCCAACGTCCGATCGACTGACTCCGATCTCGATTGCGATCTCTGGGTTTCAGTGAGACTGACCTCGGTCATGGCCTTCCTCGATTGCTCGTTCGCCCCAGCAGTTGACCACGAACCCGGGCGACATTGAGATCCTTGCCCTTTGATTCGAGCACTTCTCGTTGGGTGATTTCTACACCGGCCGCAAAGCCTGCTCCACCGTCCGGTCCGAGGGGAACCACGATTCGAGCTGCGCCGGGCACATAGCGCTCACGAGGGACCGCCCCGTCATGTATCGCACGGATGTTGGCGGCAACGACGCGGGCATGTCCAGAAGCGACTCCGGCGCGTTTTGCCTCCGGGACCGAAGTCACGTCGCCGACGGCAAACACGTTGCAGTAGCCGGCGACCTGTAAGGACGGTTCCACGTCGATCCGACCGTCGTCTCGCACTGCTTGAACTATTGTGCTTCCGAGATAGTCCGTGTCCGGGCGTCCGCCGAAGCAACGAAACCAGATGTCGAAGTCGAACGGTTCGCCGGACGTGGACTCGACTTTCGATGGGGCGTGGACACCCGCAGGAGTCAATGGAAGCCCGATGAGGTCGACGCCAAGGCACACCCGGACATCGCGGTCACTCAACTGGGAGGCCAGTGAATCACGGAACGCGTCGGAGTACGGGCCAGGAACGATTTTGTCTGCTCGGTCGATTATGGTTGTGGATTTCCCTGGCCACGCCGAAGTGATCTCACCAGCCAACTCGACTCCGACAGGTCCGGCTCCGACGATGAGCACGTTCTTTGCGGAACGGAGGTCACGGGTGGCATCAGCGAGACGCTCGAGTTCCGAATAAATGTGGGGTCCAGTTAGTTTAGCAGGGAACGGATAACCAGATCCTGTAGCGAGGACGACGAAGTCTGCGTACAGTATGCGCCCGTCGGACAGTTCGACCCCCTCACCATCGAACTGCACTACCCGCGCATGGACAACCTCACCGCGTGCCAGAGCGCTCGTGTACGGCATGGTCAAGTCGTCAGCGAATCCGGCGTCGACGAGGCCCCGCAACAAGCCCACGTTGTGAACGAATCTGTCCCTTTCTTCGACAAGGGTGACGTTTGCGAATGTGTCGAGATACTGCGCGGTGGTTACGCCACAGTATCCACCACCGACGACGATCACAGTAGGCTCAGCGGCCATTCGAACTACCTCCGAATTCGGGCGTGGGCCGTTGCTGCTCCTGCACGTACGCGGACAGGTTCACATCGATTCCCAGCTGCATCCAGAGCTCGATCGGATCGGACATGAACCAGCACTCTATGATTCGGCCGTCATTGTCGAACCGGACGAACCCGACCTCTTCAGTACGGACGAGCGTCTGCCGGCACGCCCGGCCCAGGTACTGCCCCTGTTGTATCCACTCGATCGACCAGCGTGCTGCGACGGTATCTCCACTGGCACAGATAGTTTCTATGGTCCGCCGGTGGTTCGCCCGGCTGCTCATCACCTGTGACCATGCGCGTTCGAAGCCCTCACGAGATAACGGAGTTTGGTCAGCCACGAAGTCGGCGAGCACAAGGCGTTGCATGGTCGAATTCGCGCTCCGGAGTGTGACAGCGCCGGGAGCAACCAACTCGTCGAAGACCGTGAAGTCGCCGGAGACAATGACTTCTTGCTGAAATCTCTCGAAGTTCGCACTGTTCCGCATCTGAGCGTCGGTGGACACAGGTCCACCAGACGGGCTGGATACGTGGTCCGCCGCACTCACGACACTGCTCGTGCCAGCGTATGGTCCTCGGCGGGTTCGTCGAAGCGCGGAAGGACCTTGTCGATGAACGTGCTCAGGGATCGCTCGGCCCGCTCGGGACTCATTCTGCCCCAGTGGAACCATGCGGTGAATCGCTGCAAGCCAGCGGAACGGAACTTCTCGAGCTCGGCTGCGACCTTGTCCGGTCCACCCCAGATAATCGCGCGGTCGAGTAGGTCTGCGCGCTCCCGGAACACCGGCGCCTTGCCGATAACCTCACGTTCGCGACGGTCCGCAGGGGACGCCGCCTGGATATGCTCTAGGTAGCCGTCAATCGCATCCTGCACGAGTTCGTAGGCCTCGTCGTCGCTATCAGCAACGAAAAGCATTCGTACCGGCCCTGAGTGCCGGAGGCACAGATCGACATGGGCTTCCGGAAACTTTGCAGCGCGGAGCGCGTTCTCGTAAGTTCGCAACTGTTCTTCAGCCTGCTCTGCACGGAGTCTACCCATGAACAAGACATGACCGGCGCGTGCGGTCTCAATGATTCCTTCATCGGAGAGTGTGCCGCGTCCGAGCATTGGCCGCGGTGCGCGATGACTCGACGGCATGATTCGCCCGGTGACATACCCCGCCTCGAAGGGGGTGCGGTATTCGAATCCTGGCTCACCTTGCTCCAGCTCCCAAGCCCTCTCCGCGATCTCGAGCACCTCATGCATCGTCTCGTGGCGGGTGTCGACGGGTCGGGCGAAGCCGGCAAACTCAGGTCCACTGCCACCGGCGCCGTAACCGGCAATGAACCGTCCCTTGAGCAACTGGTCCAGCAGGTTGGCCTGCTCGGCGAACCTGATCGGGTTGTGCAACGCCAATGTCGCGACCGTGAGCACTACCCACGCCTGCTTCAATTGGGGGGCGAGGCTGGCGCCGAAGACGAAGGGATCACCATAGGTGTTGTAGTTCGTGAAGTGGTGTTCGGTGAGCCAGATGGCGTCGAAACCAGCCCTGTCCGCCATGATTGCGGCGGAAGTGACCGATTCGAGGATCGCGCGATCGGTGCCGGGTCCATCTGTCTGGGGATTGAGGTAGAGACCGAACTTCATAAGTTGTTCTCCAAGCGTTGTGAGTCGGGCGGACTATTTGCCTTCTGCTCGGTCCAGCGTGGCCAGGATGTCGGACGGTGCGCTCTGATTGGTGACGAGCCCCTGCACACCGGCGGAGAATTCTGGATACATGGCTTGGCTCCACCGCATCACTGGATTGACTGTGATGTCGCCGACCTCGAAGAGCGGGCGCAATGGATCCATCTCGTCGGGCAGTTGCGCATTTGTGACTTGATCCGGAGATAAGTTTCCGATCTTCTCCGCGATCGCTCCCTGCTGCTGTGGACTGGCTACGAACTGGATGAACTTGAACGCCGATTCTTTCACCTCGTCCGATGATTTCGAGTTGACCGCCAGAGCGTCATAAGGGGTTACCAGTACAGACGAGCGTTCCCGGTCCTGTCCGGGAAATGGGTAGGCAAGGAACTTGCCGGCGCGCTCTGGGTCGGTCACCGAGAAGGACCCCATCTGCTGACTGTTGCTGATAGTCATGGCACTCCGCCCCGAGCTGAGGTCGGCAATCGCCTGCTGATCGTCCGCGACGGCGCCGTCGGCACCCATGCACTTCGCATCTCGCATGGCGACGATCATGTTGAGCGTTTCGCGCCACTGTGGGCTGTCTTGGAATGTCTGTGCCCCTGATGCGATTGCATCAACGACTGAAATGTCGGCTGCTCCGGTTGCCACGGATATGGTTGTGGCCTGGCTTCCGTTGCGTGTGACGGGCATTCCGATCCAACTGACCGGGACCAACCCATTGGCGTCGAGCCGGGTGCAGGCAGAGAGAAGGTCGGCAAAAGTCTGCGGTGGTTCTATTCCTTGTTCAGCGAAGATCTTTGTATTTAAATAGAGCGCGGAGACCTGAACGCTGGATGGCCAAGCAAACACCTGACCGTCTTTCGACACCAGGTTTCGTACGTCCGGAGCGATCTTGCCTACCCATTGATGATCAGTGGCCGGAGCCAGGAATCCTGCTTCAGCCAAGGGCAAGACGCTGTTGGGAACCGAACTTCCGGGAACCAAATGCAGGAGATCTGGCGCATTCCCGGAGCGAAGTCGTGCGGTAATGACGGACCGATAGTCACCACCGATGTACTCGACATCTACCTTGATTCCCGTTTCCCGTTCGAACGCACCGGCGGCCTGGTCGAAGGCTGCCTGATTGCCTGGCCCGGCTTGTACGGCCATGCTGATGTGATCGACAGTGGATTTCGATCCCGAGGCTCCCCCGCAGGCAGCGAGAGAAACCGATATTGCAGCGACGACCGCTGCCACAGAGTATTTTTTGATGCGCATGGACCATCCTTCCGAGGTCTCGCGTGTAATCAGCGCGAAGCCGCTATCGGGGCGTGGGGGCCGTTACGGCGTTGTGGTTCGAAACTGACTGTGTTGCTGCGATGCACGATTAGCCGCTCGACCAGGTTCTTCGAATCGATAGTCGTTGCAACAATGAATGATTCGCCGGATGAGCCCCCGTGCGCGGTCAGCACGCCTACTGCAGTCTCAATATTGCCGATCCGCGATACGTGGAGAAGATCATGACTGGATGCGGATGAATATTGAGCGATGCGTTGGGCCAGGAACTCGGCAAATGCAGCATGGCACCCGCTCCTTGTCCCGGTCGGAGTCGAGATTTCCCAGCGGAGGTTGGGCGCGAGAAGATTCATCACGCCTTGTCCGGTGCCGTCACCAACAGCGTCGAGTTCTTTATAAAGTCTCGCGAGAATTCCTTCGCCGACTGTACTCATTGAAGCTCCTTCACGGGTACGGGTAGGACCCGTCGCTGATTTCTATCGAAAGGGGTTCTTTTGCAATCTAATTCGGGCATGCGTCCCGAGTGGATAGTGTGGCCCGTGCGACGTGAGCGCCCGATGACTCCATAGTGTCGACACTTCCGGGCTATGTCAAGAGTCACATCGACCCCGACTCATGATGTCGATCATGTGGGATCAGGTTTCGCTACGCCTGCGGGCTCCCAGTGAGCAGAGAGGTTCTGCAGCGATGAGGCCTGTAGGTGGGCTGTGGGCAATCCTGATGATGGGGAGACTGGGCGGTCCAGCACCTGCCGCCTCACCGGAAGATGATTTGAGCGGACGACTGCGACTTGTCTCGGGATCGGCTTGCTCCACAGTGCGATGCCGATACATATTGGTGTCGAGGCAACGACCTTGCCGGTGAAGCGTGCATCGATGAGGTATTGGCTGGTCAGACGGCCCATCGGCGTTCGGCGGTCGACCGCGCCTCGTGCGGGCCGGCCCCAGCGCCTGGTAACCGCGGCTCCGTGTCTCAGGGTCGTCGCCCCTGCATCCTCGTTCACCGGCGGGCGTGACTCGCCGGTGAACGAGGTGGCGCGGTACCATCGGGTCTGGTGGTCCTACGCTCGATGCGTCGATTATCCAAGCCGCGCCTCTGTTTACACTCCATGACGAACCCACCTGCACCTGTAGCGCGACAATTCGCACGACACCCCCTGGGACTTGACCAAATCAGTCCTCGGAAGGAAACTCGCCAAGAAGGAGCGACTGCCGCCGCTGACTGTTGACACAAGTAGGCTTACGCCGCTCTCGGAGCTATAGCACGTGGACAACCTCGAGGAAGGAACCAAATGGCATCGGTTCAAGGAATCCGATGGCGATAAGCGATATCCCTCCTCCGGTCTTCACCGACCGTCGGCAGACGAGCCTCGTGGTGCACAGGCACATACGCGACCTGATCATCAACAACGTGTTGCCTCCCGGAACCCGACTCAAGCAAGCAGAGTTGGCCCGTCAGTTTGGAATCAGCAGGGCGCCGATACGCGAAGCGTTCCGAATGCTTCAAGAAGAAGGGTTAATCGACGCCGACCTAAACTACGCTGCTCAGGTTCGGATGTTCGATGCCGAAGGGCTGGATCAGCTGTACGGGGCGCGCATCGCGTTAGAATCGTTGGGAGTGCGCATCAGCACCGGACGACTGGATGAGAACGATAACGCGACGGCACATGCGGCACTGTCACGTATGCGTTGGTGCAGGGAATCCGGCGACATGGAGTCCTGGGCTCAAGCGCACCGCGACTTTCACTCTGCGTGTATGTCCAAGGTAGTGAACCCTGTGGCGCGGACGGTTCGCTCGTATGCCGAGCGCAGCGAGCGCTACGTACGGCTCTATCAACGTTGGTTTCCCGAGTCCTTCACCACAGCAGACCGCGAACACGAGCAGATACTGTCAGCTGTTCTAGGTACTGATCCGGACGTGTCGGCAGAACTGATCGCCAATCATCTCGCTCGGACTGCGCGTGCCGTGCTCAGTCGGCTGGCACCTGATTCGCGATTTCCTGCGGTCGAGGAAGCCGTCACCATCTTCGCCCTCCGCGACCCGAGTGGCACAGTCGTAAGACCCCAGTAGGCAGCCTATGCGCAAATGCGGGCTGCTGGAGCAGTGGTACGTCAGGAGGTTCGCGGCGCCGCGTCCGACACTGCTCCTGGTAGGAGACCGTTGATCGCCCCTGACTGCGTCTCGCGACGCGGGGCACTGTATGCGGTGTGAGATATCGGAAGGCGGGCACCGTCACCCGCCGCTGGGAGCCTGACCCCGCAGGGATGCGCAGGGATAGTTTGTCGTAGTGAGCGGCAAGCGCATCCACCACGTGATTGTTCCAAGGCCAAGATGCAGGCGACGGCCGCGCTCTCAGGCCGCACCGCGGAATTCTCTTCGTCGCTTCCCACACCTGGAGACGTGCAGCCCGGACCACCCGTCTGTCGCTCATATTGACGACGGGAGGATCGCCGTGACAACGCCCCGCGGCTGTTTCTCGATGCAGATGGTGCATTCTTCGTCGTCGATACGCACCGGCTCGAGGAGCTGCTATCAGGCTCGATGTGTGCTCCGGGGCGAGTGCGAAGTCGGTGTGCGCCTTCCACAGCACGCCCTCATGCTCCCGCACCTCGGGCATTCGGCACCGGAGAAACCTGTCCACGACTGGGGATCGCGCACACCACCGGCTATTTGAGGCGAGGCCAGCGAGGTGGGTTGCTCCGGACGGTGCTGCCTGAGGATTCCCAGTCCGGAAACTACCTGTCATTGTTGGAGCGCGAGCGAATCGCCAACCTGCGTGCCCAGGGGTGCGGTGTTCGTGAGATCGGTCGACGCCTGAATCGGGTGCCGTCGACGATCTCGCGGGAGTTGGTCGAAATATGTGCGCCGGCGACGACGGGAAGTACGCCGCCGGTCTGGGACACTCGCGAGCTCGGGAGCAGGCGCGTCGTCACCGGCGCAGCATCTTCGCCCGAAACGATCTATCAAGGCCTGCACTACGGCGGAAACGGCGATTTATCAAGAACATTGACGAAGAACCTGCGCACGGGACGAGGGGTGCGACGTCGCAGTGCCCGTAGCCGCCGTCCCCGGTTCGCTGCACACTGCCGAATGATCGACGAACACCCCGCCGAGGCATCAGCCCGCAAGCGGAATTGGCGACTTCGAAGGCGGCCTCATCGTCGGCCGCCACGGGCTATCAGCAATCGGCACGCTGGTCTGCCGGGCCACCGTTTCGTCCGCCTGGTGCATGTGCCCGATCGCCGTAGGGGTGAGGACTTCGCAGCGGCCTTGGCCGCCACAGTTCGGTGACCTGCCGCCGATCGCGCGGCGCACCCTGAGCTGGGACCAGGGCAGCGATATGGCCCGTCATGATTCGCTTACCACCTTGCACGAAGGCATCTACTGCGCCGACCCTGGAAGTCAGTGGCAGCGCGGCACCAACGAGAACACCGTGAGTGCCTGAAGTGGCCCGGTAGGGCTGATCGGTCAGGCTGGTGTCGGTGATTCCGGGTGACTCGCGAGAATACTGGCCGCCTGCCCGTTACCAGATCCTTGGGTTCGTGCGGTGATCGCAACACCACTGATCAAAGGGTGTTGCACATGGCGAAATATTCTCATCGGATGGTTCCGGAGATCTTTCAGACGTTCTGGTCGGGGATGGCCGCGGGTGAGTTCATCACGGGCGCGGCCGAGGCGGCCGGCTCGTATCGCAAACAGGGTGCTCGGTGGCTTGCGGCATGCGGTGGGGTGCGTCCCCGGCGTGGCCGCAACCTCAAGGGCCGGTGTTTGACGTTCGCGGAACGGGAAGAGATCGCCATCGGCATCGCCGCAGGTCACACGCTTCGTGACATCGCGAAAGCCCTGAACCGGAGTCCGTCGACGATCTCACGCGAGATCGCCCGCAATCGTGAGCCGTCCGGGCGGTACCGAGCCAGATCGGCTCACGCAGCCGCCTACCATCGGGCCTCGCGGCCCAAGCCGTCCAAGCTCGCGACCAACCCGTCGCTGCGCGAGACGGTCGAGAAATCCCTGACCGAGCGCCATTCACCCGAGCAGATCGCGGGCCGCCTCCGACTCGATTTCCCCGACGATCCACAGATGCAGGTGAGCACCGAGACCATCTACCAACCCTCCCGCGGCGGACTCGAACACACCCTCACTCGATCGTTGCGGACCGGACGTGGGCTGCGCCGACCCAGTCGGAAGGCCGGCCAGCGCAAGAATCGGATCCCCGACATGGCCAACATCGCGGACCGCCCCAAAGACGTGAAAGACCGTGCAGTACCGGGTCGTTGGGAGGGTGATCTCATTGTCGGCAAACGGAATCTGAGCCGATCGGCACACTCGTCGAACGTTCGACCGGCACCGTCATGCTCGTTCATCTGCCCGACGGATACAAGCCCGAGCAGACCGCGCCCGCGTTGACCGAGCAGCTCGAGACGCTGCCCACGAGCCTGCGCCGGACCTTGACGTGGGATCAGGGTTCGGAGATGCGGGACTGGAAGAGCGTCAGCGCGGCCACCGGGATCGACATCTACTTCTGTGATCCACACGCACCCTGGCAGCGCGGGACCAACGAGAATACGAACGGCATTCCTCGTCAGTACTTCCCCAAAGGTTCGGACCTGAGTGTGCACTCGAAAGCGGACCTGGAGTGGGTCTCACGGCAACTCAATGAGCGTCCCCGGAAACGGCTAGAATTTCGCACACCCATCGAAGAGATGGAACGACTGCTGTTGCGATGACCGCCAGAATCCGCCGATCCCTTATCGGCACGGATCGCTGGCCAATGAAAAAGAGGTGCGGGCCGACGCTTCCCTCGTCGACCCGCACCAAGGCGGTGGTCGAACTGCTCGCCCTTGATAGTTGCCGAGGTTCCTTCCTCGGCCGGAACCGGGTCGGGCAGGTAGTGAGCCGGGAAGCGGATGTGGGCGTTCGAGGGCATCGTCGCAGGACGGTGAGCGGGCCTCAGCGCGTGCTCTTGTTGGGCTCGAGGATCACGGCTCCCAGAAGATCGCTGACGATCAAGGCCGTGTGCAGTGCATGGTGATCGGCTCCGATCGGTCGTCCCAAAATTGCTTCGGCCCGTCGGACACGGTACGTGACCGTGTTCCGGGCCACGTGCAGGCGCTTGGCCGTGTGCACAAGGCTGCGTTCGGTGTTGAGGTATTGCAGCAGGCTGACCCGTAGTTCCGCAGTGTAGGCCGAGTCCTCGGCCAGTGCCCCGAGGTGGCGATGCACGAAACGCCTGAGGGCATCGAGATCCTGGCTCATCAGGGCCGGGACCTCGACTTCGGAGTACAGGAGACTGTCCGAAATCACGGGTTCGCGCAGGGTCGCGAGCCGCATGGTCGCGAGCGCCTCGGCATGACTGGACCGGAAGCCCTGCACACCATCTCCGATGCTGCCGGCCACCAGGAGGATTTCGGATCCGACCGGTGGACGGGTCAGTCTCAGATCGGCAGAGTCGGCGACACTGCCCCAGGCCCACAGACGACCAAATCCCCCGGGGGCCATGAACTGGGCCGTACATCCGAAAGAGCCCAAGATCATGTGAGCTTGCCCGGTGAGTTCCTCGCCTCGGTCATGGACAATTGGGGCGGTGGAGCCGAGGATCAGCGCCACGTGGTGGCGTTCGGCGATGCGGTATCCCGTCCTCTCCTCCATCTGACCGGGCGTCATGTCGCCTTCGAGCAGATTGCGGGCGATCTCCGCGCGGGTGACGTCTCCACTGCGTTCCCATGCCCCCCGCTCTTCTCGGTAGGTCTCGGCCAATTCGTGGCCGAACCGGTCGAAGAAGCCGAAGAGTTCCGCGGAGATGAAAGCCATCTGCTCACCTAGGAGCACCGACGGGACGACCTTTCGACAGTCACGGTAGAGGGCATCAGTGAGATCTGCCTGGGTCATGTGCAGGGCACGAAGAATGCGTTCGTAGGAGATCCCTCGGCGGACCATCTCACGGATACTGGCGGCCGCTTCCGCAGTCATGATCATCTCCGGATCCATGTCCCGCAGGCGGAACAGCACACGGACGATGAGAGACTCGATCCCCAGTCGCAGCACTTCGACAGCCCGTTTGCCGCCCCCGAACTCCGGGAGGGCGTCAGTGATGTGATCGGCGTTCCTCGTCGCCAGCTCGGCCGCCCACTGACAGGCTGTGATATCGAGCACTGCCTCGGCCCGAGCAACAGACTCAGAGAACAGGACGCTTTCCCCCGCCCATGTGGGACTAGGCGTCAGGCGGGTGATCCAGCCTGCGCGTCCTGCGACGGGTGGGAGATGGATGTGAGAGTTCTGCACGGTCGCCACCAACACTTCGTAGGGACAACGACGTTGTTGTATCCGGAGGGGACTAGGCATGATTATCCGCTTTGTGGGGAACTCGGTGTCCCGGTTCGGTCGCGGTGGTGAGTGGTGCGGAAGCCCCGATCCGCGTGAGGGATCGGGGCCTGTTCGCTATTTGAGGAGGCGGATGGCGTGCTCCTCGACGTACTCGGCCATGCCGGCCTCGCCGAACTCGCGGCCGATGCCGGACTGCTTGATTCCGCCGAAGGGCATCCGTAGGTCCAGGGACTCGAAGGAGTGGGTGTTGACGAATGTGCTGCCGGCCTCGATGCGGGAGGCCATCGCCAGGCCACGCTCAGGGTCCGCGGTCCAGATCGAGGAACCGAGTCCGTACTCGCTGTCGTTGGCCCAGGCGATCACCTGCTCCTCGTCGTCGTAGGCGATCACCGGGATGATCGTGCCGAACTGCTCGCAGCCGCAGATCTCCGAACCGTGCTCCACGTCGCGCACCACGTGCGGCAGCACGTAGTAGCCCTCTGCCGCGTCCAGGCCCTCGGCCAGGCGGCCCAGCTCCACGACTTCGGCGCCGGAGGCCTTGGCTGTCTCGATGAATCCGCGCACCTTCTCGTACTGGTTCTGGGTGGCCAGGGGCCCGAAACTCACACCCTCGTCCAGCCCGTGTCCGACCACATAGTCGCCCACCCGGGTGATCAGGGCATCCACGAAGCGATCGTGCAGGGCCCGCGGCACGTAGATCCGCTTGACGGCGAAGCAGATCTGTCCCGACCGGGTGAACACGCCGGTGAGCATCCGGTCCAGGGTCGCCTCGAGGTCGGCGTCGTCAAGCACGATCGCCGGGTCGTTGCCGCCCAGCTCCAGGGTGATGTTCTTGATCGACCCTGCGGCCGCGGCCATCACCTGGCTGGCGGTCGCGGTGCCGCCGGTGAAGCCGATCTTGCGTACCAGCGGGTGAGTGGTCAACGCCTGTCCGACGTCGCCGTCGCCGTGGACGACATTGATCACTCCGGTGGGAAGGACCTCGGCCATCCGCTGTATGGCGATGGTGAGCGCGGCGGAGGCGAACGGGGAGGGCTTGAGCACCAGGGTGTTGCCGGTGGCCAGCGCCGGGGCGAGCTTCATCATGGCCAGCACGATCGGCATGTTCCACGGCACGATCGCCGCCGCGACCCCGCGGGGCATCTTCTCGATGCGGATGAAGCTCTGCTCGTCGTCGTATTCGACGGGGACGACGAACTGCTCGATCAGGCTCGCGGTGTGCTGGAGCACCCCGGCGCCCAGGGCGAAGTCGGTCTGGGC